>NZ_JBEXUD010000003.1:0-218843 GCF_040614215.1 Dactylosporangium sp. NPDC006015
ACTTTTTTCTACTCTTTTTCCCAAATTTTTTCCCTAACCGTCCGTTTTTGCTTCCGGGCCTCCACCTTTTGCGGGGGGTGCGGGGCGACGCCGAGGCCCCCCCCGCCCCGCCCCGCCGAGACCGTGCTGCCGTCCGGCCCTCGATCATCCCCACCCCCGTCAACCCTCACCCCGGCAGCCCGCCCCGCCACCGCGCTGACTCCTCCAGCGCCGCAGCGCCCGGAGGATGCCGGCAGGTCTGTGCCCGTGCCGCTGCCGGCTTTCTTGTGAGGCATCGCTGACCAGCGAATCCGGGCGCCGGGCTCGAACCCGTGGTCCTCGTGGTCCGGCTTGTCCGAAGTGGTCGCTCCGGGCGCTGCCGTGACCGCATCTCACCCGGACGCGATGCCGCACGACGGCGCCTTCGCTGCTCGATCGGCCGCCCCCGTCGGCCAGCCGATCTCGCCCCACCAGCAACCGCAACCTGCTGCCGCCCGCACGCTCCCTTCTGAATCAACCGTCCCGACTGCCACGCCCTGCCCCACGACACCAGCGCGCCGGGTAGTCCAGAACCCCCGCGGCCGGCCGTGGCACGGAAGCCCGCAGTCCGACCTCCGACGCCCGACCTCCGAGTCAGGTGGCCAGACCCCCGTGATCCGCCCCCACGATTCGACCCCACAGCCCGAACCCGCGCGACCCGAACCCGCGAGGCCTGCCGCCCCACAGGCCCGCCCCCACAGGCCCGCCCCCACAGGCCCGATCCCGCAGCCCGAACCCACGCGACCCGAACCCGTGAGGCCTGCCGCCCCCACAGGCCGATCCCGCAGCCCGAGCCTTTGAGGCCTTGCGCCCCCACGGCTCTCGCCCACCCGCCCCGGCCTTGCCTGCTCGCCCCGGCTTTGCCTGGCGACCGTCGCGCCCGTGCAGCAATCGCCGGCGCCGCGCTCGCCCAGCCGCGCACCGAGCCCCACCCGGGGACCGACCTGACAACCAACACGGCGGCCAGACTGGCGACCGGCCCGCCCGGACAGCGGCAGGCGGGCGTGACGGCGTGCCTACTGCGTCGAGGCCACCAGCAGCCCGCGCAGCTCGGCCAAGGCGGTGTCGTCGCCCTCGGACACGACCTCCGAGACGCCCGGGGACTCGCGGGACCAGAGCCAGCGCAGCACGCCCGGCGCCGTCCCGCTCACCGTGGCGTCCAAGAGCATCGTGGCGGACGCCGACGGGTCGGCGTCGGTGACGGTGGCGCCGGTCGAATCGGTGCGGAGCAGCCAGCCCGGCCCGCCGTTGACGCCGACGATCACCGTGCGGCCCTTGGCGTCGGCGAGCACCGACTCGAACTCCTCCCGCCACGCGTGCGACCCGTAGTCGACGAAGAGCTTCAGCACCTCGTCGATCCCGTCGATCGCCAGGTCGTCGGGGATCTCGGCGACCGGCACCCCGAGCGCCAGCTCGGCGTCGAGGCGGTGGATGACGGTCTCCTGCGCCATCCGCCGGACCCAGAAGCCGACGGTCTGGTCGGGCTCGTGCCAGGTGCGCGACGGCTCGTCGGAGGCACGGGCCGCGAACTCGGCGACGAGGTCGGCATAGCCCCGGTCGAGCAGCGCGATCGGCCCCTCGGCGTCGAGGCCGGCCGGTGGCCAGGGGTCGGGGAAGGCGTTGAGCCGCATGGACTCGGCCTTGTGCAGGTAGACCTCGGCCACGTGCCTGACCAGGTCGGCGACGGTCCAGCCGGGACAGCTCGGCACCGCCGCGGTCAGGTCCGACGCCGCCACCTCCCGAAGCCGCCCGTAGTCAGCGGCAAGACACTCCAGCAATCGCGATCGCTCCATGCCCGCGACCTAACCACATGGGTACGACAAAAAATCAGCGAACGGCCGGGACCCGCAGCTCAAAGGCGGGGGTGTCCTTGCGGGCCGGTTCGAAGACGTGCAGGTGCGGGCTCGGCCGCAGGTGCACCCGCACCTTCCCGCCGACCCTGCGCAACTGCATGGCGCCCATCACCAGCGTGGCGAGGACGGACACCAGCCCGCCGACCCAGATGCCGGAGCGCGGCCCGTACCGCTCGGAGCACCAGCCGATGACCAGCGCGCCCAACGGCGTGGTGCCGAGGAAGACCAGGACGTACAGCGCCATCACCCGCCCTCGGAACTCCGGGTCCGTCCCGAGCTGGACGCGCTGGTTGGCGGCCTGTGCGAAGTAGATCATGAAGAAGCCGGTCGGCAGGAGGAGCAGCACGGCCGTGACGAACGTGGGCGCGAACCCGACCAGCGTCTCGAACCCCCCGAAGAGCACCGCGGCGGCGAGCACCACGTAGGCCGAGGGGCGGGCGCGGCGGCGGGAGCTGGCCAGGGCACCGCCGAGCGCGCCGACGGCGAGCGCGGTGGTGAGCAAGCCGAAGTACGCCGCGTCGACCTTGAACTCGACCTTGGCGAGGACCGCGAGGGTGAGCTGGAAGTTGAAGCCGAACAGGCCCACGGCGAGCACCAGGAGGATGGCGAGGCTGAGGTCGGGGCGGCGCTTCACGTAGCGGAGTCCGTCGGCGGTACGGGCATCGCTGGCCGACACCGGCGGCCGGTCCACCCGGAACAGCTCGGCGGCGCGCATGCGGGAGAGCCCCACCAGCGGCGCGAGGCACAGCCCGGCCGTCAACAGGAAGATCGGGCCGGTGCGCTCGTGCAGCAGCCCGATGACCAGCCCCGCGACCGCCGGCCCGACGACCCGTGCGGCATTGAACGTGGCGGCGGACAGCGACAGCGCGTTGGGCAGCAGCTCTGGGCCGACGAGCTCGGAGACGAACGCCTGCCGCACCGGCGTCTCGATCGCGCTGATCACGCCGAAGAGGCCGGCCGTCACGAAGACCCACCAGAGGGTCACGACGCCGGTCACGACCAGGACGCCCAGCAGGGTCGCGACCAGGGCCGATCCGGCATTGGCGAAGAGGAGCAGCCGGCGCTTGTCGAACCGGTCGGCGAGCTGCCCTCCGTACAGTGTGAGCAGCAGAACGGGAGTGAACTGCAGCGCGGTGACGACACCCAGCGCAGTCGGGGAGTTGTGCGAGAGCTGCAGGACGAGCCAGTCCTGCGCGACGAACATCATCCATGTGCCGAGGAGCTTGACCAACTGTCCGGTGCTGAACAACCGGTAGTTGCGGACCCTCAGCGAACTGAAGACGCTCATTCGCTTCGACCTAATCGGCCGAGGATCTCGGCCGCCTTCGCGAGCGTCTCGCGCTCGTCCGGGGAGAGCGAGGCGAGCCGCCTGGCCAGCCACTCGTCGCGGGCGCGGCGGTGTTCGACGACGACCGCCCGGCCGGACTCGGTCGCGGCGAGGATGACCTGCCTGCCGTCGGTCGGGTGCGGGGTCCGCTGGACGAGGCCGCGTTCCTCCAGCTTCGCGACGATCTTGGTGAGCGTCGGCGGCTGCACGCGCTCCGCGTCGGCCAGCTCGCGGGGTGTCAGCGCGCCGTTGAGTTCGAGGCTGGTCAATGCGGACAGCTGGGTGATCGTCAGGTCGCCGATCGGCCGGGCCTGCCGCAGCCTGCGGTTGAGCCGGGTGATGCTGTCCCGCAACGCCGCCGCCAGCTGCGCGCCAGTGATCTTCGGAGTTCGCACCATCACAATCGTTAGCTTACCTAATAAGCTTGGCTAACGACCTGTGTTCGCGATCACGGGAGTACCGTGTCGGGCGTGACCAGCCAGCCGAAGCCGCTCGACCCGCCGATGGTGCCGTTCGCCCTCGCCGGGATCGGCTTGTGGATCCTCGCGGTGCTCGTGATGCTGCCGTTCCGCGACGAGCTGGCCGACGCCGGGCACGGCGACTGGTTCGGCATCGCGGTGGCCGGAGTGCTGTGGGGCATTCCGGGCGGGCTGACCATGGTCGTCCACGACCGGAACCGCAAGCGCCGGCGGGCGGCGTCCGATTCGTTCAAGACCGGGGAGACCGGCGGCGCCTAGCCTCTGGGGTATGGCACCCACACTGAACTACATCGGCATCGTCGTGACGGACATGGCCAGGTCACTGGCCTTCTACCGGCAGCTCGGGCTGGACATCCCGGCCGATCAGGACGCCGCCCCGCACGCCGAGTGCAGCCTGGGCGGCGGCATGAGGATCGCGTGGGACACGGAGGAGACGATCCGCTCGTTCGACCCCGAATGGACGCCGCCGGTCGGCACCGGCCGGTCCGCCATCGGCTTCGAGTGCGACACGCCCGCCGAGGTCGACAAGGTCTACGACTCGTTGATCTCCGCAGGGTACGGCGGGCACAAGGCACCCTGGGACGCCTTCTGGGGCCAGCGGTACGCGATCCTGCACGACCCCGACGGCAACCCCGTCGACCTCTACAGCGCTATCCGATGACCTCCCGCAGCGGCGCGCCGGCCAGCGCTTTCACCTCCCGCGAGAGGTGCGCCTGGTCGGCGTAGCCGCTGGCGGCGGCCACCAGGCCGAACGGCATGCCGCCGCGGGCCAGGTCCAGCGCCGCGTTGACGCGGAGGATCCGGGCGAGGGTCTTCAGCCCGTACCCGAAAAGGCCCAGGCCACAGCGGTGCAGCTGGCGCTCGCTGAGGCCCACGTCCGCGGCGATCGCCGCGACCGGCCGCCGCGCCCTGAGCCGCTCGACCACCGCTGGCACCCACAGCTCGTCCGGTTTGTCGTTCCTTTCGGATGCCGCCCCTTGGAACGCGTCCTCGAGCGCGCGAGCCGGGTCGGCGGCCTCGTCGAGCAGCTCGGTGAGGCGCCTGACGCGCGCGGAGGGCCACAGCGCCGCCAAGGGCACCCGCTGGTCGCGCAGCTCGTCCGCGGGGACTCCGAGCAGGCCCGGAGCGGTCCCCGGATCGAAGCGGATCCCCGTGTACGAGAGGCCGGCCGGGCTCCTCCCGAGCTTGGCGACCGTGTCGGGGCCCGCCACCAGCAGCTCGCCGCCCCGCTGATGGATGACGTCCATGCAGCCGTCGGGCAGGATGCGGAACTCGCCGTCCTCGTTGCCCGGGTCCGGGCTCAGCCGCCAGACCGTCGCGGCCAGCACCCGCGACGGTCGCTCCTGATAGCCGGACTCAGCCGTGCCCATAGGGCTCGGCGGGCTCGGACTCGTCGACCGAGCCGTGCGCCCGGCTGACCGACACCGACTCGACCTCGCTGTCGTCGAACACCGTTGGCAGCTCGTCGACCGCCTGGACCTGCTCGATCAGCACCTCGGAGTGCGCGCCGCAGCCGTGGTCGACGGAGACGACCTGGGCGTCGTCGGGCGCGTACTCGTTGCCGCACACGCCGAACGCCTGCCGCATCGAGCCGGCGAGCTGCATGTAGAAGCCGCACGACCCGCACCGGGCGGAGCTCGGCGCGGCCACGGAGATGGGCGCGTTGGGGCCCCGGTCGCCGTCATACCACCGCTGCGCGGCGTCCAGCCGCCCCTCGCGCGACAGCACGCGGACCCGGCCGAGACCGAGCTCCCAGTTGACGTCCTCGACCGCCGGGTCGTCGGACTGCACATAGCCGGGCGCCAGTCGTACATCGTCCGGCGGCGTCGGCAGCAGGTCGCCGACACCCAGGTCGCCGGGCTGGAGCCGCTCCTGCCAGGGCACCCACTCGGGGGCGCGCAGCGCCTCGGGGCCGGGCAGCAGCGTCGACTCGCAGATCGTCACCTGCTTGCTGCGCGGGATCCTGGTGACGCTCACCGCCCAGCGCCAGCCCCGGTATCCGGGCAGGCCACAGGCGAAGAAATGTGTGACGAGCCGCTCACCTTCGGAGACGACGCCGAGATGCTCGCCGATGTGCTCGGGATCGACGACGTCCAGCCCGAGGCGGGCGATCTCCACGGCGTCCGCGCAGACCTGGTCGGGCTTCCCCGCGCGGCCGCTGGAACGGGTCTGGGAAGTCGAGGCTGTCACCCCACCATTGTTCCTCATCGCCACGCCCGGCGAGCACGGTGGCCCCGGCGTGGCCGGAAACTGTCGCACCCATGGTTCAGGATGGGGGCATGTCGGTGATTCGAGGTGTGGCGCAGACCGTGGTGACGACCGCGCGGGCAGCACGGGTCGCCACCGTCGGCGGCGCCAAGGCCAGCCGCTTCGTGGGGCGCAACCTGCTGCGCGTCCGCCAGAAGGGCGCCGGCGGCGAGACCGGCATGCTCCGCCTGCTCGATTTGCACGCGGCCTCCTGCGCCGGCGACACCCTCGTCGCGCTCGGGCTCGCCGGCACCATCTTCTTCTCCGTCCCGGCGGGCCAGGCCCGCGACCGGGTCGCGCTGTATCTGATCGTGACGATGCTGCCGTTCGCGCTGCTGGCGCCGATCGTCGGGCCGGTGCTCGACCGGTTCCGGCACGGCCGCCGCTATGCGCTCGCCGTCACGATGCTCGGGCGGGCCTTCCTCGCGGTCCTGATCTCCGAGCACCTCACCGGCTGGGCGCTCTATCCGGCCGCGTTCGGCATGCTCGTGCTGTCCCGGGCCTATGGCGTGGCCCGCAGCGCCGCGGTCCCCCGCGTGCTGCCCAAGGGGCTCGGCCTGTCCGAGGCCGGCGCCCGTGCCTCCGTCTACGGCACGTTCGCGGGCGCTCTGGTGCTGCCCGTCGGCCTGATCGCGGCCCAGTTCGGCCCGCAGTGGCCGCTGCGACTGTCGATCATCGTGTTCTTCTACGGGATGGTCACGTCCCTGCGGCTGCCGCCGCGCGCCGACTCCGACCCGCCCGAGCAGGTCCCGCGTGTCCTGCAGCGGCCGAGCCACCGCGGCGCGAAGGTGCTCGCCGGCCGGGTCGTCATCGGCGCCCTGATCGGCAGCGCGACCCTGCGCGCGCTCTACGGGTTCCTGACGCTGTTCCTGGCGTTCGCGATCAAGGAGCGTTCGCTGCCGGTCGGGCTCGGCCCGTGGCAGCTGTCCGAGAAGGTGGCGGTCGTGGTCGTGGCCGGCGCACTCGGCGTGGGCTCCTTCCTGGCCACCGCCGTGGGCACCCGGCTGCGCATCCATCGGCCCGCCCTGCTGCAGGCGGTCGGCATCGGCCTGACGGCGTTCGTGGCGCTGATCGCCGCCGACCGCGGCTCGCTCGGCGCGGTCGCGCTGTTGTGCCTGGTCACAGCCATCGCCAGCGGCCTGGCCAAGCTCGCCGTCGACGCCTCGATCCAGGAGCGCGCCGACGAGCAGGTGAGGGCCAGCGCCTTCGCCCATTCCGAGACGCTGCTCATGGTCGCCTGGGTCCTCGGCGGCGCCGTCGGGCTCATCCCGTTCACCGGCGGCTGGGGCATGATCGTGGCCGCCGTGTTCATCACGCTCGGCGCGGTCAAGGCCGTCTGGTCGGCGATCGCCCTGCGCAAGGAGCGCCTCCGCGGCGCCCCGCTCGACCACGACGAGCAGCCCACTGACCCTGTCGCCGCCGGCAGCTCGGCCAGCGGGCCTGGTGCGCCCGGCGGCGGTTCCGCCGGCTCGGGTGGCTGGTCGGGTGGGCCGGGCGGTTCCGGCGGCGGTTCCGGCAGCGGGTCCGGAAGCGGCGGCGGGTCCGGCCAGCGGGGCGGGTCCGATGCCACCACCGTGCCCCGTCCTGCCGGCTCGGCGTCGGGCGGCGGGACGGGCGCTGCGACAAGCGGCACCGGCGGTTCCCGGGCAGGCGCTGGTGCTGGGGCTGGTGCTGGGGCGACCCGGCGGATGCCGTTCCAGTCCCGCACGAGCGACGAGACCCAGACCGTCGATCAGAGTGCCGGGGGCGATGGCTCCCGCCGCCGGTTCGGGTGGCGCCGCCGCTCCGCCGACCCCGCGAACACACCGGCTGGCACCGGCCCAGCCGCCGGCTCGAGCTCTGGTTCTGGCGCAGGTGCGGGCTCGGGTGGCGGCTCCGGCTCGCCGGCACGGGGTGACTCGCCTGCGGGTGGCCCGGCCGGGCCGCGCCGGCCCACCGACGCGACCCGGCGTATGCCCGCCGTCGACGTGGACGACGAGACGGCGCCGCTGGCACCTCCTGGATACTCGCTGTACCGCCCGTCTGGCATCGACTCGACCAGGTCCCTGGAGGATGACGACCGATGAGACCGTTCCTGGGACATGACCGCGCGCTGATCGTCACCGCTGTCGAGGTCGAGCGGGCCAAGGTGCTCGCCGGCCTCGGCATCACCGACCCGCAGCCCGACGACCTCGAGTCCGGCGCCCCGATCGTCGTCGTCGCCGCCGGGGTCGGCCCCGCCGCCGCGGCGGCCGTGACGGCCCAGTTCGCGACGACCGCCGTTCACGACGGCCGGCCCTTCGGCGTGATCCTCTCCACCGGCATCGCCGGCGGCTTCGCCGGGCGCGTCGAGATCGGCGGCCTCGTCGTCGCCACCGAGAGCATCGGCGCCGACCTGGGCGCCGCCGGCGCCGACGGCTTCGAGAGCGTCGACGACCTCGGCTTCGGCACCAGCCGCTACGACGCCGACCCGGCCCTGCTCCGCACCCTGCGCCAGGCCCTCCCCGAGGCGGTCGGCGGCCCCGTCCTCACCGTCTCCACGGTCACCGGCACGGCCGAAACCAAGGAGGCCATCCAGAAGCGGCACCCCGACGCCGTCGCCGAGGCGATGGAGGGCTTCGGCGTCGCCGCCGCCGCCCGCCTCTGGCCAGGCACCGCCTTCGGCGAGATCCGCACCATCTCCAACGCCGTCGGCCCTCGCGACCGAGCCGCCTGGCGCATCCCCCAAGCCCTCGAAACCCTCCGCGAAGCCTTCGCCACCCTCGCCGGCCGCTGACCCCACACCCGAGACCGCGTCGCTCCGCGCCACCGACCGGCCGAACCCAATCACGCCCCCACCACCGACCCACCCAGGCCAGATCACGCCACCTCCGCACCACCGACCCGGCCGCGGCCGATCAAGCCGCCTCGCACCACCACCGACTGGCCGGACCGGATCACGCCGCCTGCACCGGCCGCAAGTCCTCGGGCCTGAGTCGACGGCGGCCGGCCTCCGCCGCCACCGCACAGCCAGAGCCCTTGCCGCCAGGGCCTGACGCGACGACAGCCAGCCGTCGTCGCCACCAGCGCAGCCGGGCATCGCCTCCCGCACAGCCAGACCCTCCGCCACCAGCACAAGACCGACCCCGCAACTGCCGGAGAGATCGCCCATGCCTTGACGGCCCACACCCCTGCTGCCTGGATCCGCCATCTTCAGATCACTGCGCGTCACCCGTGACCGTGGCCAGCCTCGGCGGGCGCCGGGTGACGTCGCCCACTCGGCACCCCAGGTGATCGAGGACGCCGAGCCGTGTCGGCCCCAGCGCGGCGCCGCCTGGCACGCCATTGACTGGGTGGTCGGCGAGCAGCGCGGCTCTGGCGGTGATCCTCGCCCCGGGCACAGGGCGGGATTCACGGGTGTCGACTGCGTAGTAAGGGTCACACTGGGCGTTTCGCGACTCGTCGTGCGGTGGCGGCGAACGGCGTTAGATTCGGGGTTGTGACGCTCTCGCTCGCATTCTCGCCGTGCCCCAACGACACGTTCGTCTTCCATGCGCTCGCGCATGGGCTGGTGCCGGGGGCGCCCGCGTTCGACGTGACGTTCGCCGATGTCGACGTCACCAACACCGCTGCCGAGCGGGGTGCGTTCGACCTGGTCAAGGTCAGCTATGCGGCGCTGCCGTGGCTGCTCGACAAGTACACGCTGCTGCCGTGCGGCGGGGCGCTCGGCCGGGGGTGCGGTCCGCTGGTGCTGGTGAAGGACCAGGCGATCACCAGCCTGGAGGGCAGGACGGTGGCGGTGCCGGGTGACCGCACCACCGCGTATCTGCTGATGCGCCTGTGGTCGGCCGGGGCGCCGCCGAAGAGCGTGGAGATCGTGCCGTTCGCGGAGATCATGCCGGCGGTGGCCAAGGGGCAGTTCGACGCGGGGCTGGTGATCCACGAGGCGCGGTTCACGTTCCAGCGGCACGGCCTGCACGCGCTCGCCGACCTCGGCGAGTGGTGGGAGGGTGACACGGGGCTGCCGATCCCGCTCGGGGCGATCATCGCGCACCGCGACCGCGTCGACCCGGAGCAGGCGACCGCGTGGATCAAGGAGTCGGTCCGGCAGGCGTGGGCCGACCCGTCCCGCAGCCGTGACTACGTGCTGGCGCACGCCCAGGAGATGGAGCAGCCGGTCGTCGACCAGCACATCAACCTGTACGTCAACGAGTTCACCTCGTCGCTCGGCCCGGACGGCCACGCAGCGGTCGACGCCCTGCTGACCAGGGCCGCCGCCGAGGGGCTGGTCCCAGCCACACCCCTCGTCGGCGCCTGAACAAAGCACTGAGCAAGCAACAGCAACCCAGACGAGCAACAGAAACCTAGACTTCCAGCTCCCGCGCCACGAGGTGGACCGCCTCGGCGACGGTCTTCGCGATCTTGCGGTCGGGGTAGCGCCCCCGCCGCAGGTCAGGCTGGATCTTCGCCTCGAGGACCTTGATCATGTCCTCGATCAGGCCGTGCAACTCGTCCGGCTGGCGGCGGCTGGCGACAGCGCGGGCCTCGGTCACGGAGGGCGGCGCATCGACGAACTTGACGTGCATCGCCTGAGCGCCCTTGCGGCTGTCAACCACCCCGAACTCGACCCGCTGGCCGGTCTTCAACTCACCCGCACCAGTCGGCAGCGCCGCCTTGTGCACGAAGACGTCGCCGCCATCGTCGCTGGTGAGGAACCCGAAACCCTTCTCCTGGTCGTACCACTTCACTCGACCCGTCGGCACGCTGTCCTGCTCCCCAGTGATTGACCCGTCCCACCCACAACACCTCAAGGCTAGTCACCGCTTGGCGGACGGCCAACCGAGATCACGCCCTTGAGAAACGAGGGGAACGCGTGCAGGTCGGCGGCCACGGCCGTCGCGCCCGCGGCCTGCAGCTCCGCGGCCGAGCAGGGTCCGGTGGTGACACCCAGGACGGGCACGCCGGCCAGGACTCCGGCCTGCATGTCGGCGACGTGATCCCCGACGTACGCCGTCGCGCCCACCGCCTTCAGTACCGTCGACTTCTCCGCGGCGAAGACGTCGCCATGCACCTCGTCGACCGGAATGTCCAGATGCGCGAGATGCAGTGAAGCGAGCCTGCCGAGCTTCGACGTGATCACCACGATCCGGCCTCCGGCCGCGCGCACCGCCGCAAGGGCGGCCAGGGCACCGGGCAGCACCAACGCCGGAGCGATCGCGTGATGCTCGTACAAACTCCGATAAATAACGACAGCCTCCTCGACCGACTCAGGAGGGAACCACTCGGATAGTTCCGTCCTGAGCGGTGGTCCGAGACGGGACACCGCCAGATCGGCGTCGACATGGACGCCAGTACGCGCTGTGAGGGCGCGATACGCAGCCGCGATTCCTGGCCGAGTGTCGAGGAGCGTCATGTCAAGGTCAAAGCCAATGACAACCGGTTGTTGAGACACCCTTAAGGATGCCCAGGTCACGATAGGTAAGCCATCGAAATACCCACCGGTCACCAGTTGACGAGGTGAGACTTCGGCCACTAACGTCTCCAATACTTTTAGGAAAGTTTCCTAAAGGATCATCCAGGAGACGCGATGAAACGATCCGTCCGCAACGGCCTCATCGTCGCCGCCGCGCTGGCAGTGGCCGGGGCCGTCGTCCCAATCGTCACCACTACCGCCAACGCCGCCGGCAACCTCAGCGCAACGTTCACGGTCGACCAGGACTGGGGCAGCGGCTGGGGCGCCACGTACAAGATCACCAACGGCACCTCAAGCGCCATCAACGGATGGACTCTCGAGTTCGACCTGCCCACGGGCGGTCAGATCACCAGCTTCTGGGACGCCGACGTCGTGCGCACCGGCCAGCACTACGTGGCGAAGAACAAGTCGTGGGCCTCGTCGCTCGCCGCCGGCGCCAGCTTCAGCTGGGGCATGAACGGCAGCGGCGCGAAGCCGCCGACCAACTGCAAGATCAACGGTGTGACCTGTAGCGGTGGCACCCCCACCACCAACCCGCCGACCACGACGCCGCCGACCTCCAAGCCGCCGACGTCGAACCCGCCCACCTCGAACCCCCCGACCTCCAACCCGCCGACCACGAACCCCCCGAGCGGCCAGAAGGTCGTCGGCTACTTCGCGGAGTGGGGCGTCTACGGCCGCAACTACCACGTGAAGAACATCGACACGAGCGGCTCGGCGGCGAAGCTGACGCACATCCTCTACGCGTTCGGCAACACCACCGGCGGCCAGTGCTCCATCGGTGACAGCTACGCCGACTACGACAAGGCGTACACGGCGGCCGACTCGGTCGACGGCGTCGCGGACACCTGGGACCAGCCGCTGCGCGGCAGCTTCAACCAGCTCAAGAAGCTCAAGGCGAAGTACCCGCACCTGAAGGTGATCTGGTCCTTCGGTGGTTGGACCTGGTCGGCCGGCTTCACCCAGGCCGCCGCCAACCCGACCGCGTTCGCGAACTCCTGCTACAACCTGGTCAACGACCCGCGCTGGGCCGGTGTCTTCGACGGCATCGACATCGACTGGGAGTACCCGAACGCCTGTGGCCTGCAGTGCGACGCGAGCGGCCCGGCTGCGTTCAAGAACGTGATCTCGGCGCTGCGCGCCAAGTTCGGCACCAGCAAGCTGGTCACCGCGGCCATCACGGCTGACGGCAGCAACGGCGGCAAGATCGACGCGGCGGACTACGCCGGTGCGGTCGGCAACCTCGACTGGTTCATGCCGATGACCTACGACTACTTCGGTGCGTTCGCCGCGCAGGGCCCGACCGCCCCGCACTCGCCGCTGAGCTGCTACTCGGGCATCCCGCAGGCCGGCTTCTGCTCCGAGGCCGCGATCGCCAAGCTCAAGGCGAAGGGCGTCCCGTCCAACAAGCTGCTGCTCGGCATCGGCTTCTACGGCCGTGGCTGGACCGGCGTCACCCAGACCGCGCCCGGCGGCACGGCGACCGGCGGCGCACCCGGCACGTACGAGACGGGCATCGAGGACTACAAGGTCCTCAAGAACACCTGCCCGGCCACCGGCACCGTCGGCGGCACCGCGTACGCCAAGTGCGGCAGCAACTGGTGGAGCTACGACACCCCGGCCACCATCGCCGGCAAGATGAGCTACGCCAAGCAGCAGGGCCTCGGCGGCTCCTTCTTCTGGGAGCTCTCGGGCGACACCACCAACGGTGAACTGATCACCGCGGTGAGCAACGGTCTGAAGTAACAACCCCCTTCGAAAGAGGGCGGGGCCGTCGGCCCCGCCCTCTTTTGTCATACGGGGCGGTTAGCGTATGAGGTGAGATGACTACCTCGCTCGCAGACCACTTCCGCGCCCTGCCCGACGACGGGCTGATGGCGCTCATCCGGTTGCGCCCGGACCTGGTCATCCCCCCGCCGTCGGACTTCTCGGCGCTGGCGCACCGCGCCCAGTCCCGGGTGGCGGTGGCCCGGGCGCTCGACGGGCTCGACACGTTCACCCTCGAGATCCTCGACGCACTGCGGTACACACGCATCGGCCACACCACGTCCACCGAGACGGTCCTGGCGCTCACCGCGGCGTCCGGCGTCGAGGCGGCGAGGGTGCGGGGCGCGATCGACCTGCTCCTGCAGCACGGCATCGTCTTCGGGCACGACAGCGCGCTGCGCATCGTCGGCGCCGTCGACGAGGTCTGTTCGCCTTATCCGGCGGGGCTCGGCCGGCCCGCCGCCGAGCTCGACCCGCTCGCCGGCGCCCTGGTCGCCGACGCCGCGAGGCTGCGCCGCACGCTGCTCGCCGCGCCACCCGCCGCCCGCGCGGTGCTCGACCGGCTCGCCGCCGGCCCGCCCGTCGGCACCGTCACCCCAGCCAGCCTGCGCTCCGACCCCGACTCCCCCGTCCGCTGGCTGGTCGAGCAGCACCTGCTGGTCGCCGTCAGCCGCGACGCCGTCGAGCTGCCCGTCGAGGTGTCGCTCGTGCTGCGCCGCGACGGCGGCCCGCTCGGCCAGCTGCATCCCGACCCGCCACAGGTCGACACGCCGACCCGCGACGCCGCCCAGCTCGACCGCGCCGGCGCGGGCCAGGTCCTGGAGCTGGTGCGCAATCTCGAGACGCTGATCGAGGCGGTCAACGCCGACCCGCCGTCGGTGCTGCGGTCCGGCGGCATGGGCGTGCGCGAGCTGCGCCGCTTCGCCAAGCTCGTCGGCGTCGACGAGCAGGCCACCGCCCTCATGATCGAGATCGCCGCCGCCGCCGGGCTTCTCGGCGAGGAGATCATCGACAACAAGCGGGTCGAGAGCGTCTTCCTGCCGACCGTCGCCTATGACGTGTGGCGGGCGTGCGGAATCGCCGCCCGCTGGCACCGCGTCGCCGTCACCTGGCTGACGATGACCCGCGCCCCGTCGCTGATCGGCCAGCGGGACGACCGCGACCGCCCGTTCAACGCGCTGGCGCCCGAGCTGTCCCGCCCCGGTGCACCCGCCCAGCGCCGCGCCGCGCTGCAGGTCCTGGCCGAGCTGCCGCCCGGCGCCACCATCGCCCCGTCCGACGTGGTCGACCTGCTGTCGTGGCGCACCCCGCGCCGGGTCTCCCGCGGCGCCGCCGCGGTGGTGGAGGCCAATCTCGCCGAGGCCGCCCTCCTCGGCCTGATCGGCTATGACGGCCTCACCGGCTATGGCCGGCTCCTCCTCGACGAGGTCACGTCGGGCAGCGTCGACACCGACGACCCGCTCGGCCTCAACGCCCCTGACGGCACCGCCCTCACCGGCTCCGCCGCCCTGCTCGACACGCTCCTGCCCGCCCCGGTCGACCACGTCCTGCTGCAGGCCGACCTGTCCGTCATCGTCCCCGGCCCACCCGAGCCGACCCTCGCCGGCGAGCTGGAGCTCCTCGGCGTGCAGGAGTCCGCCAGCGTCTTCCGCATCACCGCCGACTCGGTCCGCCGCAGCCTCGACGCCGGTTACAGCGCCGCCGACCTGCACGCCCTCCTCGCCCGTCGGTCCCGCACCCCCGTCCCGCAGACGCTCACCTACCTCATCGACGACATGGCCCGCCGCCATGGCGGCATGCGCATCGGCTCCGCCAACTCCTATGTCCGCAGCGACGACGAGTCCCTGATCGCCGAGGTTCTCGCCGACCGCCGCCTCCAGCCGCTGACGCTGCGCCGCCTCGCACCGACCGTCCTCGCCAGCCGCCACACCCCCGCGAGACTGCTGGAGGCCCTCCGCGACGCCGGCTACCCGCCCGTCCAGGAAGACTCGACCGGCGCCGCCGTCCTCACCCGCCCGAAGGCCCGCCGCGGCCCACCCCGCCCCAGCTGGGCACACCGCGGCATCGAGGACCCGGCCGCCGCGGCCCGCCTCTCCAGCCCCCGCCTCGCCGGCGTCATCGAGCAGATCCGCAAGGGCGACGCCGCCGCCAGGGTCGCCCGCCGCGCCCCCGTGACCGTCCGCGCCAACGGCTCCAGCACGTCGTCCCACACCGAGGCGCTGGAGATCCTCCAGCAGGCGCTGCGCGACAAGACCCGCGTCTGGGTCGGCTATGTCGACTCCCACGGCGCCACCGCGTCCCGCCTGGTCAGGCCCGTCTCCATGGGCGGCGGCTACCTGCGCGCCGAGGACGAGCGGACCGAGATGCTGCACACGTTCGCCCTCCACCGAATCACCGCCGCCGCACCCGAAGAGGGCCCCGCATAGCTGGTCTTTCATGGCCGCCGGCCGGGCGCCTCCGCGACCCACCCGGCCAAGGCCACGACGCGACCTTGCGGTCGCGACAAACACCCGGTCGGCCGCTGCCATGACCCGCCCACCAGCCCCGCGACGCCAACATTCCCGGTCGGTGAGGTCGTCGCCCGGCGCGGCGTGGTGCGCGTGTGAGTACGGCACCTACCGGCGGTGCGGCCTGTCATGGCGGATAGCGATCAGCTCGCCGGTGGGTGTGGGGTGTCAGCCGCGGCCGGTGGGGTCCGATGCGCGGGCGGCGCCGATGATGGAGACGATCAGCAGGATCGCGGCCAGGCTGCCGACCGTCTCGCCGATCGCGTCGGTGAGCGGGCTGCCGAGCACGAGCCACGAGACGAGGAACCACGTCAGGCCCAGCGCGCTGACCGCGCCGACGCCGAGCAACGCCGACAAGGAGAAGCCGGACCGGGCGGCATCGTCGACGGACGATGCTTGCGTGCCCTCCAGGTCGGTCACCTTCCACAGCGTACCGACTCATCGCCCACTGTCACGGTCCGACATCAGCCGCGACGGATGGAGCCGATCACCGAGACGACGAGCAGGAGGACGAGGATCGCGCCGAGTGACTCGCTGACAGCGGTCGCCACGTCGGTGTGCGCCACCTGGGAGGACAGCAGGAACCAGCCGACGGCCACCGCCGCTGCGGCGAACCCGCCGAACGTCAGGGCAGCCTTGTCACCCAACCGCCGGCCCACACCGACCAGTCTAGGAGGTGGAGCGGACGCCGCGCCCACCCCCGATCAATGATCGGAAGGCAGCGGTCGCCAGCCCCCGCGACCACACCGCCATCTTCCGATCCGAACGCGGACGTCCGGCTCCACCACCGACTTGCGGGCACTGCAGTGACAAGACAAGCGATGGAGGCGAATCTGATCGCATCCATCGCGTGGCCGTCACAAGCACAGACGCGATTCGACCCCCGGATGGTTGCAGCATTTCCAATCCTCCCACATATCGGGAACTGTCAGAGGTGCATGCGACACTGGTGCCGTGCCCGAAGGTCCACTGATCGTCCAGTCCGACAAGACCCTGCTGCTTGAGGTCGACCACCCCGACGCGCTCGCGTGCCGGATGGCGATCGCGCCGTTCGCCGAGCTGGAGCGCTCGCCGGAGCACGTGCACACCTATCGCCTGACGCCGCTCGGCCTGTGGAATGCGCGTGCCGCCGGGCACGACGCCGAGGGGGTCGTCGACGCGCTGCTGCGGTTCTCCCGCTATCCGGTGCCGCACGCGCTGCTCGTCGACATCGCCGAGACGATGGACCGCTATGGCCGGCTCCAGCTGCTCAACGACCCCGTGCACGGCCTCGTCCTGCACGGGCTGGACCGGGCGGTGCTGATCGAGGTCGCGAAGAGCAAGAAGCTCGCCGGCATGCTCGGCGCCAACATCGACGCCGACACGCTCATCGTGCACGCGTCCGAGCGTGGGCGGCTCAAGCAGGCGCTGCTGAAGCTGGGCTGGCCGGCGGAAGACCTCGCGGGCTATGTCGACGGCGAGGCCCACCAGATCGACCTCGCCGAGGACGGCTGGGTCCTGCGTTCCTACCAGCGCGAGGCGGTCGACTCGTTCTGGGCCGGCGGCTCCGGCGTCGTCGTCCTTCCCTGCGGCGCCGGCAAGACGCTCGTCGGTGCGGCCGCGATGGCAGAGGCCAAGGCCACCACCCTGATCCTGGTCACCAACACGGTCGCCGGCCGGCAGTGGAAGCGCGAGCTGATCGCCCGCACCAGCCTGACGGAGGAGGAGATCGGCGAATACTCCGGCGAGCGCAAGGAGATCCGCCCGGTCACGATCGCCACGTATCAGGTGCTGACCACCCGCCGGGGCGGCGTGTTCCCGCACCTGGACCTTTTCGGCGCCCGCGACTGGGGCCTCATCGTCTATGACGAGGTCCACCTGCTGCCCGCCCCGATCTTCCGGTTCACCGCCGACCTGCAGGCCAGGCGCCGCCTCGGCCTGACCGCGACCCTGGTCCGCGAGGACGGCCGGGAGGGCGACGTGTTCTCGCTGATCGGCCCGAAGCGTTATGACGCACCGTGGAAGGACATCGAGGCGCAGGGCTGGATCGCCCCGGCCGAGTGTGTCGAGGTCCGCGTCACGCTGACCGACGCCGAGCGGATGGCCTATGCGGTCGCCGAGCCCGAGGAGCGCTACCGGGTCGCCGCCACCGCCCGCACCAAGCTGCCTGTGGTCCGCGCCCTCGTCGACCGCCACAAGGACGAGCAGATCCTGGTCATCGGCGGCTACATCGACCAGCTGCACCAGCTGGGCGAGTTCCTGGACGCACCGATCGTGCAGGGTTCGACCACCAACAAGGAGCGCGAGCGCCTCTTCGACGCGTTCCGCACCGGCGAGCTCAAGACCCTGGTCATCTCCCGCGTCGGCAACTTCTCGATCGACCTGCCCGAAGCCGCCGTGGCGATCCAGGTCTCGGGCAGCTTCGGCTCCCGCCAGGAAGAAGCCCAACGCCTCGGCCGGGTCCTGCGCCCCAAGGCCGACAAGCGTCAGGCCCACTTCTACACGGTCGTCGCCCGCGACACGATCGACACCGAGTATGCCGCCCACCGGCAGCGTTTCCTGGCCGAGCAGGGCTACGCGTACACCATCACCGACGCCGACGACGTCTTAGCCCCGTAGACCGCAGCCGCTACCGCCCGGAGTCCGACCACTCGCAACTCCGGGCGGTAGACCACACGACCCAAGCTCCGCACCGAATCCGACTCCACCCCACCGCCCTCGCGGCGGCCTGGCCCATGGGGTTGATCTGGGGGGCTGGTCTGCGGGGGCTGGTCTGCGGCGGCCCGGCTCGAACTGGCCTGGCTGGTCGGACCGGGTCGGGCGGCGGTTGCAGGCTGCACCGCTGAACCAGGTCCGCGCCGGCCTGCGTCGGGCACTCGAACTGAAGGCGATGCGCTCGAGCTGGCACGCCCAACCGGCTCGGCGCCGACGGCTAGGGCCTTGACAGCCGACTCGATCCCGGACCAGGCCGGTCTGGCCCGACCAGGTCGAACCGGCCGAACCAGGTCGGACCAGCCATCAGAGCCACACGGAGTCATGAGGAGCACCCACCCAGCCACTGCGGAGGGCGACCACCTGATGCGGCGCGCATGCGCCGCTTGGCCTGCCTCGCGCCTCAGCGCGGGCAGTGCGTCGCGAAGCGGCGCATGGGGGTGCGGGTGAGAATCCCCGCCGGGCCCCGCCGCGGCAGCGGTGGGGGAATTACAGCATTACAGCTTTACAGCATTACAGCGCCTGGAGCTCTTTGGAGAGGAGCTCGGCGATCTGGGCAGTGTTGAGGGCGGCGCCCTTGCGGAGGTTGTCGCCGGTGACGAAGAGGTCCAGGGCGCGCGGGTCGTCGATCGAGCGGCGGATGCGGCCGACCCAGGACGGGTCGGTGCCCACGGCGTCGATCGGCATGGGGAACTCGCCGGCGGCGGGGTCGTCCACGAGGATCACGCCGGGGGCGTGGCGGAGGACCTCGCGGGCGCCTTCGGCGTCCACCTCGACGCCGAAGACGGCGTGGATGGCGACGGAGTGGCCGGTGACGACGGGGACGCGGACGCAGGTGGCGGAGACTTTCAGGTCGGGCAGGCCGAGGATCTTGCGGGACTCGTTGCGCATCTTGAGCTCTTCGGACGACCAGCCGGCGTCGCGGAGGGAGCCGGTCCACGGGACGACGTTGAGCGCGAGCGGGGCCGGGAAGGGGCCCAGGTCGTCGCCGACGGCCTGGCGGACGTTGCCGGAGCGGGAGCCTAGGCTGCGGTCGCCGCTGACGCGTTCGAGCTGGCTGAGCAGGGTGTCGACGCCGTCCTTGCCGGCGCCGGAGACCGCCTGGTAGGACGCCAGGACCAGCTCCTTGAGCCCGTATTCGCGGTGCAGGGGGGCGAGCGCCACGATCATCGCGAGGGTGGTGCAGTTGGCGTTGGCGATGATGCCCTTGGGGCGGTTGCGGGACTGTTCGGGGTTGATCTCCGGTACGACCAGCGGGACGTCCGGATCCATGCGGAACGCACCGGAGTTGTCGACCGCGATCGCGCCGTAGGAGACCGCGACCGGGGCCCACTCGGCGGAGACCTCGTCGGGGACGTCGAACATCGCCACGTCGACGCCGGCGAAGACGTCGCCGGACAGCTCCTGGACGACGACCTCCTCGCCCCGCACGACCAGGGTGCGGCCGGCGGAGCGTTTGGAGGCGACGAGGCGGATCTCCCCCCACATGTTCTTGCGGGAGGAGAGCAGCTCACACATGACGGTGCCGACGGCGCCGGTCGCACCGACGACGGCCAGCGTTGGTAGCGCGCCCATAAAGAGCGAACCTACCGTCCGGTCCCCGCATAAACCACGGCTTCCTCGGACCCGCCCAGCTCGAAGGCGTCGTGAATGGCACGGACGGCCACGTCGAGGTCGGTGTCGCGGCAGACGACGGACACCCGGATCTCCGAGGTGGAGATCATCTCGATGTTGACGCCGGCCTCGGCGAGGGCGGCGAAGAGCTTGGCGGCGACGCCCGGGTTGGAGCGCATGCCGGCGCCGATGAGGGAGACCTTGCCGACGTGGTCGTCGAACAGGATCTCGCGGAAGTCGACGGTCGCCTTGACGCGCTCGAGCGCGGCCTTGGCGGTGGCGCCGTCGGTCTTCGGCAGCGTGAAGGAGATGTCGGTGCGGCCGGTGCCCTCGGTCGACACGTTCTGCACGATCATGTCGATGTTGGTCTCCGCGGCGGCGACCGTCTGGAAGATCCGCGCGGCGACACCGGGCTGGTCGGGCACGCCGACGATGGTGATCTTCGCTTCGCTGCGGTCGTGCGCGACGCCGGTGATGAGTGCTTGCTCCACAGAAAGGTCCTCTATCGATCCGGTGACCATGGTGCCGTTGGCGGTCGAGTATGACGAGCGGACGTGGATCGGCAGGTTGAACCGCCGCGCGTATTCGACGCTGCGCAGGTGCAGCACCTTCGCGCCGCAGGCGGCCAGCTCGAGCATCTCCTCGTACGTGATCTGCTTGATGTGTCTTGCGTTCTTCGCCACCCGCGGGTCGGCGGTGAAGATCCCGTCGACGTCGGTGTAGATCTCGCACACGTCCGAGCGCAGCGCCGCGGCGAGCGCGACGGCGGTGGTGTCCGAGCCGCCCCGACCGAGCGTGGTGATGTCCTTGGTGTCCTGCGACACACCCTGGAACCCGGCGACGATGGCGATCGCACCCTCGTCGAGCGCGCCGCGGAGGCGACCCGGCGTCACGTCGATGATGCGGGCCCGGCCGTGCGTCGACGTGGTGATCACGCCCGCCTGGCTGCCGGTGTACGACCTTGCCTCGTATCCGAGGTTGTTGATGGCCATCGCGAGCAGCGCCATGGAGATCCGCTCACCGGCGGTGAGCAGCATGTCCAGCTCCCGCCCGGCGGGGACCGGGCTGACCTGCGACGCGAGGTCGAGCAGCTCGTCGGTCGTGTCGCCCATGGCCGAGACGACCACGACGACCTCGTTGCCGGCTTTCCGCGTGTCGACGATCCGCTCGGCGACGCGCTTGATGCGCTCGGCGTTGGCGACGGACGACCCGCCATACTTCTGCACGATCAGCGCCACGCCGTCGAGCTCCTTTCCACCCGTACGGGCGATGTTGACGCAGCCGAGCGTACCGGCGCCGGGTATCCCCCGGGAGTGGCGTTCCCACGATCCGGCCGCACGACAGGCGAGAATACGCACGTGCGCGCACGTAGAGGCCGGGTATCCGCGATCACTGTGACCACCGGCACGGCGCTCGCCGCGGTCACCGGGCTGCTGCTGACCGCCTGCGGCGGCGGCGCGCCGGTCGATGCGCCGTCGGATCCGGCGACCGGGGTGCCCGCGCAGCCGGACCCCCGCGGCATGCTCGCCGCCCGGGTCGCGGTCGCCAAGGACCAGCGGTACGTCGCCGCGTACACCCTCGTCGTGCAGGGCAAGGCGCCCCGGTCGGTGCTGGTCACGGTCGCCAAGGACCGCACCTGGCGGGTCGACATCCAGGGTGGCGCGCTCGGCGGGACGGCGGACGTCGCGATCGCCAACCGGCCCGAGGGCGTCTACCAGTGCGCGATCAACCCCCCGACCGGCTGCGTGAGGGTCGGCGCCACCAACAAGAAGCTGCCCGTCTCGATCGACCCGAGGCTGCAGTACGTCTTCATCGCCTGGCTGGACGTGCTCCTGGACCGGCAGGTCCCGCTCGCGGTGTCGCCGGCCGAGCCGCTGGCCGGCACGTCGGCGCCGTGCTTCGCCGTCGAGCCGGGCGTCACCGCCGTACAGCCGCCGATCGACGCCGGGGTGTTCTGTTACAACGACAAGGGCATCCTCGCGGCCGCCAGGATCCCGCTCGGCCAGCTCATGCTGACCGGGGAGCCCGCGCCGGCCCCCGACACGATCACCCTGCCCGGACCGGTCGTCACGGTCCCTCCGCTGGGCACGTCGGCGCCGCCCCCGCCGAAGCCGTCGTCTTCGTCACCATCGGCCGCACCGTCGATCTCGCGCTCCCGTTGAGTGATACGCTGGCGCTCGACATGTGGCAGACGGTTCTCCTTCTTCGTCGCCGCGACGAGGCCCGACAGGCCGGCACCTCGTCGCGGGGTTGAGTCGCGTCTGCGCTCCTGCCGGTCGACCCTTCTTGGTCCCGACCACCTTTCCAGGAGCATTGAGCCATGTCCGAGATCGCCAATCAGACCAGCAGCCGGATGCCCGTCGAGCGCTACCGGCCGTTCAGTGAACAGTTCCCGGTCCCGCTGACCGATCGTCAGTGGCCCTCCCGTGAGGTCACCGTGGCGCCCCGCTGGTGCGCGGTCGACCTGCGCGACGGCAACCAGGCGCTGATCGACCCGATGTCCGTGGAGCGCAAGCGCCGCATGTTCGCGCTGCTGGTCCGCATGGGCTACAAGGAGATCGAGGTAGGTTTCCCGGCGGCGTCGCAGACCGACTTCGACTTCGTGCGGACGCTGATCGAGCAGGACCTGATCCCCGAGGACGTCACGATCCAGGTCCTGACCCAGTGCCGCGACACGCTGATCGAGCGGACGTTCGAGTCGCTGCGCGGCGCGAAGCGGGCGATCGTGCACTTCTACAACTCGACCTCGACGCTGCAGCGGCGGGTCGTGTTCGGCCTGGACAAGGCCGGGATCACCGACATCGCGACGAGCGCGGCGCGGCTGTGCCAGAAGTACGCCGAGGCGATCACGCCCGACACTGAGATCTACTACGAGTACTCGCCGGAGTCGTACACCGGGACCGAGCTGGACTACGCGTTGGAGGTCTGCAGCGCCGTCATCGACGTGCTGCAGCCGACCCCCGACCGGCCGCTGATCGTCAACCTGCCGGCGACGGTGGAGATGGCGACCCCCAACGTCTACGCGGACTCCATCGAGTGGATGTCGCGCAACCTGCCGCGGCGCGAGTCGGTCGTGCTGTCGCTGCACCCGCACAACGACCGCGGCACCGCCGTCGCCGCCGCCGAGCTGGGCCTGCTGGCCGGCGCCGACCGGGTCGAGGGCTGCCTCTTCGGCAACGGTGAGCGCACCGGCAACGTCGACCTGGTCACCCTGGGGCTGAACCTGTTCTCCCAGGGCATCGACCCGCAGATCGACTTCTCGAACATCGACGAGATCAAGCGGACCGTCGAGTACTGCAACCAGCTGCCCGTGCACGAGCGCCACCCGTACGCCGGCGACCTGGTCTACACGGCCTTCTCCGGCTCCCACCAGGACGCGATCAAGAAGGGCTTCGACGCGCTGCACCGCGACGCCGCGGCCGCGGGCGTCGAGGTCGACCGCTTCACGTGGGGCGTGCCCTACCTGCCCATCGACCCCAAGGACGTCGGCCGCTCCTACGAGGCGGTCATCCGAGTCAACTCGCAGTCCGGCAAGGGCGGCGTCGCCTACGTCATGAAGACCGAGCACCACCTGGACCTGCCGCGCCGGCTGCAGATCGAGTTCTCCGGCGTCGTGCAGCGGCACACCGACGACGAGGGCGGCGAGGTCAGCCCGCAGGCGATGTGGGACTTCTTCTCCGGTGAGTACTTCTCCGACAAGAGGTTCGCGCTGCAGGGATACGAGGCGGCGACGGTCGACGGCAAGGTCACCCTCACCGCCGACGTCTCGGTCGACGGCGCCGTCCGGTCGGTCACGGCCACGGGTAACGGCCCGATCGACGCGTTCGTGCACGCGCTGGGCGACTTCGGCGTCGACGTGCGGGTCCTGGACTACGCCGAGCACGCCCTCACCGCGGGTGAGAGCGCACAGGCCGCGGCGTACGTCGAGTGCTCCGTCGACGGGCAGACCTTCTGGGGTGTCGGGATCGACGCCAACATCGTGACCGCATCGTTGCGAGCCGTGCTGAGCGCCGCGAACCGCGGCTGATCCACCGCCGCATCCCGGAGTTCCTCCGGGGATCGTTCGGGTTGCTCTGGGCTGCTCAGGCTGCTCGGGTTGCTCAGAGTTGCTCAGGGTGAAAGGCCGGCCCCCGCAATGGGCCGGCCTTTCCGTCTATGTGGGTCCTGCCCAGGTCCTCGTCGTCATGCCACTGATCCTGCGGGACCCGGTGTCCCGGGCGACAGGGACACCGGTCCCGTTCTGTGGTCCCGCCCGTTTCATGGGGATATGCGACTGTTCGTGTCGGGAATCGCACCGTGGCGCTGCGAGCGCGGCGTGCGCCGATGCCGCACAGTGGTGGGCGTGCGCCCCTCCAACGGCAAAGCCGTCCTCCTCGCCCTCGCGCTAGCAACGGTGCTCACCGGCGCCGCCAGCTGCGAGGTCTCCTCCACGCCGGGCGCGGCAGCGCCCAGCTCGACGTCAACGACCGGCAGCGGTGGCACCGCTGGTGCGACGAAGCCACCGGCCGGCAACCCGGCCAACGCCACGGCCGCGCTCGATCAGCTCACCGTCGCGGCCGCGGGGTCGATGGCCGGGTACAGCCGCGAGAAGTTCACCCACTGGATCGGCCAGGGTGACGGCTGCGACACCCGCGACGTCGTGCTCAAGCGCGACGGCAAGGGCGTCAAGGCCGACGCCGAGTGCAAGATCACGGCGGGGACCTGGTACAGCCCGTACGACGACAAGACTCTCACCGACGCGAAGGCCCTCGACATCGACCACATGGTGCCGCTGGCCGCCGGCTGGCGCTCGGGTGCCAGCAAGTGGACCGATGAGCAGCGCAAGCAGTTCGCCAACGACCTGACGCGCCCGCAGCTGTTCGCCGTCAGTCTCCAGTCGAACCGCTCCAAGGGTGACCAGGACCCGTCGACGTGGAAGCCGCCGAACAAGGGCTACTGGTGCACATATGCGCAAGACTGGGTAACGGTGAAGAGCTTCTACAAGCTGACCGTCACCGCCGCCGAGAAGTCGGCGCTGACGGAGATGCTCGCGACCTGCAAGTAGGGTTCTTTTTCCGGGTTTTCGCGCGACTGAAGGGCGGCCGAGATGGCAGACGCAGCACCGGTGCCGGGAGCGGCACCGGGCACTCCGCAGGCACCGGCCGCCCCCGCCGCGACCCCGGCGGCGCCGGCCGGCACTCCGACGCCGGCCGCGGCTCCCGCGACGGCGGCTTCGGCACCCGCTTCGACTCCGGCCCCAACCCCGACGGCGGCTCCGGCTCCGGCAGGCGCCGCTCCGGCCGCGGCCCCTCCCGCCGACGCCACTGCGGCCGGGGCCACCCCGGCCGCTCCGGCTGACGCCGCTGCTGGAGCCGCTCCCGCTGGGGCCGCTCCGGCTGGCGCTGACCCGGCCGCCGCACCCGCTGCGGCTCAGGCGGGTGGCGGGGCAGCGCCGCTGACGACCGACATCATGGCGGGCCCCGGCGGGGTCATGACCGACGAGGTCGGCGTGGTCACCGGCGAGCTGACCCTGCGCTCCGAGGTCGACGCCACCGGCGCCGCGCTCGTCCGTGTCCAGTACAAGGACGCCGAGGAGTGGTACGTGGTGACCGGCACCAAGACCCACCTCGCCGACCCCGCCGACCTCGCCGCCGTGCACGCCGTGGCCGTCGGCATCCTGAACCGCCCGGAAGGCTAGCCCGGGCTAGACCGCCCGCCGTCCCTCGAACGCGCGGCCGAGCGTGATCTCGTCCGCGTACTCGAGGTCGCCGCCGACCGGCAGGCCGCTGGCGAGCCGGGTCACGGTGAGACCCATCGGCTTCACCAGCAGCGCCAGGTAGGTCGCGGTGGCCTCACCCTCGGTGTTCGGGTCGGTCGCCAGGATCAGCTCCTTGCAGGTGCCGTCCGCGAGCCGCATCATCAGCTCGCGGACCTTCAGGTTGTCCGGCCCCACGCCCTCGAGCGGGTTGATCGCCCCGCCGAGCACGTGATACCTGCCCCTGAACTCGCCGGTGCGCTCGATCGCCACGACGTCCTTCGGCTCTTCCACGACGCAGAACACCTCGTCGCTGCGGCGCGGGTCGCGGCAGATCCGGCACAGGTCCGACTCCGCGACGTTGAAGCAGCGCGTGCAGAAGCGCACGAGCTCCTTCACCCGCGTCAGCGCCTGGGCGAGCCGCTTCACGTCCGACGGGTCGGACGACAGCACGTGAAACGCGATCCGCTGCGCGCTCTTCGGACCGACGCCGGGCAGCCTGCCCAGCTCGTCGATCAGGTCCTGGATGGCACCTTCGTACATCTGCGGCGGTTAGAATCCGGGCAGCCCGAGGCCGCCACCCAACCCGCCGAGGCCCGCGGTCAGCGGTCCCATCTTCTGCTCCGTCAGATCCTTCGCGGCCTGCGCGGCGTTGTGCAGCGCCGCGACCACGAGGTCCTCGAGCGTCTCCACGTCCTCCGGGTCGACCGCCTTCGGGTCGATCTTGATGCTGACGACCTCCCCGGACCCACGCACGACCGCCGTGACGAGACCGCCGCCGGCCGTGCCGGTCAGCTCGGCCTCGGCCAGCTCGGCCTGCGCGGCGACCATCTGCTGCTGCATCTTCTGCGCCTGCTTCATCATCTGCTGCAGGTTGGGCTGTCCACCGGGGCGCACGATCTGCTCCTCTTCGATATTCGGTCAATGCTCAGCTGGTCTTACCCTGGCACGCCCGGCCGGTACACCTCGGCCGCCGCACCGTCCTGCCGTGCCGCTGGGCCGGTGTTTCTCGGCCGCCGCACCGTCCTGCCATCCGGCGGGTGACCCTCGGCCGCCGCACCGTGCCGCTGTGCCGCCCTGCCGGGCCGCCGCCGCCGTGCCTGTCCTGCCACCCGGCCGGTGACCCTCGGTCGCGTCGTCCTGCGGGCCGGCCGGTCTCACTCGAAGCCCCGCCCTCCGGCTCAGCTCGTGGTCTCGCCGATCTTCTCCGCCCCGAGCGCCTCGCTGAGCAGCCGTAACGCGGCTTCTTCGCTCGACTCGCGGACGGAGCTCGCATCGTCGAGCAGCTCATCCCCCGGGTCCAGCCCGGGAAACCGCGGATCGGCGACCGGCCTGTCGTACTCCGGGTCGTACGGCGGCTCGTCCGCCCCCGCACCCTCCCACGCCGACTCGGCCACCGGCGCCGCGGCCGCCCGCCGTGGTGCGTTCGCCGCCCTGCTCGCCGCCTCGCGCGCCTGCTCGATGGCGCTCCGCGGTCGTGCGCCGTTCTGCTGGCGGGCGCCCCCTTGGGTGCGCGCGCCGTTGGCTCCCTGACCGCTACCTGCCCCGGACGGGCCACCACCGTTCGGCGACGCACCCGCCGCCTGCCCGGCGCCGGGCTGCCTGGTCGCCACCTGCGCCGATCCAGCCGCCGCGGATCCCCCGGGCGTGGCCGTCGCGGGCCACTCGCTCGCCTGCCCCTGACCCCCCTGGGCCGCACCACCTGGCGTGGCGATCGCGGGCCAACCGCCGCCCTGGCCGCCGCCGCTGACGTGCATCTGGTCGCCGCCCGCCGATCCTCCGGACAGGCCGCGCGGATCTGCCAGCGCCCCACCCGACGGTGTGCGAACCACCCCACCGGGCACGGCCGTCGCCGGCCAGCCGTCCGGCTGCGCCGCCCCACCAGGCACCGCGGGCGTCGGCCAACCCGCCTGCCCACCGCCCTGAGGACCAGACGCACCACCGTGCGCCGCCCCGCCGGCCTGACCCGCGTAACCACCCTGGGCCGGGTTGCCGCCCCCATGACCTGCGTGGGAAGCCTGGACAGTCGACGTGGCGTGGGTCCCGTGAGAGCCGCCGGCGCCGGGCACGGCCGCCGGAGTGGGCCAGCCGTCGCCCGCTTGGGACGGACCACCCGGAGAGCCAAGCGCCCCTGACGGACCGCTCGCAGGAGTGAAGCCGCCTGACGGGCCACCCGGAGCGGAGTGCCCGGAGGGGCCACCCGCGTGCGCGTCGACGGGGACCGGGTCGCCCGCGGGGCGGGCGGGCGTCGGCCAGGCCTCCGCGGCCTGCTGCGGGACTGCCGCACCGCCGGGACCGCCGCCCGACGGACCGCCGTGTCCCGGTGCGCCGCTGGGCGCCTGGCCACCCGGAGGGGCGCCGCCGGGGCCGGACGGCGTCGGGCGGGGCGGGGTGGGACGGGTGCCGCCGCCACCGCCGCCGGGCTGGCCGCCGACCTCGCACCTGACCTGCCACCTGCCGCCGAGCAGCTCGCTCAGCGCGGCGATGAGGACGTCGGGTGAGGCGTTGAGCATGTTGGCGTGCGCGGTGTGCTTGAACCCGAGCACGAGCGTGGTGCCTTCGACGTCCTGCACCGTGGCCTCGCGGACGATCGCGGCGGCCTTCTTCGACTTCCCGCTCACCAGGGACAGCACGTCGGTCCACACCCGCCGGACCGCGCCCGCGTCGAGCGCCCCGACACCCTGCGGGGCCGGCTGCGGCGGCACAGGAGGCGCGGCGGGAGGTGCCGGGGGTGCGGTCGGATGGGCCGCAGGCTCATACGCGACCGGAGCCCCACCACTCGCCGACTGCTGTGCGGCCCCGGCAGCGACCTGCTCGGAAGCGTGGGCAACCGGCGCCGACGCGTGACCGGCCGCCGGCGCGGAGCCGTGATCGGCCGCGGAGGCGTGACCCTCCGCGGCAGCGGGAGCGTGACCGGCCGCGGAAGCAGGACCGGACCCAGCGGGAGCACCCGCCGCAGGTGCGTAACCGGCCGCGGAGGCAGGGCCAGGCCCTGGGGCGGGCACGGGCGCGGGCGCGTATGCGGGCGCCGCCGTTGGACCGGGCACCGGGGCGCCGCCGGCGAGCAGGCGGCGCTCCATGCGCTCCAGCCGCTGCAGCAGCGCGCCGCTGGAGTCGTCGGCGCCGGGAAGCAGCATGCGGGCGGTGATCAGCTCCAGCAGCAGCCGCGGGGCGGTGGTGCCGCGCATCTCGGTCAGCCCGTCGTGGACGATGTCGGCGAACCGCGACAGCGTCGCCTGCCCCAGCTGGGTCGCCTGGGCGCCCATCCGCTCCAGCTGGTCGTGCGGCGCGTCGAGCAGACCCTTGGCCACGGCGTCGGGCACCTGCTGCAGGACGATGAGGTCGCGGAGCCGCTCGAGGAGGTCGGAGGCGAAGCGCCGCGGGTCGTGGCCGGCCTCGACGACCCGGTCGATCACGCCATAGGCGCCACGGCCGTCGTCGGCGGCCAGCGAGTCGCACATCTCGTCGATGAGGGCGACATCGGTGACGCCGAGCAGCGAGACGGCCCGCTGGTAGGTGACGCCGTCGGCGCCGGCGCCGGAGATCAGCTGGTCGAGGACCGACAGCGAGTCACGGGCGCTGCCCGCGCCGGCGCGGACCACCAGCGGGAAGACGGCGGGCTCCACCTTGACGCCCTCGGACGTGGTCAGCTGCTCCAGATAGGGCCGGAGCACCCCCGGCGGAATCAGCCGGAAGGGGTAGTGGTGGGTGCGGGACTTGATCGTCCCCAGCACCTTCTCGGGCTCGGTGGTCGCGAAGACGAACTTCACATACTCCGGCGGCTCCTCGACGAGCTTGAGCAGCGCGTTGAAGCCGGCGGACGAGACCATGTGGGCCTCGTCGATGACATAGACCTTGAACCTGCTGGAGACCGGCGCGAAGAAGGCCCGCTCCCGCAGGTCGCGCGCGTCGTCGACACCACCGTGGCTGGCGGCGTCGATCTCGATGACGTCGATCGAGCCGGCGCCGTCGGGCGCGAGCGCGCGGCACGAGTCGCACTCGCCGCACGGGTCGGGCGTCGGGCCCTTCTCACAGTTGAGCGAGCGGGCGAGGATGCGGGCGCTGCTGGTCTTGCCGCAGCCACGAGGGCCGGAGAACAGGTAGGCATGGTTGAGCCGCCCCGAACGCAGCGCCTGCGACAGCGGCTCGGTGACGTGCTCCTGCCCGATCACCTCGGCGAACGTGCGAGGCCGGTACTTGCGGTAGAGCGCGAGCGCCACCAGCGGTCCCTCCGTTCGCCTCGCTCAATCGGGCCGGCACCACGGTACCCCCAGGCACCGACAAAAAGCTGCGCCGCGACCGACCGGGGCCCGGACATGAAGGCGCCACCCGTGCACCCGTCAGAGCTCACTTATCCTTGCTGCCTTCCGGCCCTGGGGAGGTTCGTAAGATGACGCCGCACGAGTGGCTTGAGGAACACAATACCCCGTAGCGCGGAGCCCGTGAGGCATGGGTATCCTGGCGCACGGAGGATTCGCCTAGAGGCCTAGGGCGCACGCTTGGAAAGCGTGTTGGGATAAAACCCTCACGAGTTCGAATCTCGTATCCTCCGCCGGTCTGACCAGGCAAAACGCCGGGACGCCCCACCAGGGCGGCCCGGCGTTCGTCGTTCAGGACCCACACCGGAGGCGTTCAGGACCCACCCTGGAGGCGTTCAGGACTCACCCCGGAGTCACCCCGGGAGCCCACCGAGAGGCGCCCAGGCTCATCCGAGGACGGTCGAGGGCGGAACAAGACCCACCCGAACGGCGGACCACCCGAAGAGCCGACACCGCGCCGCCCCCCGCGCGACAGGCAGTCTTCACGCTCAATCTGCCATATAGCTGGTTGGGACCTGGCGCCCTGTGACACCACATGCGACCATGAGTGCATGGCCAGCCGGCTAGGGGGCGAGAAAACACAACAGCACCCGGCGGCCACCGGGTGCTGTTTGTGATCGCTTCCACCTCTACGACTACGCGGAGGGTCAGCGGTGATACCCACAGCAATCCTTGCGCATCCTGCACCCCTCCGCAAGACCGAGAGGGAAAGGGAGATGCGCACCTTCTACCGGAGTCCGGACATCCTGGTCACAAGCGACCATTTTTCGGTGCTCCGCCCACGCCCTGTCCGCTTCCGGATCAGGGACCTCAGAGCTGCCTACATCGTCCGGCACGGATCGCCCTCACTACGCCCGCAGCTGGAGATTCGCGCGGGTTACGGGGCAAACGACGTCCGGCTCTTCATCACCACCGACTCGCGGACCTTTGGACAGGTCCGTCGCGCACTCATCCGCGCCCTGGAGCAGAGCAAAGCAGCACGTAGTTAGGCCCCAAATGACCGCGCGCGAGCCAACGGACTCGCGCGCGGCATCTTGGGTTCATCAAGATGATGCAGAAGTGCAACTTGCAATATCGCTACCTGGTGGATGGCCTGTCGTTACCATCCCCGGGGCGGCGGACGGTGCGAGCCACCCGCAGGCGACCTCCCCAGAGGTCGGTGCGCGGTATAGCCTGTATTTTGGCATTCACCACATCCGCCCAACCGTCTGCGCGTAGCGTCACGAAGTGGCTCCCTACCTGCAATGTCGCTGGTAGGCATACGTCCCTTGGAGGGGCTGGACATGGCACCGGGTGACACTCCCGCCGTGGCCCGCCGCGCCGTCCGCTTGGCTATCAAGGACGCGCGGACGGCGAAGGGGCTCACCCAGTCGCAGGTAGCCGAGGCCATGGAATGGTCGCTGTCCAAGGTGATGCGCATCGAAAGCGGCGAGGTCACCATTTCGCAGAATGACCTGCGCCCTCTGCTGAGCCACCTCGGAATTCGCGACAGAGCACGCGTCGACGAGCTCGTGCAGGCCGCCAAGGCATCAAAGCAGCGGCAGCAGTGGTGGGACCACAAGCGCTACGCTGGAATGCTGACGCCGGCGATGAAGCAGTGGTTCAGCTACGAGGCCGAAGCCAGCTCCATGCGGCTCTTCTACTCCGCGTATTTTCCAGGGTTCCTGCAGACCCCGGAATTCGCGCGTGTTCTACTTGAGTTCTTCGTCGACGACCTCACACAAGACGAGATCGCGGCGCGCATCGAGACGCGGACCCAGCGTCGACAGGTCCTTGAGCAGCGAAGAGGCCGACCCAACGTCCATCTGCTGCTCGACGAGTCAGTGCTTCGCCGGACCCTCGGCCTTCCGGAAGTGCTGGGCCGCCAGTTGTCCGCCGTGCTCGACGTCATCAACGAGGGCTGGCTGACAATTCGCGTCGCACCATTCACCGTCTTCAACATTGCCATCGGGAACTGGGATCTTTTCTATCTCGGGTCCGAAGATCTCGACCATGCGGTTCTCTATCGCGAAAACGCCACCCGGGACGAAATCATCGACGACGCCGTCAGTCTGCAGCGGCATCTTGTCCAATGGGACAAGATCTGGCACGCGTCGTATGACGAGACCCACAGCAAGGAAATGATCGAGAGTCGCGCCCACGAACTCCTCGCCATTCATAACTCCCCAGGACGCGAACCTGCGGGATAGGGCACCTCAAGCCTGAGGTGTCGACTCCTTTTCCGAGAGGAAAGAAGTATAGTGCAACCTACTGTGGCGCCACTTGTGTGGCGCAGAAGCCAGGCGTGTGCCAGCTCGGCATGCGTCGAGGTCGCAGAACACTCGAGCTCATTCTTCGTCCGCGATTCGAAGAATGCCGCAGGCTCGGTGCTGACCTTTGACCGGGCGGAGTGGGGCGCTTTCATCACCGGCATCAAGACCGGCGCGCTCACGACGTCCGTTTGACATAACGAATGGTGAGGTTGAGTGCGACGAACGTTCAAGACGCCGCAGCGCCCAACCTCACCGGCTCATTCGATTCGCCCCTCACGCACCGCCCCGATGAACGATGCCCAATCGTCGGCGCCGAATCCCAGGCGAGGGCCTTCAGGATTCTTCGAATCGCGGACCAGAAAGCGGTCCTCGGCCCGCGCCACCTCGACGCAGGCGGCACTTGCGCAGGACCGGCTCTTCCGCCAGGTCAGCCCGTTCACACCGTCGGCCACAGGGTCCTCCTCCCTTTGGACCTGCCCTCCAGGATACGGACGGTCACGAGCGGCGCCACCGAGATTTCATCGATTTGCATGAGTTTGGCATGTGTGAATGCCTCATTCATGTGCAAACCGGGGCCAAAAGGCAACGATCATGCCGCCTGCGTTTTGCAAATCGCAGGCGGCACGATCGCCCAGGCCACTAGAGGGTCTGGTTGAGTCTCCGGAAGGCCTCGTCATAGCCGGCCAGATCGCGCCGGTCCATGCTGCGGGAACGGGCCTCGAACGCGCGCATCAAGGCTCGCTTGACCTGACCGAACACGAGCATGTCGGAGGAGCTGAACAACGTGACCGGCACGCCCAGGTGGTGACCCACCAGGTGCAGCGTCCGGGGGGTGAGCGCCCGCGACGTCGAGCCGACCATCGGCGGCGCGACGATCGCGGCGAACGCGAACAGAAACTCGCCGGCCGAATCGATCAGCGGCCAGGCGACGAGCACCGCGAGGACGGCAAGACCTCCGAGCACCATGAGAACGATCCGGGCCGGGTGAATCGAACCGCGGACGACGTGCACCCCCTGCACCTCGTCCAGCACGTACACCTGCGGCTCCGGCGACCAGAGGGCGAAGATCTCCTCAGTGATCATCAGGTCGGTACTTCGGTAATACACCGTCGTTGACATTGCTCCCCCTCCCTGTCGGGCAAGTCAATCGCGGTCGTCCGTGCCGCGAGGTATTCGGCGGGTCCCCATCCGCATGTGAATCACCCCGCGTAGTCAGAGTCGGCTGTCGATCACAATTCCGGCCCCCACCGGAGACTCTGGCCGTCCATCCGCCCTACCAGTATGGATGAGGTGCCTCACAGATCGCCAGACTTCAACCAGCCATATCGCAGATTGACGTACTACGGGTGGCTGTCACGCAACCAGCTGTGTACGGACGGTTACAGCTAGGCGTACCAGAGAACGACGGCGAATGAGAGCACAATCACATAGCTGGACGGACGGCACGCACCGTCTTGCCGTCGTCGGCGACGGCGGAGACCCAGCCGCCGACCCGTCCCAGCCGCAGCAGGACGTCGGCCCGGGCCGGGAGGTCGGCGGTCTCGCCCGGCGTGGGCGGCCACGCCTGCCGGGCCGCGTGGCCGGGCGTCAGCCACGGCACCAGGGTCGTGATCGGGTCCGCGCCGTCGAGGGCGGCCCGCGCGGCGGCCAGGTCGGCGAGCACCGCGTCGAGGGCGTCCAGAACCGCCTCCGCGTTGCCGCCGCACATGGCCGCGGTCAGCTCGGGGCGGGCGGCGGCGACCCGGGTGCCGTCGCGGAACGAACCGGCGCCGAGCGTGCCCGCCAGCGGGTCGGCGGCGATCCGGGCGGCGACGGCGGCGGCGACCAGGTGCGGTACGTGGGAGATCGTCGCGACCGCGCGGTCGTGCTCCTCGGCGGTGGCCGGGACGACCCGGGCACCGAGCCCGGTGATGAGCGCGGCGAGCTCGATCCAGTCCCGCAGGCCGGCGCCGTCCTCCTCAAGGCACAGCACCCAGGCGCAGCCGTCGAAGAGGCGCGGGTCCGCGGCGGTGAAGCCGGAGGTCTCGCGGCCGGCCATGGGGTGCCCGCCGATGAACGTGGCGAGGGCCTGCCCGCCGGTGCGGAGCCGGTCGAGGGCGAGGTCGCGGACGGGGCCTTTGACGGAGGTGACGTCGGTGACGACGCCGACGTACGCCAGCGACGCCAGCTCGTCGAAGACACTCCCGACGGCCGGGAGCGGCACGGCGACGACCGCGAGATCGGCGTCGCGGACGGCGTCGGCGACCGTGGCGGTGACGTGCCAGCGGGCGTCGGCGGGCGCCTGAGCCGCGGCGGTGCGGGCGGTCGCCCTGGTGGCGGGATCGGCGTCGTAGCCGGTGGCATGGTGCCCACGCGCCGCGAGGGCACGCAGGACCGATCCGCCGATCAGTCCGAGCCCGATCACCGCCACGTTCAACGTCGCATCACGCACTGCGGAACTCTCGCACACCTGCCGATCACCCGTTCGGCTCGGGACGACCACCGAACAGCCTTAAGGAACCGATTCATTCCTATTTGGGCGGTTACAACCCGTTAGCGTGCTCACATGCGACTTTTCCGGCAATTCGTGAGGACCGCCCTCGTGGCGGCCGCCGCCACGGCGGTCTACGGGCTCTCCGGCGGCGGCCAGGCGCACGCCGCGGTGGTCGAGAAGACACCGCTGCTGTCGCCGTCGTTCGACGGCACCGTCTGGGCCGTGGCCTACTCCTCCGACGGCGGGACCGTCTACGTCGGTGGATCGTTCAGCAAGGCGATCGTCAATGGCAAGAGCATCGCGCGGAGCCGGCTCGCGGCGATCAACACCCGCACCGGCGCGCTGCTGGACTGGGCCCCCGTCGCCGACAACACGGTCCGGGCACTCGCGGTCGACGGTAACTCTGTGTATGCGGCCGGTGACTTTTCGAAGGTCGCGGGGGTCAAGCGGGACTCGCTCGCCGGGCTCGACGCGACCACCGGCGCGGTGACCACATTCAGCCACGAGGTGTCCGGCTCTCCGGTCACCCTCGGGGTGGGCAGCGGCCGCCTGTATGTCGGCGGCAAGTTCAGCACGATCGACACGGCGAAGCGGACCAACCTCGCCGCGTTCAGCCTCGCGACGGGCGCGCTCGACGCGGACTGGGCGCCGACCACCGACGACAAGGTGGAGGCGCTCGCCGTGACGAGCAGCCGGGTGTACCTCGGCGGCTCCTTCCACAAGACCAACGGGGTCAGCAACGCCTTGCGGCTCACCGCGGTCGACTCGGTGGACGGCAAGCTGGACAAGACCTTCATGCCGCGGCCGTCGGCCATCGTGCTGGCGGTGGCGGTCGGCCCGGACGGCGTCTACGCGGGCATCGGTGGGCAGGGCGGACGTGCGGTCGCCTACACCACCGCCGGCAAGGCCCGGTGGACCCGGGTCTTCGACGGCGACGTCCAGGCGGTCACGGTGCTCGACGGCGTCGCGTACGTCGGCGGGCACTACGACAAGGCATGCACCACGAACAGCAACGGCTCGCAGGGCGCGTGCACCGACGGGTCAGTGTCGCGGGTGAAACTCGCCGCGATCGACGACCGCGGAAAGCTGCTCGACTGGGCGCCGCAGGGCAACGGCGTCGCCGGGGTGCGGGCCATGGCCGCCAACCAGGCGCTCGGCCAGGTCGTCGCCGGCGGCGAGTTCACCACCATCGGCGGCGTGACGCAGAAGCGGATCGCCCTGTTCGGCTAGGAATTCGGACCAGACATCGGTAGGTCGCTGCGCAGCCCGGTCGTCCCTCTGGGACGGCCGGGCTAAGCTCTTTTTCGTGGCAGTGAACGAGTCGCCGTGGAGTTCGCCGGACGCGTCGCGCCCCGCGAGCCCGGCACCGGCGTTGCCCAACAACCCCCAGCCGGTCGCGCCGGGGCTGCCCGGCAGCCCTCAACCGGTCGCGCCGGGGTTGCCCGGCGGGCCCAAGCCGGTCATGCCGGGGTTGCCCAGCAGCTCCCATCCCGTCCCGCCGCCGCCGCACGGGGCGCCGAGCCTCACGGCAGGCCGGCCGTGGCCGGGCGCCAGCGGGCCACCCGTCATCGGGCCCCCACCACGCCTGAGCGCCACCCGCCCGCTCACCCCCGCCGCGTCCTATGGCGCCTGGCAGGGCGTGCTGCGGCCGCCGCCGTTCGTGGTCTCCCAGGGGCCGCTTCGGCCCACGTACCGTGAGCCGCTGCCGGTCCGCAGCCCGATGGTCACCGCCGGCGCCGCCGCCGGGGCCGCCTGGATGCTGCTGTTCGGTCTGCTCGCCACGGGCGCCCGCGGGTACATCTGGCTGACGATCATCGCCGGGGTGCTCGCCTGGGTGGCGTCGTTCATCCTTGCGAGGTTCGGCGACCGGGGCGTCGCCGTGGGCGTGGCGGTCTCCAGCGGCATCGCCGTGGCGATCGCCGGCATCGTCGTGGCATACCGGCTCGCCGGCGGCGACTGGGTCCTGTGGTGAGGCGCGAGCACCGCTGAAAAGCGTCGGCCGAACACGTTCGGTAGCTGGCACAAGGACTTTCCCGCGCGGGCTTGACGTGGATTGCGGCGAGGATCACTCTCAGCAACATGGCTTTGAGGCTGCAGCGGCTCGATCCTGAGCGGCGTCGTCGGCGGCTCGCGCTGCTGGTCGAGCTCGCGGACGCGAAAGCGCTTCGCGAGCGGCTCCATCCACGCCGTCTCCGCGCCGACCGGATCCGCGAGCTCATCGCGACTCGCCGACGACTCGCCGACTAGCCCTGCGCCAACCGCCGATCTGCTCGAATAGTGTTCTCGGGTAACGACGAACACCGACCGGGGGGACCGTGTCGCACTTCGCTGCCGCTGTCACACGCGGCTCCAAGAGCTGGGCCGCGGCCGAGCTCGACCTCAGTGGCGTCGCCGACGTCGAGGAGGTCACCGAACGCCTACGCGACACCGACCCGGACGCGACGGTGTCACTGCTGTTCGTCGAGTCCGACGACGCGTATCTGGTGATCCTGCGCCTCGACGACGGCGAGGATCTGCGGATCTTCGGCTCCGACTCCATCTTCGCCGCCGAGTCGCGCCTCGGCGCCATCCTCCTCGGCGACATCGAGGAGCAGCTGCCGGAGATCGTCGACGAGGAGGCCGACACCGACGAGGAGGATGACGAGGAGCGGCCGTCGGCCGAGCCCGACATCGAGCCGGTCGGCGATCCGGAGCTCCTCGCCGACCTCGGGCTGCCCGGCGGGCGGCTGCTGGAGCTGTGCGCTCAGGAGGGCATGCTCCCGGCCGACCTGACCGCGGAGATCTGCCAGGCGATCGGTGCCGGCGACGAGATCGAAGAGCTGCGCGAGGCCTGAGGCGTTGCACCAGCGCTGGGAGCCGGCGATGCGGCGGGCCCTGGCGGTCGCCGCGTCGGCCGGCGCCGACGTGCCGATCGGGGCGGTCGTCCTCGGCCCCGACGGCACGGAGCTCGGCGCCGCCCACAACGAGCGGGAGGCCACCGGCGACCCGACCGCGCACGCCGAGCTCCTGGCGCTGCGCCGCGCCGCCGTGCGCCTCGGCGCCTGGCGGCTGGAGGACTGCACCCTGGTGGTCACCGTCGAGCCGTGCACGATGTGCGCCGGCGCCCTCGTGCTCGCCAGGGTCGGCACCGTGGTCTTCGGCGCGTGGGAGCCCAAGACCGGCGCCGTGGGCTCCCTGTGGGACGTCCTGCGCGACCGCCGGCAGACCCACCGTCCTGAGGTGTTGGCAGGTGTACTGGCGGCAGAGTCCGCGACCCTGCTCCAGACGTTCTTCCACCAGCAGCGCTGACGCCAAGGCAACGCCGACGCACCCGCGGCCGTGACACCCGGGCCCCACGATGCACCGGCGGCCCTGACGCACAGGCGGCGTCGATGCACGGGCAACGCACCGGCGGCACCGGCGCCCCTGCGGCAGCGCTGCGCGCCGCCGCGTCAGGTTCGGAAGCGGCCGGCCAGTTGCTGGAGCTCGTCGCTGAGGCGGGTCAGGTCGGCGACGGCCGCGTCGGCCTCGGCGAGGTTGGTCGTGGTCTGCTGGGTCGCGTCGGCCACGCCGGTGATGTTGGTGGCGATGTCGGTCGAGGAGTCGGCGGTGTCGGCGACGCTGCGGCTCATCTCCTTCGTGGTGGCGCTCTGCTGCTCGACGGCCGCGGCGATCGTCAGCTGATACTCGTTGATCCGCGCGATGATCTCGCTGATGCGGCTGATCGCCTCGACGGCCTCGGCGGTGTCGACCTGGATGGCGCTGACCTGCTCGGAGATCTGGCCGGTCGCGCGGGCGGTCTCCTGCGCCAGGTCCTTCACCTCGCTGGCCACCACGGCGAAGCCCTTGCCTGCCGCGCCGGCGCGGGCCGCCTCGATCGTCGCGTTGAGGGCGAGCAGGTTGGTCTGCGTCGCGATGGCGGTGATCGTCGCGACGATGTTGCCGATCTCCGCCGACGACGCGCCGAGCTGCGACACGGTGTTGGTGGTGGTGGCCGCGACGCTGACCGCCTCGGCGGCGACGGTGACGGCCTCGTTGGCGTTGCGGGCGATCTCGCGGATCGAGGCGTCCATCTCGTCGGCGCCGGCCGCGGCGGCCTGGGTGTTGGTGGAGACGCTGCCCGCGGACGACGCGACCAGGCCCGCCTGCCGGGCCGCCGCCGACGCGCTGCCGGCGAGGAGCTTGGTGACGGACGTCAGCCGGGAGGTGTTCTGGCCGAGCGTCCGGGAGCCGGCGGTCAGCGAGGAGACGGTGTCGCGCAGCCCGGTGCGGGCCGCGTTGACCGCGGTGGCCATCTGGCCCAGCTCGTCCCGCCCGCGCACCTCCGCGGACGTCGTCAGGTCACCCGCGGCGACGGCACCGAGGGCCGCCGACACGCTCGACAGCTGGCGTCTCGTCAGCCGTGCGGCCCAGACGGCCAGGATCAGCGCGAGCAGGATGCCCACGGTGTAGGCCACGATCATCGTGGTGCGGGCATCGGAGAACCGGGCCTCGACCTGCGCCGACCGCGCCTCCGCCTCGGACAGCTCGAGGTCCTGCACCTTCTGTACCGCCGCAAGCAACGCCGACTCGATCCGCTCCGCCTGCTGTTGCTGCTGGGCGGCCGGCACGGGCGAGCCGGCGGCGGCCGCGCCCTCGCCCAGGAACGCGGCGTTGCGCAGCTGCCGGTAGGCGAGGATGGTCTTCTCGAGCTCGTCGGCGGCGGCGAGGCGGGCCGGTGAGGCCTCGGCGGCCCTCCGGTACTCGGCCAGGTTCTGGTCCGTGTGGGCGTCGGCCTTGGTGATCTCCTCCCGCGCCGCCGCGAGCCGCTGCGCGTCCGGCGCCGGTGCGGACTTGGTCAGGATGTAGACCAGCACGGTGCGGTAGAGCAGGCCGATGTCGCCGCGCAGCTCGGAGAAGGTGCTGAGGCTGTCCACGTGGTGCGCCTTGATCGTGCGTACGTCGCTGCGCATGCCGAGCATCGTGGTCAGCGACGCGGTGCCGATGACCAGCGCCGCCAGGGCGACGACGCCGACGACGAGGGCGTTGCGCGCGTTGAGGCCGAGGTCCGCCAGCAGGCCGGTGAGCCGCCCCCGCGGCACGGTCACGTGGATGTCGGACCGACGCTGCATGGTGAAGGCACCTTCCGTCCCGGCGATCGATACCGGACGCGGCGGCGACGACCTTCAGGAACTGAGCAAAGTGCTCGCGTGGGTGCGGGCGTCCTCGCTCCACGGCGCGGGGCGCAGCGTGCGCGGGTCGAGCTTCACGTTGACGCGCCGGCCCTCCGCGTGGACGGTCAGGCCGTCGGCGGACAGGATGCGGAAGCGGTAGACGGCGCTCGTCTCGCCGAGCGTCTCGATCCAGAAGTGGACGCCGATCTCGCCGGTGCCGCGGACGGGCGCCTTGTAGGAGATCGAGTACTCCGCGACGGCGTGCATCACGTCCGGCGTGGTCGGCCGGCCGCCGGCGTAGGAGTGGCCGCGCTCGGCCCACCACTGCGACAGGGCCCGTTCCAGGAACACCGCGTAGCGGGCGTTGTGCACGATGCCCATCGCGTCGAGGTCGTCGAAGTGCACGACGAACGGGGCGACGTGGCCGGGCAGGACGGTGGTGGTCATGTCAGCGCCTCCAGATACGGGACCAGGGCCAGGGCGCGCAGCCGCTCCAGGGCGGCCGTCCGCGCATACGTGTAGATCTCCTCCGCCCGCAGCAGCCGCGACTCGTAGACCGCCGCGGTGCCCAGCGCGTTGAGCTCGAACGCGAGCCGCGGAGGGTGGACGTCGGCGGGCAGCTCGCCGAGCTCGATCGCCTCGGTGATCAGCCGCTCCAGCAGGGTGTGCCAGTCGGCGAGGGCGGCGCTCAGCGCGTCGCGGACGCTGCCGGGCCGGACCGTGAACTCGAACTGCGCGTTGGTGAAGAAGCAGCCGCCGGGCAGGGCGCCGCTGGCCATGTCGGCGAGCCGGCTCTCCTGCAGCGCCCACAGCCGGCGGATGCCGCGCGGCGCCCGCAGCGCGGGCCGCACGACCACCTCGGTGAAGCGCTGCGAGGCGTGGGCGACGGCGGCGAGCTGCAGCTCCTCCTTCGTCGACCAGTGCGCGAACAGGCCCGACTTGCTGACCCCGGCCCGCTCCGCGAGCTGGCTGAACGACAGCCCGTCGAGGCCGGACTCGGTCGCGAGCGCGACCGCGACGTCGAGGGTCGCGGTGCGGGCTCGTTCGCCGCGCGCCAGGCGGCCGTCGACGGTGGGCACGCCCCCGACGGTACCAACTAAACGACCGACCGATCGGTTAGTTTGTGTGTGGGCAGGGTCACCGTGACGATGAGCCCGCCGCCGTCGCGGGGCCGCGCGTCGACCCGCCCGCCGTGCGCGACCGCGACCGAGCGCACGATCGACAGGCCCAGCCCCGTGCCCTGCGCCGACCCGGTGCGCCCGCGCAGCCGGCGGAACGGCTCGAACAGCCGCGGCACCTCGTAGGCCGGGATCACCGGGCCGGTGTTCTCCACGACGAGCTCCGCCGAGGCGCCGGCCGTGCGGGTGCGCACCCACACGTCGCCGCCCTCCACGTTGTACGCGAGCGCGTTGTCGACGAGGTTCTGCACCACCCGCTCGAGCAGCACGGGGTCGCCGACGGTCGGCGCCGCGCCCGGCGACACGTCGGTGGCGACACCGGCCGTGACGTGCCGCGCGATCTCCGCGAGGTCCACCGTCTCGTGCACGGTCAGCGCCTGCTCCGAGGCCACCAGGGTGAGCAGCCCGTCGATCAGCCGCTCGTGCCGCGCGTTGACCGCGAGCAGCGTCTCCCCGAGGTGCACGAGCTCCGGCGGCGGCGACGGCCGGCCCAGCGCGACCTCGATCAGCGTGCGGTTGATGGTCAGCGGCGTGCGCAGCTCGTGCGAGGCGCTGGCCACGAACCGGCGCTGCCCGTCGAACGCGCCGTCGAGACGCTCCAGCATCGAGTCGAACGTGTCCGCCAGCTCCTTGATCTCGTCGGCCGGACCCTGCAGCGCGATCCGCTCGTGCAGGCTGCCGCCGGCGACCCGGCGCGCCGTCTCGGTGATCCGCCCGACCGGCCGCAGCGCCCGCTCCGCCATCAGCCAGCCGAACCCGACGCCGATCACCGTCACCGCGCCCAGCGCGATCGAGCCCTGGGTGATCAGCGCGTCGAGGGTGTCCTGCTCGATCCGCGCCTGGCGCGCCGCCAGCTGCTGGACGAACTCGTTGACCGCCACGTTGCCGATCTTGATCTCGGCCGGCAGGTCCGCGGCCGTGCCGGCGCCGCGCTGGTGGATGTTCTCCCGCACCAGGAAGTAGGTGACGCCGAGCAGGATCGTCCCGCCGAGGAGGAAGAGCACGCCGTACAGGACGGTCAACCGCGTCCGGATCCCCAGTCTGTTCATCGGATCTGGTACCCGACGCCGGCCACGGTCTCGATCACCGGCGGGTCGCCGAGCTTGCGGCGCAGCGTCATCACCGTCACCCGCAGCACGTTGGTGAACGGGTCGATGTGCTCGTCCCAGGCGCGTTCGAGGAGCTGCTCGGCGCTGAGCACGGCGCCGCCGGCCCGCAGCAGCTCCTCCAGGACCGCGAACTCCTTGCGGGTCAGCGCCACGTAACGCCCGGCGCGGAACACCTCCCGCCGGTTGGGGTCCAGGCGCAGGTCGCCGCGCTCCAGCACCGGCGGGGTCGCCGCCCTGGCCCGCCGGCCGAGCGCCCGGACCCGCGCGACCAGCTCGGCGAACGCGAACGGCTTGCCGAGGTAGTCGTCGGCGCCGAGGGACAGCCCCTCGACCCGGTCGAGGACCGCGGAGGCGGCCGTCAGCATCAGGATCCGGGTCTCCGGCAGCTCGGCGCTCACCCACCGGCAGACGTCGTCGCCGCCGACCGACGGCAGGTCCCGGTCCAGGACCAGCACGTCGTACTCGTTTACCCCGAGCCGCTCCAGCGCGCCGTCACCGTCGTAGGCGACGTCGACCGCGAACGACTCCCGGCGCAGCCCTTCGGCGACCGCGTCGGCCAGCAGCTGCTCGTCCTCGACCACCAGTACCCGCACGCGATCCATGGTGCCCGCCCGCCGCGTAAGCCCGGGATAAGCCCGCATGCTCACGGCCCGTTTATCGCCGGAGGCGTCTGCTGCCCGCATGAGACGCATCCTGCTGACGACGGCGCTGCTGCTGGCCGCCTGCTCGTCCACCACCGGCCCGTCCGTGGCCACGGCGGGCGGCGGCGCCGCCGCGTCCGCGTCGCCGTCCATCAGCCAGGCCGAGGCCAACCGGCAGTTCGCGCAGTGCATGCGGGAGCACGGCGTCGAGGTGCCCGACCCGGGCCCCGACGGCAGGCTGGAGTTCGGCCCCGGCGTCAACCGCGACAAGGTCGCCGAGGCGATGCCGGCCTGCCAGCGGCTGCTGCCCAACGGCGGCACCCTGAGCAACCTCACCCCCGAGCAGCTCGAGCAGGCCCGCCAGTTCGCCAGGTGCATGCGCGAGCACGGCATCGACATGCCCGACCCTGACCCCGCGACGGGCGTCGGCGACATGGTCAAGCTCGTCGGCAAGCCCGGCTTCCAGGAGGCGGCGAACGCGTGCAAGGGGGTCGTGGGCCGGTGAGGCGCACCCTGCTGATCGCCCTGCCCGTCCTCGCGCTCGCCGGTGCCGGCGGGTGGGTGCTCCTCGACCGCGACCCGGCGCCGGCCGCGGACCGTCCCCCGGCGGCCACGACGAAGATCACCCGCGGGACGCTCACCGAGACCGAGGACGTCGACGGGACCCTCGACTTCGGCCCCGCGACCACCGTGACCGGCCGGCTGCCCGGCATGGTCACCGGCCTGCCCGCCGAGGGGGCCACCGTCGAGCGCGGCCAGCCGCTGCTGCACGTCGACGGCCTGCCGGTGCTGCTCATGTACGACGCGGCGCCGCTGCACCGGTCGCTCCGCGCGGGCGACTCGGGCGCGGACGTCGCGGCGTTCGAGCGCAACCTCTCGGCGCTCGGCTTCAAGGGGTTCACGGCCGACGACTCCTTCACGTCCTCGACGGCGTCGGCGGTGCGGGACTGGCAGGAGCGGCTCGGCCTGCCGGAGACCGGCGTCGTCGAGCTGGGCCGGGTCGTCATGGCGCCCGGGCCGGTCCGGATCGGCGCCGTCAAGGCCCACCTCGGCGACAACGCCACCGGCCCCCTGCTGGAGTGGACCGGGCGGACCCGGCAGGTCACGGTCAGGCTCGACGTCACCAAGCAGCGTCTCGCCTCGGTCGGCGACCAGGCCACCGTGAAGCTGCCCGACGGCGCCACCGTGCCCGGGACCATCACCGCGATCGGCGCCGTCGCCACCGTGCAGCCCGGGCCGCCGTCGATCGTGACCGTCGACGTCACCGTGACGCTGCCGTCCCAGGACGCCCTCGGCGCCTACTCGTCGGCGCCCGTCGACGTCACGCTGGTCTCGCAGCGGCGCGACGGCGTGCTCATCGTGCCGGTCGGGGCGCTGGTCGCGCTCGCCGAGGGCGGCTACGGGCTGCAGCTCGTCGACGGCCCCGCGATGCGCACGGTCGCCGTCACCACCGGGCTGTTCGCCGCGGGCCGGGTCGAGGTCTCGGGCCCCGACGTCCGCGAGGGGCTCACCGTCGGGACCGCCGGATGATCCGCCTGGAGGACGTGCGGAAGTCGTACACCGGCGGCATCACGGCACTGGACGGCGTGTCGCTGTCGGTCGAGGCCGGCGAGATGCTCGCGATCGTGGGTCCCTCCGGCTCCGGGAAGTCGACGATGCTCAACCTCATCGGCACCCTGGACCGGCCCACCAGCGGCTCGGTCTCGATCGACGGCCTCGACGTCGGGACGCTCCCCGACGACCGGCTGTCCCGGCTGCGGGCGACGACGATCGGCTTCGTCTTCCAGCAGTTCCACCTGGCGGCCGGCGTGCGCGCGGTCGACGACGTCGCCGACGGGCTGCTCTACGCGGGGGTGCGGCTCGCCGATCGGCGGCGGCTCGCCCTGGCGGCGCTGGACCGGGTCGGGCTCGGGCACCGGGCCACGCATCGGCCGCACGAGCTGTCCGGGGGCGAGCGGCAACGGGTGGCGGTCGCCCGGGCCGTCGTGGGCTCGCCGGCGCTGCTGCTGGCCGACGAGCCGACCGGCAACCTCGACACCGCGGCGGGTGCCGGCGTGCTGTCGCTGTTGCGCGAGCTGCACGCCGCCGGGACGACCGTCGTGGTGATCACGCACGACCTGGACATCGCGGCCGCCCTGCCCCGCCGGGTGCGGATGCGCGACGGGAGGATCCTGTGAGGCTCTCGTTTCTGGATGTCGTCCGTGTGGGCACCGCGGGGCTGCGGACGCGGCCGCTGCGGGTGGTGCTGTCGGCGCTGGGTGTCGCGATCGGGATCGCGGCGATGGTGGCCGTCGTGGGGATCTCCACGTCGAGCCGGGCGTCGCTGGACCGGTCGCTGGACGCCCTGGGCACCAACCTCCTGACCGTCGGCCCCGGGAAGTCGTTCTTCGGCGAGGAGTCGCACCTGCCGTCGTCGGCGCCGGCGATGGTGTCCCGGATCGGGCCGGTGACCTCGGTGTCCTCGACCGGGCGGGTCGCGTCCGCGCGGGTGTACCGCACGGACCGCATCCCCGCCTCGTCAACGGGCGGCATCGCCGTCCTGGCGGCGTCACCTTCGCTGCTGCCCACCGTGGGCGGCGCGGTGGCGTCGGGCTCGTGGCTCGGCTCCGGCGCCGCGCCCGTGGTGGTGCTGGGCTCGCGGACGGCGTCCCTGCTCGGCGTCTCGTCCCCTGGGCTGCGCGTATGGCTGGGAGAGCGGTGGTTCACCGTCGTGGGGGTTCTTTCGCCGGTACCGCTGGCGCCCGCGCTGGACACGGCTGCGCTCATCAGCTGGTCGGCGGCCGCCCAGCTCGACTTCGACGGCTACCCGACGACGATCTACGCCCGCACCCGCCCGGACGCCGTGACCGCGGTGGCGTCGGTCCTCGCCGCCACCGCGAACCCTTCGGCTCCTAACGAGGTGCAGGTCTCCCGCCCGTCGGACGCCCTGGCCGCCCGTTCCGCCGTGGACCGGGCGTTCACCGGCCTGCTGCTCGGCCTCGGCGCGGTGGCGCTGCTGGTCGGCGGGGTCGGCGTCGCCAACACGATGGTCATCTCCGTGCTGGAGCGCCGCGCCGAGATCGGCCTGCGCCGGGCCCTGGGCGCCCGGCGGTCCCAGATCCGGCTGCAGTTCCTCACCGAGTCGCTGCTGCTGTCGCTGCTCGGCGGCCTCGGCGGCGCGCTGCTCGGCGCCGCCGTGACCGTCCTCTACGCGCTGCTGCGGTCCTGGCCTGTGGTGGTGCCTCTGTGGGCGGTGGGCGCTTCGCTGGTCGCCACGCTGATCGTCGGCGTGCTGGCCGGGCTGGCGCCCGCGGTGCGGGCCGCCCGGCTCTCGCCCACGCTCGCCCTGGTGTCGGCTACTTGACGATCGCCTCGAGGGCGATCTCGACCATCTGGCTGAACGTCTGCTCCCGCTCCTGCGCGGAGGTCCGCTCGCCCGTCTTGATGTGGTCGCTGACCGTCAGCAGCGTCAGCGCCTTCGCCTGGAACCGCGCGGCGATCGTGTACAGCGCCGCCGACTCCATCTCGACGGCGAGCACACCGTAGTCGGCGAGCTTGTCGTACAGGTCGGGCCGGTCCGTGTAGAACGCGTCCGCGGCCAGGATCGGCCCGACCCGCATGGTGATGCCCTTGGCCTCGGCCACGTCGACCGCCGCGCGCAGCAGCCCGAAGTCCGCGACCGGCGCGTAGTCGATCAGCCCGTCGAACCTGGCCCGGTTCATGTTCGAGTCGGTGCTCGACCCGATCGCCGCCACCACGTCCCGCAGCTGCAGCGACTCGACCAGCGCCCCACAGCTCCCGACCCTGACCAGCGACTTCACCCCGTAGTCGTTGATCAGCTCATGCGCGTAGATGCTGGCCGACGGCATCCCCATCCCGGACCCCTGAACGCTGACCCGCGTCCCCCGGAACGTCCCCGTGTACCCGAACATGTTCCGCACCGTCGAGTAACACGACGCCCCCTCCAGGAACGTCTCGGCGATCCACTTGGCCCGCAGGGGGTCCCCCGGCATCAGGACAAGTTCGGCGATCTCGCCCGGCTCAGCGCCAATGTGCGTGCTCATGCCCCTGATCCTGCCAAACGGCCATCCCCCGCGCAGACGCGGATGGGCATCCGGTAGCCTTCTCGGCGGTGGCGTGTCCGAGTGGCCTAAGGAGCACGCCTCGAAAGCGTGTGAAGGTGCAAGCCTTCCCGGGGTTCGAATCCCCGCGCCACCGCACTCGGCCAGCTCAGACGCCCGGCGGTCCCCACAGACCGACCGGGCGTCTGGCGTCTCAAGATCGCTAGTCCCAGTTGAGCTTCGAACCGAGATGTGGGATCACTGCCTCACGCGGCTCAGGCTTTGACCGCGCAGGCCGTCCAGGCCCGAGCCCGGCTGCTCGCGGCACTCCCTTGACAGACATTGGTCAAGGCCCCACTTTGCGGCTTTTGCTTCATAGACGTTGCGCGATCCACCCCCAGTTCGATCTCTGAAATAGGGGTGGATCGCGCAACGTCGATCCGGGAAAAGGAGTATTCCGAGGCATTGACCAACGTCTGCATCGCGGGAGCTCCGGGTACTCCAGCTGCGATGCCTCCGCAGGGCGCCGGACCCGCGGACGTGGATTTGAAGAGCACGACGGCCGGGATCAGCGTGCGCTCGGCCTTGTCGAGCAATGGCTGGCGTTGGAGTCCGCGCCTTGAGTCCTTCCCGGTTCGAGCGCCGGCGTGGGCTGGTCAGTGGCATCACGGTCGAAGATTGTCACCGGGGCGACGCCTTGACCTGCTGAACAAGGGCGTCTGATGCATCCTGCCGCTGCCGCGGCGATCGCATCGTCGGGTTCACAGGAAGGCCGAGGCGGCCAGGCGCTGCGCCTTGGCGATGCAGGGTCGACAGTGGGACACCGAGACGGGCTGCGAGGTCGGTCGCCGGATACTCGTCGTGCGGGTGCAGGTAAAGCCAGGTCAGCGGCTCGGCCTGATGCCGCGAGCAGAACAGCGGCGGCAGGCTCGGCGCTTCACTACGCATAAACGCAATGTGTCTCCCAGTTGAGTGGAGCAACTCACGACACGGCGATGTCCCTGTGCGACGACGCGAGTGTGCGACTTGTGGTCATTGCTCGAGTGCCGGGTGGGTTGCGGGGTGGGGCAGGCGCGAGGGGGCGGTGCGTGGGGCGTCGGCGGCGTGGTGGGCAGGGCGGGGTGGGGTGGGGTACCAGATGCGGGTGTCGGTGACGATGGCGGTGACCAGGGAGGCGGGGGTCACGTCGAAGGCGGGGTTCACCGCGGGGGTGGCTGGAGGGGCGGTGGTGCCGACGACTTCGGCCGGGCCGCGGTCCTCGATCTCCACGTCGGCTCCGGTGGGGGTGGAGGGGTCGACGGTGGATTCGGGGGCGACGCAGATGAAGGGGATGCCGGCGGCGCGGGCGCCCAGGGCGTGGGCGTAGCTGCCGACCTTGTTGACCACGTCGCCGTTGGCGCAGATGCGGTCGGCGCCGAGGATGACGGCGTCGATCTCGCCGCGGGCCATGAGGAAGGGGCCGGCGGAGTCGACGGACAGGCGGTGGGGGATGCCGGCCCGGGCGAGTTCCCAGGTGGTCAGGCGGGCGCCCTGCAGGAGGGGGCGGGTCTCGCTGGCGGTGACGCTCGCGAGGGTGCCGCGGCGGTGCAGCTCGAAGGCGACGGCGAGGGCGGTGCCGCCGACGACGGTGGCCAGGGCGCCGGTGTTGCAGTGGGTCAGGAGGCGGGCGGACGAGCCGCAGAGGGAGGTGACCAGGTCGGCGCCGCGGCGGGCCATCTCGGTGGAGGAATGGATCTCCTCGTCGCGCACGCGCAGCGCCTCGGCCAGCACGGCGGGGAAGGACGGCAGGTGGGCGGCGGCGCGGTCGACGCCGCGGGCGAGATTGACGGCGGTCGGGCGGGCGGTGGCCAGGCGGTGCACCAGGTCGCGGACGACCGCGGGGTCGGAGGACGAGGCGGCCGCCAGGGCGACGCCCATCGCGCCGGCCACGCCGAGGGCCGGTGCGCCGCGCACGGCCAGGCGTTTGATGGCGTCGACCAGTTCATCCACAGTGGACAGGCGGAGGTGGACCAGCTCGGACGGCAGCAGGGTCTGGTCGATAAGGACGACGGCGTCGTCGATCCAGTCGATCGTTCGCATGTCAACTCCCAACGGTCATGATTTTCGGAAACGGCCAACACGAAACGTTGACGGGCGTACATTCGCGGTTATGAGCACCGGATTGGCGCTCGCGACGGTCTTGGGTCTGATGACGGTTGGGCCGGTCGCGTTGATGAGAATTCCGACAAACCTGCAGCTGACGGTCACCGACACGGCCCTGGTCATCGAGCCGCAGGGGCTGGACAGCTGGTGGACGGGGACAGGAAGGGTCGAGGTGCCGGTCGAGGAGATCGCCTCGATCAGGATCGTGCCGCGGTCCGAGGCGCCGGCGGTGGCCAAGCGGCTGCGGCCGGGGGCGCTGCACATCGACGGGGTGATCACGGCGGGCGTGCACGACGGCACGTTCTGGGACGTGCGCGGCGGCGACCAGCTGCTGATGATCACCTGCCGGCCGGAGTCCCGGCACAAGGCGTTGGTGCTGCAGTTCGCCAACCCGTTCGCGACACTGACGAGGACACGGACGGTGGTCGCGCACCGGCCGTCGAGGAGCACTACCTTCTAGAGCATGAGGGATCCGCTCGCCGATCTGCGGCGCATCGCGTTCCTGCTGGAGCGAGCCGGCGAGAAGACCTACCGGGTGCGCGCGTTCCGCGGCGCGGCGGCGACCCTGGCGAAGCTGCCGGAGGGCGAGCTGGCCGCGCGGGCGGGCAACGGCACGCTGAAGGACCTGCAGGGCGTCGGCGAGGTGACCGCCCGGTGCGTGGTCGAGTCGCTCGCCGGCGAGGAGCCGGTCTACCTGCGCCGCCTGGAGTCGACCGCCGGGCAGGACCTCGACGAGGCGACCGCCGCGATGCTGGCGGCGCTGCGCGGTGACTGTCACGCGCACTCGGACTGGTCCGACGGCGGGTCGCCGATCGACGAGATGGCCCTGGCGGCGGCCGCGATCGGGCACGAATACCTGGTGCTCACCGACCACTCGCCGCGGCTGACGGTGGCCCGGGGGCTGTCGGCGGAGCGGCTCGCCGAGCAGCTCGACGTGGTCGCCGACCTCAACGCGGGCTTCGCGGAGCTGGGCATGCAGTTCCGGATCCTGACGGGCATCGAGGTCGACATCCTCGCCGACGGCTCGCTCGACCAGACCGACGAGCTGCTGGAGCGGCTCGACGTGGTGGTCGGGTCGGTGCACAGCAACCTGAAGGACGAGCCGGACGTGATGACCCGCCGCATGGTCACCGCTCTGGCCAACCCGCACCTGGACATTCTGGGCCACTGCACCGGGCGCCTTATCACGGGCGGTCGTGGCACCAGGCCAGAAAGCCGGTTCCATCCGGAGCAGGTCTTCGAGAAGGCCGTCGAGCACGACAAGGCGATCGAGATCAACTCGCGGCCGGAGCGGCTCGACCCGCCGAAGCGCCTGCTTCGGGTCGCGCTCGAGACGGGGTGCAAATTCTCGATCGACACCGACGCGCACGCGCCCGGGCAGCTCGACTGGCTGTCAAACGGCTGCGCGCGTGCCGTCGCCTGCGGGGTGCCGCTCGACCGGATCGTCAACACGCTTCCGGCCGCCGACCTTAAAAGCTGGACCCAATCGCACAAATAGCCCCTGCGAGATGCCGACGCCGCACAGGACGATGATGCCGCCGACCGGCTGGTTCCAGGTCAGGTGCTCGTGCAGGACGACGACGCCGGCCACGGCGCCGACGAAGGGCGGCAGGTAGGTCACCATCGAGCCGGTGGTGATCCCGGCGGTCCGCACGACGTGGTTGTTCAGGGCGAAGGCGATCCCGGTGCCGAACACGCCGAGCGCGACGACCGCCAGGTAGACCCGCGGCGAGTGCGACAGCGGCGACGGCGGCGCCCCGGCGATCAGCGGCGCCGCGACCAGCAGCTGCAGCGTCGACATGGTGAGCTGACCGACCGACAGCTGCAGGGCCGACAGCTCGAAGTTCTTCATGAGCCAGCGGGTGTAGTTGAACGCGATGCCGTAGCAGGTGACCGCGCCGAGGAGCATCAGCTGGCCGGCCAGCGACGAGCCGCCCACCCCGTTCCAGACGCCGAGGACCACCAGTACACCGGCGAAACCGGCGAGAAGTCCGAGGATCTGCCGCCGGGAGGGGCGCTCGGACCGCATCGCGACCAGGGTCACGACGAGCGTGGTGAGCGGGGCGGTGCCGTTCCAGATGCCGGCGAGGACCGACGGGACCCGCTGCTCCGCGTAGCCGAAGAGCGTGAAGGGCACCGTGGTGGCGACGGTCGCGTAGACGAACAGGTGGACCCAGAGGCGGAGCCCTCGCGGCGGGCGCAGGCCGCGGGCGAACAGGAAGATCAGCAGGGTGAGCGCACCGAGAAGGATCCGGTAGCCGGCGACGTACACCGGCTCGAGCTCGACCAGCGCGTCCTTGATGAACATGAAGCTGGTGCCCCAGATCAGGGCGACGGCCAGGAAGGCCGGAAGCCAGCGGGACGCGTCAGGAGCAGGAGACGTCATGGGCCTTACTTTGCTCCCGTCGAAAACAAAAAGTCGCGCGGATTTCGGACGTCTGGGCGCAGGTCAGTCCACCAGTTGCGAATTGGCCTCGACAAAGGCGACAGCGCCGGACGCAGTCCCGTAGGGTCGGCGCGTGGGATCTATCGATGACATCGCCAACAGCTATGTCGAGCAGTGGGCGCCCCTCGACCCGACCGGGGCGACCTTCGTCGGAGTGGCCGGGTATGACGACAGGTTGACCGACCTGTCGCCCGACGGTTTCGCAGCCCTCGCCGACCTGGATCGGCGCACCCTGGCCGCCCTCGCGGCGCAGACGCCCACCAGCGAGAGCGAGCGGGTGGCCAGGGAGGCCATGCAGGAGCGCCTGGGGCTCGCCCTGGAGCGGTTCGAGGCCGGCGACATGACCAGCGACATCAACGTCATCTCCAGCCCGCTGCACGGGGTGCGGAGCTCGTTCGACCTCATGGCGACCGAGGGCGAGGAGGCCGCGACCAACGTCCGCGACCGCCTGGCCGAGGTGCCGGTCGCGCTGGACCAGTGGCAGCGCTCCCTGCTGCACGCCGCGCAGCAGGGGCACGTCGCGCCGGCCCGGCAGATCATCGAGGTCGCCAAGCAGTGCGAGGTCTGGGCCGATCCCGAGGGTGACAACTTCTACCCGGACCTGGCCGCGAAGGTCGGCGCCGGCAACAAGACCACGCTCGCCGAGGAGCTGGCGCGCAACGCGGTGGCGGCCCGCGCCGCGACCGTCGCGCACGCGGAGTTCCTGCGCCGCGAGCTGGCGCCGCTGGGCCGGGAGAAGGAGGCCGCCGGGCGCGAGCGCTACCAGCTCGCCTCCCGCTACTTCCTCGGCGCCACCGTCGACCTCGACGAGGCGTACGCGTGGGGCTTCGAGGAGCTCGCCCGCCTCGAGAGCGAGATGCGCACCGTCGCCGACAAGATCGTGCCCGGCGGCTCGGTCGACGACGCGGTCGCCGCGCTCGACGCCGACCCGGCCCGCACGATCCGCGGCAAGGAGGCGTTCCGCGACTGGATGCAGTCGCTCGCCGACGCGACCGTGAGCGAGCTGCACGGACGGCACTTCGACATCCCCGAGCAGGTCCGGCAGATCGAGTGCATGCTGGCGCCGACGTCCGACGGCGGCATCTACTACACCGGGCCGAGCGAGGACTTCTCCCGCCCGGGCCGCATGTGGTGGGCGGTGCCGCAGGGCATCGAGGAGTTCTCCACCTGGCGCGAGGTCACCACGGTCTACCACGAGGGCGTCCCCGGCCATCACCTGCAGATCGGGCAGACGTACGTGCGGGCCGAGCTGCTCAACCGGTGGCGCCGGATCCTGGCGTGGTCGTCCGGCCACGGCGAGGGCTGGGCGCTCTACGCGGAGCGGCTCATGGACGAGCTGGGTTACCTCGCCGACCCGGGCGACAAGCTCGGCATGCTCGACGGCCAGGCGTTCCGCGCCGTCCGGGTGATCATCGACATCGGCATGCACCTGGAGCTGGAGATCCCCCGCGACAACCCGTTCGGCTTCGCGCCGGGCGAGCGGTGGACCCCGGAGCTGGGCTGGGAGTTCCTGCGCGCGCACTGCCGGGTCGAGGAGAAGAGCCTGCGCTTCGAGCTCAACCGCTACCTGGGCTGGCCCGGCCAGGCGCCGGCGTACAAGCTCGGCGAGCGCGCCTGGCTCGCCGCCCGCGACGACGCCCGGGCCCGCAAGGGCGCCGCCTTCGACCTGAAGGCCTTCCACCGCGACGCGCTCAACCTCGGCTCGCTGGGCCTGGACCCGCTGCGGGCCGCACTGCAGAGAATCTAGAGCGTGGGCCCCCTCGACGGCATCCTCGTCGCGGACTTCTCCAGAGTCCTCGCCGGGCCGATCGCCACCATGACGCTCGGCGACCTCGGCGCCGACGTCGTCAAGGTGGAGCGGCCCGGCGCGGGCGACGACACCAGGTCGTGGGGGCCGCCGTTCGCCGCCGACGGGCGCTCGACCTACTTCCTGTCCGTCAACCGCAACAAACGCGGGCTGGCGCTGGATCTGGGCACCGACGACGGCCGGCGACAGGCGCTCGAGTTGGCGTCGGCGGCCGATGTACTGGTGGAGAACTTCGCTCCCGGCACGATGGAGCGCTTCGGTCTGGGCTACGAGCAGATCGGCAATCCGAGGCTCGTCTACGCCAGCGTCACCGGCTTCGGCCGGCAGCACCACTCTCCCGGGTACGACTTCCTCGTGCAGGCGGTCGGCGGCCTGATGTCGATCACGGGCGACCCGGCGGGCGCGCCGACGAAGGTGGGCGTCGCGCTGGTGGACGTGCTCGCCGGCCAGCAGCTGACCGCGGGCGTCCTGGCGGCGCTCTACGCCCGGGAGCGGACCGGCCGGGGGCAGCGGGTCGAGGTGGACCTGCTGTCCAGCCTGCTCGCCGGGCTGGTCAACCAGGCCTCCGCCCACCTGAACGCCGGCGTCGTGCCGCAGCGAATGGGCAACCGGCACCCGAGCATCGCGCCCTACGAGACGCTGCGGGCGAGCGACGGCGAGTTCGCGGTGGCGGTGGGCAACGACCGGCAGTTCGAGCGGCTCTCAGCGGCGCTTGAGCTGGCGCCGGACCCCCGGTTCGCCACGAACGCCGGCCGGGTCGCCCACCGGCAGGACCTCGTCGACAGGATCGAGGCGGTGACGGTACAGCGGCCGAAAACGCACTGGATCGAGCTGCTGCACACGGTGGGGGTGCCGTGCGGGCCGGTGAACACGGTGGCGGAGGGGATCGCGCTGGCGGAGCAGCTGGGGCTCGCGCCGGTGGTGGAAGTCGACGGTGCCAGGTCGGTGGCGTCCCCGATCAGGTTGTCGGAGACCCCGGTGACCTATCGACTCCCACCACCTGATCAGGACGCGTAGGCGATGCTCAGCCCGGGCGCCCGAAGGACGTTGGACTGCACGTAGACCAGCTCGATGTTGCAGTTGGTGTAGTACCCCGGCAGCGGGATCGGCGGCGGCGGGAACGACGGGGTGAAGGTCAGCGGCAGGATGCCCAGCACGTTCGCGGAGAACTTCGACGTGTAGAACTTCACGTCGCCCTCGACGGTCAGCTTGCTGCTCTTCGTCAGCAGCAGCTTCGGCGCTCCGGGGGTCCGCAGCTCGAACGGGGTCGACACCGAATTCTTCATGCTGAACGCCAGCACCTTGACCTTGCTGCCGTCCTTCTTCGTCAGCTCCGCCACGCCGTCGTAGACGAGGCTGTCCATCGTCATCTGGTCGGCGATGAGGATGGACGGCGCCGACGCCACGAAGGGCTGACCGGCCGCGACCTGGGCCTTCTTGTCGTTCGGGGTGGCCGACGCGCTCGCGCACGGTGCCTTCGAGGGCGACTTCGTCGCCGTCGAGGTCGTGGCCGGCGCGGCCGGGGACGCGGTCGTCTCCGCCTGCGCCGCGGGCGGGGCCGCGGTCGCCGACGCGGTGGTCTCGGCCTTCTTGTCGTCGCCGCCGCCGAAGAGGCCGCCGAGCCAGTCGAGCAGGCCCGGCTTCTCCTCCGCGGTCTTGGTCGGCGACGGGCTCGGGCTCGGCGATGCCGGAGCGGGTGCCGACGTGGCGCCGCCGCTGGGCGCCGGCTGGGTGCCGGTGCTCGGCTTCACCGACGGGGAGGCGCAGGCGGCCGGCGCCGCGAACGCCGGCGTGCCGCCGTGGGCCGCGCCGAACAGGGCCGATCCCGCGACGGTGCCGGTGAGCAGCAGCGCGAACAGCGGGATGCCGAGCCCGCGCCGCCTCGGCAGGTCGTCGTTGCCCGACGGCGGCCGCTCGTCGTCGGCGCTGCCGGCACCACCGTAGGAAGGCGCCTCGTAGGAAGGCGCCTCGTAGGACGGCGCGTCGTGCAGCGGGCTGCGCTGGGAGATCGGCAGCGAGTCGGTCAACACGCCCGACGAATGCCGAGGGAGGGGCTGCTCCCGGGTCGGTTCGTCATAAGCGATGTCATGACCGGCGTCGATCTCCTTGCGCAGCGACGGGCGCTCGTAGCCGGCCGGCTCGTCCGGCTCGTTGCTGAGCAGGTCGTCGAGCTCCGCCGGCTCGTAGGTCGCCGTGTCGTCATCTTCGGCGGTGGTGGGCTCCGCGGGGGTCCCGGGCGACCAGGAGGCGGCCAGGCCGCCGCCGATGACGCCGAAGATCATGCCGAGGAAGAAGCCGCCCAGGTTGAGACCGATGATCGAGTACAGCGCGGTGAGGGTGCCCAGGATGCCGTAGAACAGCCGCTGCGCCGGCGACAGCCAGGTCAGCAGACCGCACAGCAGCAGCATCGCGGGAATGACGTAGGACAGGAAGCCCGTCGGACCGAAATGGACCTCAAGGGCGAGCTGCAGGTTTGCGCTGAGGAACAGTTCCAGCCCCGACAAGAGCAGGAACAACCCACCCCAGAAAGGACGCGAGTCGCGCCACTTGCTGAAGCCACCGGCACGGCGCTTGACGTGCGAAGGGTGGGGAGTGGTCACGGAGCCCTCCAGCTGAAAAGACTGACTGCAAACAACTGGGCCCGCGGGTGTGACGCCGCGGGCCCAGGCGGTGAGGCTAGAAGCACTCGAAGGGGGTGCCACCGGTGGAGAGGCTCAGGTCGAGACCGGTCAGCTTGAACGTGCCGGCCGTGGTCGACCAGGCGACCTGCTTCAGGTTGGTGATGACCACGCTGTCCGCCTGCTGGGCGAAGCTGCCCTGCAGGCCCTTGGCGTTCGGGCCGCCCTTGCTCAGGTCCGACGCGTCGATGCCGATCTGGATGTTCTCGAACGTGGCGTCACCCTTGAGCGACGTCAGGTCGATCAGCAGGTCGGTCGCCTCGGCCGGGGCGCCCGCGGCCTGACCGGCGTGGATCACCATGCTGACGGGCAGGCCGGGGACCTTCACCGACTGGCACAGGTTGTAGAGCTTGGCGGACTTGATGCCCGAGACCGCGACGAAGTGGTTCTTCGGGTCGGCCGGGTTGGCGGGGTTGCCGCCCTTCTCCGTGGCGAGGCCGCCGTACTGGACGAAGCCGGTGCCCTCGAGCTTGTCGGCGGAGACCTTGAACTGCTGGCCGGAGACGCTGAACGACGCGGCGATCGCGCCGGTCGCCTGGCCGAAGACGATGGCGCCGGCGATGAAGGCGGAAGGCACGACGACGGTTGCGAAACGCTTCCATCGCGTGCGGCCCTTCACCGCGCTGCCCTGAGCTACGGACACGAGAAGCTCCTCTTGGGTCGCGGGGGTGCGTGCGGTGCTGCGCTCCTGTCACTGCGGGCGCTCGCACCGGCCTGGGTGTCTCGACGCCCCGGCCGGCCCTGCGTGCGCAGGGGGTGGAACCGGGGATTGGGGCGTGCGGACGATGTTGCCGCCTGCGTCGAGCGCGGACAAGGCCCGTAGTTACTCGCCGGTAACGGCTCAAGTCCAGAATTCTTACGTTCCGTGATCGGTTACCGGAGCGTTTCCAGCGCGTGACCGCGCTCCAAAGCGCGTAAAGACGGACAAAAATCGCGTGTGACGGTTACCACATGTGAGCAATCTTGCAAGAGGTCACGGTTTTATAACGACAAACCTCAGGGGTTCTCAATGTGCACATCGACTGCCATGAGTTTTCCGTAGAACGGCAGAAATGCCGCATCTCGAAAAACTCGGCATTGCCGTTTGTGACCCGCGATGGTTAGTTAGCTCTGATAACTAACACGGTGGCCGCCATCCACCGCGCAGTTAGTTCCCGCCCGCGCGCGCGAAGGGTCGGCGCCCCGGTCGCGAGCGGTCCTCAGGTAGCGCGATCGGCGCGCGTCTTGCCTGGCTGGCACCCCCATCAGCCCAGGAAGGACACCCCGCATGGCACCATCCCAGCGCCGGTGGAGAAGGCTGCTCACCGCGGCCACGCTCGCCGCCGGCAGCTCCGCAGCGGCCGCGTTCGTCCACGCGCCCGCCGCCTCGGCCATCCCCCTCCCCGCCTCCGACTATCAGCACGTCCAGCTGGCCCTCGGCAGCGCCGAGCTCGGCGAGCCGATGTCCCTGGCGGTGATGCCCGACCGCACGGTGATCCACACGGCCCGTGACGGCACAGTCCGCGTCACCGACGCCGCCGGCAACACCAAGCAGGCCGCCAAGCTGTCGGTCTACACCCACGACGAGGAAGGCCTGCAGGGCGTCGCCGTCGACCCCGGCTTCGCCACCAACCGCTGGGTCTGGCTGTACTACTCGCCGACGCTGTCCACCCCGGCCGGCGACGCGCCGAAGACGGGCACCGCGGCGGACTTCGCGCCGTGGCAGGGGCACCTCAACCTGTCCCGCTTCACCATGAAGGCCGACAACACGCTGGACCTCGCCAGCGAGAAGATCGTCATGACCGTGAACAACGACCGTGGCCAGTGCTGCCACGTCGGCGGCGACATCGACTTCGACGCGGCCGGCAACCTGTACCTGACCACGGGTGACGACACCAACCCGTTCGAGTCCGGCTCCTACGCGCCGATCGACGAGGTGACCAACCGCAACCCGCAGTTCGACGCGCAGCGGTCCTCGGCCAACACCAACGACCTGCGGGGCAAGGTCCTGCGGATCAAGCCGAACACGGACGGCACGTACGCCATCCCGTCGGGCAACCTGTTCGCCCCGGGCACCGCGAAGACCCGTCCCGAGATCTACGCGATGGGTCTGCGCAACCCGTTCCGGATGAGCGTGGACAAGCCGACCGGCATCGTCTACCTGGGCGACTACGGCCCTGACGCGGGCGCCGCCGACCCCAACCGCGGTCCCGGCGGGCAGGTCGAGTTCAACCGGATCACCGGCCCCGGCAACTACGGCTGGCCGTACTGCACCGGCACGAACACCACGGCCGAGACCTACAACGAGTGGAACTTCGCCACCAACACCACCGGTCCCAAGTACAACTGCACCGGCGGCCCGACGAACAACTCGTTCCGCAACACCGGTCTGACCACGCTGCCCGCGGCCAAGCCGAGCTGGATCCGTTACGGGTTCGACTCGACCCCGCCGGAGTTCGGCGGCGGCTCCGAGTCGCCGATGGGCGGCCCGGTGTACCGCTACAACGCCGGCCTCAACTCGGCCGTGAAGTTCCCGCAGACCCTCGACGGCCAGTTCTTCGCCGGCGAGTACGGCCGCCGCTGGATCAAGCCGATCAAGGTCAACGCCGACGGCTCCCCCGGTGAGATCTCCACGTTCCCGTGGGCCGGCACCCAGGTCATGGACATGGCGTTCGGCCCGGACGGCGCGCTGTACGTGCTCGACTACGGCACCGGCAGCAACAACCAGGCGCTGTACCGGGTGGAGTACATCGGCGGCGGCAACCGTGCCCCGACGGCGAAGATCACGGCGTCGGTGACGTCCGGCCCCGCCCCGCTGACGGTGAGCTTCTCCTCGTCCGGCAGCTCGGACCCGGAGGGCGGCGCGCTCACCTACGCCTGGGACTTCGACGGCAACGGCACCACCGACTCGACGGCCGCGAACCCCACGTACACCTACACCACCAACGGCACGAAGACCCCGACGCTGACCGTCAAGGATCCGCAGGGGCTCACCGGCTCGGCGAGCACCGTCGTGACCGTCGGCAACACCGCGCCCAAGGTGACGCTGACGCTCCCTGCGGACGGCCAGCTGTTCAACTTCGGCGACACGGTGCCCTTCACGATCAGCGTCACCGATCCCGAGGACGGCACGATCAACTGCGCCAAGGTCAGCATGACCTACTCGCTGGGGCACGACAGCCACGCCCACCAGATCACCTCGAAGACCGGCTGCACCGGCTCGATCACGGTGCCGGTGGACGGCGAGCACGACGCGTCGGCGAACATCTACGGCGTCTTCGACGCGGCGTACACCGACAACGGCGGCCTGACCACGCACGTCATCCGCACCCTGCAGCCGAAGCACCGGCAGGGCGAGCACTACAGCAGCCAGTCGGGCGTGCAGATCGCCCCGCACGCCGCGGCCGAGGGTGGCAACACCGCCGGCTTCATCGAGAACGGCGACTGGATCGCCTACACGCCGTACCTGCTGAACAACGTCACCCAGTTCACCGCGCGGGTGTCCTCGGCCGGCGCCGGCGGCACGATCGAGGTCCGGGCCGGCTCGCCGACCGGGACGCTGCTCGGCACCGCCACGGTCGCCCCGACCGGGGGCTGGGAGACGTTCGCGAACGTGACGGCGAACCTGGCCGCCGGCCCGGCCACGGCCACCACGCTGTACCTGGTGTTCAAGGGCGGCACGGGCTACCTGTTCGACGTCGACGCGTTCACGTTCACGACCGGCACCGTCAGCACCGGGCCGACGGTCAGCCTCCGGTCGCTGGCGAACAACCAGTACGTGACGGCGGCGAACGCGACCACCGCGCTGATCGCCAACTCGGCGACGATCGGCACCGCCCAGCAGTTCGAGCTGGTCGACCTCGGCGGCGGCAAGGTCGCCCTGAAGTCGAAGGCGAACGGCCAGTTCGTCTGCGCGGAGAACGGCGGCGCGAACCCGCTCCTGGCCAACCGCCCCACCGCCGGGTCGTGGGAGACGTTCAACCTGATCCGCAACGCCGACGGCAGCGAGAGCCTGCAGGCGACGGTGAACAGCAAGTACGTCGTGGCGGAGAACAACGGCGCCGGCTCGCTCATCGCGAACCGCGACGCGATCGGCCCCTGGGAGAAGTTCGAACTCATCGGCGCCTGATGTTGGAAAATGTGCGGTCCTTTCCCGCGCTTGTGCGGGATATTGATGAGTGACTCTTGACACTCTTCGTTGGATCGTGAGGTTATGTGTTGGTCCGTGGGGACGTATGTCCCCACGGACCAGCCTCGGCCGCCACCGGGGCTGACGCATACCTCGAGGAGCCACTCGTATGAAGCTCTCCAGATGGTTCGCGCTCGCGCTGGCACCGTTGCTGGCCACGGCGGGCACCGTGATCGCCACGGCCGCCCCCGCGAGCGCATGGACTCCGAAGACGCCGCCGATGACCACCCCGTGGACCAACTCGGTGCCCACGGCGAACCCGCTGCCGGAGTACCCACGCCCGCAACTGACCCGCACCGACTGGCAGAACCTCAACGGCATCTGGGACTTCGCGGTCACCGGTAGCGGCCAGACCAGCCCGCCCGGCACGTTCGGCGAGCAGATCCGCGTCCCGTTCCCGGTCGAGTCCGCGCTGTCCGGCATCCAGCGCAAGGTCACGGAGAACGACCGGCTCTGGTACAAGCGCACCTTCACGGTCCCATCCGGCTGGGCCGGGCGCCGGGTCCAGCTCAACTTCGGCGCGGTCGACTTCCAGACCACCGTATGGGTCAACGGCACGCAGGCCAGCGCCGTGCACAGCGGCGGCTACGACGCCTTCACCTACGACATCACGAGCCTGCTCAACGGCGGCACCAACACGATCATCGTGGGCGTCTACGACCCGACCGACGCGGGCACCCAGGCGGTCGGCAAGCAGCGCCGCAACGACGTGCTCCCACACGCGGGCGGCGGCATCTTCTACACCGGCGTCTCCGGCATCTGGCAGACGGTCTGGCTGGAGCCGACCCCGACGGCCCGGATCACCCGTGTGGACCTGGTGCCGAACCTGTCGAACAACACGCTGTCGGTCAACGTGCAGGGCGCCGGCCTGTCCGGGCACACCGTGACCGCCACCGTCCTGGACGGCACCACCCAGGTCGGCACCGCCAACGGCGGGACGGGCACCGCGTTCAGCGTCCCGGTGCCGAACGCGCACCGCTGGTCGCCCAGCGACCCATTCCTGTACAACGTCCGCGTCGACCTCAAGAGCGGCTCCACGGTCGTGGACTCGGTCGGCAGCTACGCCGGCATGCGGTCGATCTCGCGCGAGCTCGTCAACGGCAAGCTGCGCATCCTGCTCAACGGCCAGTTCGTCTTCCAGTCCGGCACGCTGGACCAGGGCTACTGGCCCGACGGCATCTACACCGCGCCCACCGACGCCGCGCTGCGCTCCGACCTGCAGGCGCACAAGGACCTCGGCTTCAACATGGTGCGCAAGCACATCAAGGTCGAGCCGCAGCGCTGGTTCTACCACGCCGACCAGCTCGGCCTCCTGGTGTGGCAGGACATGCCCGCCATGCCGACCGGCAAGAACCCGACGACGGCCGCGCGGACCCAGTGGGAGGCCGAGTACCACCGCATCATCGACCAGCACCGCAGCTCGCCGTCGCTGGTCATGTGGGTCGACCAGAACGAGGGCTGGGGGCAGTACGACCAGGCCCGCATCGCCAACGACGTCAAGGCCTACGACCCGTCGCGCCTGGTCAACAACATGAGCGGGGTCAACTGCTGCGGCTCCGTCGACGGCGGCAACGGCGACGTGATCGACAACCACATCTACGTCGGTCCCGGCTCCACGCTGCCGACCGCGACCCGCGCCGCGGTGCTCGGCGAGTTCGGCGGCCTGGGCCTTCGCGTCTCCGGTCACGAGTGGTCGCCCGGCAACGGGTTCAGCTACGAGGACCAGGGCAACGCCACGAACCTCAACAACCGCATCGTCGGCCTGTACGACCAGCTCCGCACCGGCGGCATGCCGGCGGGCCTGTCCGCGTCGGTCTACACCGAGATCACCGACGTGGAGAACGAGAGCAACGGCTTCCTCACCTACGACCGCCAGGTGATGAAGGTCGACGTGGCCCGGTTCCGGGCGGCGAACCAGGCGCTCATCAACGCCTCGACCAACCCGCCGCCGCCGGCCACGCTGCCGACGAACGTGTACCGGTCATTCCGGGTCGTGACGCCGTGCTGCACCACCCGGTACATCAGGCACCAGAACAGCCTGGGCTACACCGAGGTCGTCGACGCCAACAGCAGTACGCTGCTCAAGCAGGACGCGACCTGGAGGATCGTGCCCGGCCTGGCCGACGCCTCGTGCTACTCCTTCGAGTCGCGCAACTTCCCCGGCCAGTACCTGCGGCACCAGGCCTACCGGGTGCGCAAGGACCCGAACGACAACTCGGCGCTCTTCAAGGCCGACGCCACCTGGTGCGCCCAGCAGGGCACCGGCGGGGTGCGGCTGACCGCCTGGAACTTCCCCGGCCAGTTCCTGCGCCACCGGGCGTCGGAGCTGTGGCTGGCGACGCCGGGCGGGCCGAACGCGTGGGACAACCCCACCAGCTTCACCGAGGACACCACGTGGTCCGTGGAGAACCCCTGGGCTCCGTAGTGGTCCTGCTGTAGGGAGGGGGCGCTCTTCGAAGGGCGCCCCCTTCTTTCATGCCCGCATGACCGTGGCGATCGGGATCCGCGCGGCGCGGATGGCCGGGATCAGGCCGCCGAGCAGGCCCGCCACCAGGCCCGCGATGACGCCGGCGACCCCCGCCTGCCACGGGAACGTCATCTCCTGCAGCTGCGGCACCCGCGAGCCCAGCAGCCCGGCGCCCACGTCGAGCGCCACCACCGCCAGGCCGATCGCGGCGGCCGCGGTCAGCAGGCCGGTCAGCAGCGTCTCCGCCAGGACGATGCCGGCCAGCAGCGAACGGGGCGTGCCGACGGCCCGGCGCAGCGCGAACTCCTCGACCCGCTCCCCCACCGTCGCCAGGCCGACGTTGAGGATGCCGGCGACGCCGATGAGCAGTACCAGGGCGGCCATGCCGAGGAAGATCCAGCGGATGATCGCCAGCTCGCCCGCGATGTCCTTCCGGGCGTTGACGGTCTCCACGTGCAGCATCTCCTGCGGTACGCCGAGGCCGGTGAGCTTGCGGATCACCAGCGCCTCGGTCTCCCCGGCACCGGGGGCGAACAGCAGCTGCAGGCCCGGGCCGTACATCTGGTTGGCCGACGGCTTCGGCATCCAGTTGCGCATCTCGTCGGCCCGCACGTAGGCGGTCGGCTGGGGGTTGCCGTCGTCGACGACGCCGATGATGCGGGGCGTCGGGTTGGCGGTCGCGCCCTCGACCCGCATCTCCGCCGGGATCTGGTAGCGGGTGAAGCCCTTCGCCGCCTCCTTGTTGATCACCAGGCGGGGCGAGTAGGAGGGGTCGCCGCCGAAGTCGAGCCAGTCGCCGCTGACCGGGCGGAACGGGCGGAACTGCCGGACGTCGCCGGTCAGGCCCTGCAGGACGACCTCGATCGCCTGCCCGCGGGGCGGCTGCGCGACCGGCTCCATCGGGCGGCACATGCCGGTCATCGGGTCGCAGTTCATCGGCATGCCCGGGCCGTAGTAGCCGCCCTCGTTGTTGTCGAACGGCGCGGCGCCCTGGTTGATCGGCAGCACGTCCGGCTCGCCGATGATCGCCTGGTAGCCCAGCATGCCGACGGCGCCGGGCTTGCCCGTGACGGTGGTGAGGGCGGCGTCCATCGCGTCGGGCATCGGCGGGATGTACATCTGCCGGGTGCCGTCCTTGCCGACGTGCAGCTCCAGGTCGGCGAGGCGCAGGGTCTTCGCCGTCTCCGCGCCGGCCTGGACGGTGACGACGGCGAGGACGCCCAGGAACAGGCTGATCATGGACAGGAAGGTGCGCAGCTTGCGCGACCTGATGCCCTGCCCGCCGATAATGAGCGCCGACCGGAGCCGGCCCGACAGCCGGATCATGCCGGCACCTCCGTCGCGCCCCAGCCCGGTGCCGTCAGCACTTCCGTCGGACCCTGGTCCGGTGCCGTCAGCACTTCCGTCGGGCTCTGGTCCGGTGCCGTCAGCACGCCGTTGGTGAGGGTCAGCACGCGCTGCATCTTGGCCGCGTGGGCGTGGTCGTGCGTGACGAGGATCAGCCCGCAGCCGCGGTCGGTGGCGGCGCGCATGACCTCGATGACGAGGTTGCCGGTCTCGGTGTCCAGCGCGCCGGTCGGCTCGTCCGCCAGCAGCAGCTTCGGCTGCCGCACCAGGGCCCGGGCGACCGCGACCCGCTGCTGCTCACCGCCGGAGAGCTTCGCCGGTCGCTGCTTCGCCAGGTGCGCGATGCCGACCAGGTCGAGCGCCTCCAGCACACGGGCGCGGCGGTGCCGGCGCGGCAGCCAGCCCTGCCCGTTGACCAGCGCCATCGCCACGTTCTGGGCGGCGGTCAGGTGCTTGAGCAGGAAGAAGCGCTGGAAGACGAAGCCGAACTGGGCGCTGCGCAGGGCGGCGGCCTTCCGCTCGGGGATGCGGGCCAGGTCGCGGCCGTCCATGAAGTAGTGCCCGTCGTCCGGCCGGTCGAAGAGCCCGATGAGGCTCAGCAGGGTGCTCTTGCCCGACCCGGACCGGCCGAGGATCGCGACGCTCTCGCCGGGGTCGACGGTCAGGTCGACGCCGTCGAGGATCACCCGGGGCTCCTGCTGGCCCTTCAGCGTCTTGGTGATGCCCACCATCTCGATGAGCGGGCTCATTTGCTGAACCCGGGCATCGGCTCCCCGCCGTTGTTCTTGGCGGCCGGCAGGTTCGGCCCGGGCACGGCGACCGTCTCGTCGCCGGTGAGGCCGCTCTTGATCTCGATGACCTTGCCGTCGCTGAGCCCGAGCGTCACCTCGCGGGTCTCCCGCGTCTGGTCGGCCTTGACGACGTCGACCTTTCCCTTGCCCTGCGAGCCGGCGACCGCCTCGACCGGCAGGACCAGCGCGTTCGCGGCGCGGGCGGTGATCACCTCGACCGTGGCGGCGGCGCCGTTGATCGCCTTGACCTCGGCCGGCGGCACGCAGACCAGCCGCATGCCCGTGGGCTCGGAAGGCTGCTGCTGCTGGCCGGTGACCCTCGGCTGCGGCACCGGCGCGGCCGACGGGTTGGGCGTCGGCGTGACGGGCTCCGGGATCGTGCCCGCGGGCAGGGCGGCGAGCGTGCCGAGGACCGTGCAGGGGAACGGCCCGGGGCCGTTCTTGATCTGCGCCTGCACCGACTCGAGCTGGTCGGAGATCTGGTACGCCTGGGCGCCCTCGATGTCCGCGACCACGCCGTAGCCGGCCTGTTTCGCCGAGACCACCGGCATGCCTGCGGTCACCTTGGACCGGTCGTCGACGAGGCGGCCGCTGAAGACGGCGCCGGCCGGCACCTCGATGGGGGTGGCCTTGCCGCCGGCCCAGATGTTGGCGACCTTGGTGGGCTTCGTCGGCGTGCTCGTCGACGCCTTCACGTCGAGGTAGCGGATCTCGCCGTCGATCGGGGCGACCAGGCCGAACGTCGGGCTCAGCTGCACCTTGCCGGTCAGGCTCACCTTGTTGGTCAGGTCCTGCCGGGTCGGCTTCACTGTGGTCATCGTGAGGCCCCGGTCGGCGAGTCCGGGAGTGCGCACCTCCTCCGGGCCAGATGCCGTGCAGGCGCCCAGTGCACTGATCGCACCGGCGGCGGCCACCGCGAAAAGGATTCGTCGCACCCGGGTTCACCCCCAGCAAGGATCGAAGTCCGGCAAAGGGTAGCGGTCGATCGGGTGAGGCGATGCCCCATCAAACGATTCATCCGGGTGAGGAAATGTACTCATCTCGACAGCACCGGGATGCAACCTTCGGGACGGGCAAGGCCGTCCCGCCCCCGGTTGCCCGGGTGCGGGACGGCCTTCTTCCTGCGGGTACGTCAGACCTTGTAGGTGAAGGTCGACGTCGTGGCAGCAGCGCTGGTGCCACCCTTCGTGATGACCTGGAGCTGGACCGGGCCCGCGGGGCGCGGCGGCAGGTACACCTTGAGCCTGGTGTCGGAGAGCCTGACGAACGAGACCGCGACGCCGTTGGAGGTGACCTTGTCGACGGCCACGAAGTTGCTGCCGGAGACCTCGACGGTCGTCCATGTCCTGGTGCCGCCGGTCGCCGGGGCCACCGCGGACACGACCGGCGCGGGCGGCGCGACGTAGGTGAACGGCGCCGAGACGCCCTCGACGGTGCCGCCGACGGTGGTCACCCGCACGGTCGCCTGGCCCGCCGCGTGGACCGGCATCGTGACCTTCAGCTGCGTGTCGGAGACCCGCTGGTACAGGGCGGCCACCCCGCCGACGCTGACCCCGGTGACGCCGCCGAGGTTGGTGCCGGTGACGACCACCGGGGTGGGCAGGTAGGTCGGGCCGCTGGTCACGCTCAGCGAGACGATGGTCGGCGCGGGCGGGTTGACGATCGCGAGCTTGTCGGCGGCGACCGTGGCGCTGATGCCGGACGGGGTCACGACCGTCACGTCGTAGATGCCGGGGACGAGCTTCGCGGGCACGGTGAAGGTGATCGTCGTCGGCGACAGCACCTTCACCTTGGCGGCGGGGTTGGCGCCGATGCGCACCGCGGTCGCGCCGTCGAAGCTGGCGCCGGTGACCGTGAGGACGTCACCGCCGACGACGGACGCGCTCGCGGCGCTGAGGCTCGTCACGACGGGCAGCGGCGGCTGGTACAGGAAGCGCGCCTGCGAGTTCAGCGTGCTGGCCCCGGCGACGTTGACGACGGTCACGTCGACGGCACCCTTGGCGTGCGCGGGCGACGTGGCGACCAGGCTGATGACGCCGTTCGTCTCGACCTTGCGGAACTGGGCCGCGGTCTCGCCGAACTTCACCGTCGTGGCGGTGGCCAGGTTGCCGCCGGTGATGGTGACCTCGGTGCCGCCGGTGATCGGCCCGCGGACCTGCGACAGCGTCGACACCGACGGCCGGGGCACGGTGACCTTCGACGGGGTGGTCACGCCGGAGATGGTGTACGCGGCCTGCACGTTGGTGTTGACGAACGCCCAGGCGAGGTGCGCGTCGCCGGAGGCGCCCCACGCGGTGCCCCACTGGTTGCGGATCCACACGCCCTCGGCGTCGTACGCGTACGCGGTGACCATGTGCCCGCCGAGATTCGTGCCGCTGGTCGTCTGGTAGAGCGCGCCGCCGGTCAGGTACATGAAGTCCTTGAAGACCGGCATGCCGATCGCGACCGGCGAGCCGGCGGCGATCGCGGTCTCCACCGCGACCTGCCCGGCGGTGCCCTGGCCCGAGCCGGTCCACAGGGTCTTCCAGCTGGAGACCTTGTAGTTCTTGGCGTTCGCGATCTCCGCGGCGGTCGGCGGGATCGTGTAGTTGGTGGTGCCCTGCAGGTAGTCGTCCTGGGTGTCGACGCCGTTGACGGCGGCCTCGGTCAGCGCCTTCTCCGGCGACAGGCCCGCGTTCGGCGCGCCGCCCTTCTGCACCGACCGCATGTAGAGGTACAGCGGCGCGTACGGGGCGCCGGTCCCGCCGTCGCGCTTCGCGTAGTAGCCCATGATCGAGTGGGCGATGGTCCAGGCGACGCACGAGCCGATCTGGCCCTGGTCGCCGACGGCCGGCAGGTCGGCCTTCACGCTCGCGCTGTCCGGCAGCGTCCCGTACACGCCGGGCTGCGACTTCGCGTTGACCCGGGTGGTCGGCTCGGTGAACCCGCCGACCTTGTGCGGCAGCGCGGCCGGGGTGACCGCCGCGGCCGCCGCCGGGTTCACCGCCACAAGGGTGCCGCCCGCCGCCATCAGCAGGCCGAAGATGGTGCGTGCTCCAGGGTGCATCCGTGCTCCTCGAGGGTCGGTGACCGCGACGTGCGTGCCATCGACCCCACCCCCGGCGGCATGAGGCGTCACCGGAAAGCCCACCCGGCCGGTGTCCACCGGCCGGATGACACACGCGCTAGGCTCCGGGGTCGTGCCGGTGATCGCGCTGCTCGCGGCGATGGGGGCCTTCCACGGCCTCAACCCCGGCATGGGCTGGCTGCTGGCGGTCGCCAACGGGGTGCAGGAGCGCAGCCGGGCCGCGGTGCTCCGGGCCCTCGCGCCGATCGCGGCCGGGCACGCCGCCTCGATCTTCGTGGTCGCCGGCCTGGTCAGCGCCCTGCAGTCGGTGGTCGCGACCCGGGTCGTGGCGATCGGCGGCGGCCTCGTGCTCGTCGGCTTCGGGCTGTGGCGGGCGGTGTCGCGCCGGCATGTCGGCCCGCCGGGCCTGCACCTGTCCGCCGCGCAGCTGGCCGGGTGGTCGTTTCTGATGTCGAGCGTGCACGGCGCCGGCCTGATGCTCGTGCCCGTGCTGGTCGCCGACCCGCCGCCGGGTCTCGGGCACACCCACGCCGCCTCGGCTCTCGGTGATCCGCTGTGGGCGGGCTTCCTGGCCACCGGCGTGCACACCGCCGCCATGGTCACCGTCGCCGGCGCGATCGCACTCGTGGTCTACCAGACGGTGGGGCTGCGGCTCTCCCGGCTGGCCCGCGTCAACCTGGACACCGTCTGGGCGGTGGCGCTGGTCGGCGCGGGCCTCGCGACGCTCGCCGCCTCCTACTAGACGTCCGTGATCCGGAGCTCCTCGCTCAGCGGGTGCGCGCCGGTCGCGGGTAGGCGCAGCCACACCACCCGGACGGTGCCGCCGGCCCAGCCCACGCCGAGCACGCCGGACCTCTCGCCCCGCGTGACCGGCGTCGTGCCGACCCTCCCGGTCGCGACGTCGATCCTGAACAGGGTCACGACCCCCGCGGGGTCGCTCAGCGCCACCGCGAGGGTGCGGCCGTCGGGCGAGAGCCGCATGACCCGCGTCGCCGCGCAGGGCAGGTATGCGACGAACAGCTGCTTTCCGGTGTCCAGCGCGACGGCCCTCAGCCCGCATGACGCATGCGGGGCCGCGAGGAGCAGGCCACCCTGGACCGTCAGGCTGTGCGTCTCCCAGGAGGGCACCGGTTCGAGGCCCGTGAGCCTGTGCTCGGCACCCGTCGCGAGGTCGTGGGCCATGATCCGGCCGGGGGTGCGGTACAGGTAGGCGGTCGTCGCGGTGGCGCCGAGGAGCTCGACGTCCTGGCCCTGGACGCGCACCTCCCGCTGCAGGCCGACCTGCCCGCCGGCGTCCAGCACCAGCAGGCGGATCGCGAAGTCGCTGACGTCGGGGCCGTCCTCGCGACTGACGCCGGGCTTGAGGTTCTTGCCGCCGAGGACCACGGAGCGGCCGTCGTCGAGCGGGACCCAGGCCCGGACGTCGTCGACGATCTCGGGGACGGGGGTGCCGTCCAGCCGCCTGTCGGCGCCGAGCTCGTACAGCGCGCGCACCTGCGGGACCGTGACCTTGCCGCCGTTCTTGTCCGGCCCCAGCGCCCAGCCGGCGTTGAGCGGCAGGCGCTGCCTCGGCCCTTGGTCTTGGTCTTGGATTGTTCGGCTTGGGGCTGCCGGCCCGACGGCCGGTCCGCCCGGATTTAACGCGATGATTGCGGTGACAGCCGCTACGGCCGTCACGGCGACCGCCCCGAGCGCGGCGGACGTCGCCTTGCGCCGGCGGTTGCGGTGGTGCCTTCGCAGTACAGCATCCAGATCCGAACCCGCGGCGGGCACCGCATCGGCGGCGCGGCGGATCACCTCGGTGATGTCTCCGGTCGTCATCCCTGCTCCTCACCCAGCGACTGGCGCAGCTCGGCGAGGCCGCGCGCCATCCGGCTCTTGACCGTGCCCTCGGCGACGCCGAGCACGGTGGCGGTCTCCACGGTGGACAGGTCCAGCAGGACCCGGCAGACGATCACGGCCCGCTGCGGCAGCGGCAGCCGCCGCAGCGCGGCGAGGGCGCCGGCATGCGTGTCGGGCCCCTCCTTCACGCCGCCGACGGCGCCCGCGTCGGGGTCCGGATACGGCAACGGGCGCTCCCGCCGGACCTTGCGCCACCAGGAGGTGGCCCAGTTGAGTCCGACGCGGAACGCCCATCCACCCGGGTTGTCGTGGTCACGGACCCGGCCCCAGTGGGCGTAGGCGCGTGCCATCGCCTCATCCGCGGCCTCGCGGGCCAGCTGCGGATCGCCGAGGGTGACGGCGAGCGCGCGGTAGAGCCGATCGGCTTCGAACCGGTAGAACGACTCGAAGTCGTTGCTTGTCGCGGTCATTACTGGCGTCCCCACAGCACACACACGCCTGGGGGCGCCGACGCGTTCCCTAGTTCTTCAGACTTTTCAGCGCCGCCGCCACCGCGTCGGCGAGGGTCGTGGTGGGGCGGCCGATGAGCGTCGACAGGTCGGCGCCGGGCACGTCGAGGCTACCGGCGGCGATCGACGCGTCGGCCGCGGCCAGCAGCCGCGCGAACTGCTCCGGCAGCCCGAACCCGATCAGCGCCTGCGCGTAGTCGTCGGCCGGCAGGTCCCGGTACTCCACCTTGGTGCCGGACTGCGCGGTGACCTCGGCGGCGAGGTCGTTGAGCGACATGGTGGCGTCGCCGCCGGTCTCGTAGATCTTCCCCTCATGCCCCTCTCCGGTGAGCACCGCGACAGCACCCTCGGCGAAGTCCTCGCGGGTCGCGGCGGCGACGCGGCCCTCGCCCGCGGCGCCGAGGATCACGCCGTGCTGCAGCGCGGTGGCCAGGCCGGCCGTGTAGTTCTCGAAGTACCAGTTGTTGCGCAGGAAGGTGTACGGCAGCCCCGACGCGACGATGAGCTCCTCGGTCGCCTTGTGCTCGGGCGCGAGCGGGTTCGCCGACGTGTCGGCCCTGGTGATGCTCGTGTAGACGATGTGGCCCACACCCGCCTTCACGGCGGCGTCGACGACGGCCCGGTGCTGGTCGAGCCGCCGGCCGGCGTCGCTGCCGGAGATGAACAGCAGCCGGTCGGTACCCTCGAACGCCGGCACGAGCGTCTCCGGCTTGTCGTAGTCGGCGTGCCTGCCGCTGGCCTTCGTGGTGTCGCGAACCGCGGCGACCACGTCGACGCCCCGCTGCCTGAGCTGGTCGACGACCAGGCGGCCGAGCTGCCCGGTGGCGCCGGTGACGGTGATGGTCATGAGAACTCCCTCGTCCTGTTTGCTATCTCCAAGAAAGCACTAACTTCTGGAAAGTGCAAACCTTGAGTTACCGTTGTCTCATGTCGTACGAGGAGCTGGTCTTCGACGTCTTCGCCAGGAACTGCACGTCGCGACCCGTCATGGACACGGTCGCCGGCCGCTGGGGCATCCTGTCGATGGCGGCGCTGCTGGGCGGCACGCACCGGTTCAACGAGCTGCGCCGCCGCGTCGACGGCGTGAGCGAGAAGATGCTGTCGCAGACCCTCCACGCCCTCGAGCGCGACGGCCTGGTCCTGCGCACGGTGCAGAGCACGATCCCGCCCCGCGTCGAGTACAGCCTCACCGACACCGGCCGCCGGATCGCGACGAAGCTCATGGAGCTGATCGACCTCGTGGAGTCCGAGATGCCGGGGATCTCCGCCGCGCAGGCCCGCTACGACGCCCTCTAGCTCGTGGCGTGGGTCTCGATCAGGTCCGCGACCCTCAGCAGCGGCGCGACCTGCCCGGGGATGTTGTCCGGCACGCCGAGCCGCCCCTGGAAGAACGTCAGCAGCTCGTTGCCCTCGACGCTCCAGTCCGGCAGCCATCCGGCGACGTGCTCCGCCACGAGCTGGCCGCCGATCACCGCTCTGACCAGGCTCGGGTCGCTCGCGTTCACCCGGTACGCGCTGTCGAACGCCTCATACCCGATCGCCGTCGCCTTGTCCCCGAACAGCGACCGCCACAGCTTCGACCCGCCGCCCCGCTTGTGCACGGCCACCGTCGGCCGCGGCATCCGCAGCCGCACCACCACCGCGACATGATGGTGCGTGGTCGTCGTGGTGTGCGTCGTCCCGTTGGCATCCGTCGAGGTCGACGAGGTCGTGTACGAATAGTCGGCGATGCTCACCGGGCGCCCGCCCACCGTCCCGAACAGCGCGAGCGACACGCCCCGCCGGTTCCGCCCCGGCATCCGCCGTCCCCAGTCGACCTGCGGCCTCACCACGACCTGCCAACCGTGCCGCTTCGCCCACACCCGCAGCGCCTCGACCCGCTCCCGCTCCCGCCGCGCCGACACCACCGCCGTGACGACGATCAGCACGATCGCCACCCCGAAACAGGCGACACCACCGATGACGATGGCCGAGGAGTCCATACATCCACGCTAAAGTCCCGGTGCCAGTTCCGCTTCCCGGCGCTGCGCCACCTGCCGCGCCGCTTGTCCGCTCCGCACCTCCCCGCCCGCGAGGTTCACCGCATGCACCTGTTCGAGTCCCTGATCGAGCCGGCGGCTGCCCTCACGGTGATCCCAGAAGCCGCCGCGACCCGATCCCACCGCTACGGGGGCCTGCCCGGCCTGCCCCACGGGACCGACTGGCCCACCCACCACGGCACCCCCATGGTCCTGCTCGCCCGCCTCGACTGCGCCGACCTCGCCGCCGTGCTCCCGGACACCTGGACCCTCCCCCGCACCGGCGAGCTGCTCTTCTTCCACGCCGAGCCCCCAGCTGCCGCCCGATTCGGGAGCTCCTCCACCGCCGACCGGTTCAGGGACTCCTCCATGGCCGGCCGGTTCGGGGACGGGCAGCCGTTCCCCCGCAACGATTCGGCCGGCCCGCAGCGGTTCTCCCGCGAGGAGCCATCCACCACCGGCCCGCAGCAGTTCTTCCGAGACGAGTCCTCCGCCGCGGGCCGGTTCGGGGACGCGCGGCCGCTCCCCGGCGAGGAGCGCTCCACCGCTGACCGGTTCGAGGACCTTCGGCCGCTCCTCCGCGACGGGTCGTCCACCGCCGCGGAGGGCCAGTTCGGCGACGCCCTCGACGACGGCTGCCGGGTCCTGCACGTCCCGGCCGGGCTGCCCCCACGCCCCGCACCGCCGGGCACCTGGGTCGTCCCGCCGCTGTGCCTGGCGGCGGACCGGGTGGGGTCCGTCCCGCCGTACGACGCGCCCGCCCTCGCCCACGTCTTCGCCCTCGACCCGGTCGCCGCGATGACCGCCCGCGAACACGCCGAGGACACCGCCGGCCGGCCGCCCCGCCACCAGGTGCTCGGCTGGCAGCGGGACGCGTTCCTGCACCTGCCGGGCCTGCGCCCGCTCCTCCAGCTGGAGGCCGAGCCGGGCACCGCCTGGGGCGAGGTCGTCAACGTCTCCTTCTGGCTCCCCGAAGCCGACCTCGCCACCGGCCGCCTCACCGCCGCCCGCCGCTACCTCGAGATCGCGTAGCCCGACCGCACGGCCTCGCCACCGAGCCGCCTCACCGCCGCGACCTTGAGATCGCGTAGCCCCGACCGACTCGGCTCGCGGTCACCCCACCGCCAAGAGCGCCTCCAAGGCTTCCCCCGTCACTGGGTGGTCGGCGAGCAGCGCCCGCACGGCGGACGGTCCCGGACCCGCCAAGCCCGCGGCGGACGCCTGCCCCGGGGCGGCGGACGCCGCGAGCAGTTCGAGGTCCGACCAGCCGGGGCTCTCGCCGCCGTCGCCCGGGACACCGAGCAGGCCGGCGATCCCGTCAGCCGAGGAAGGGTGCCCGGCGAGCAGCCGCATGACCGGCACGGCCGCGTCCCACCGCTCCGACCCGGGCCCGAACCCGTCGCCGCCTCCGGCGAGGTCACCGAGGCCGCCGATGGCGCCGCCGCCGTGGGCCGCGGCACCCGGGGCGGGCGCGGTGACGGTCCAGGGCGGGGCCCAGGCGTCGACGGCGGGCAGGGTGCCGGGGAACGTCCGGCCGGCCTCGCGGATCAGGACGGGCACGAGCTCGCCCGCCTGGTCGCGCAGCGTGGTGATGAGCGTCGGGAGCCACGGCAGCAGGACCGGGTCGGGCAGGTGGGCGAACGCGTCCGACATCACCTCGACCACGAACGCGGCCAGCTTCGGCACCGGCTCCAGCGCCTGGACGAACCCGCTCAGGTACTGCGGGAACGTCGGCACCACGAGCGGGTTGCCCAGCAGGTCGGCGCAGCGGGCCCGCAGGTCCGCCAGGGGCAGCAGGCCGAGCTGGTGCTGCGCGGCCCAGAGCAGCGCGACCTTCGCCGGTGACTCGGGGTGCGACTGCCGGACGGCGAGCTCCAGCTGGGCCCGGTCGCAGCCGAGCGACAGCGCCAGGCCCTCCATGGTGAAGAGGAAGCCGAGCATCGCGCCGACCTGCCGGACCCCGGTCTCGTCGTCGACGAACGCGGTCGGCAGGAGCGTGCAGTAGTGCGCGTAGCCGGTGGTGACGAACGACGCGCACCACGACGGCAGCTCCGGCTCGGTCGACCGGTAGTGCGCCAGCAGCCGGCGGATGCGCCGCAGGACGTCGGGGGCGTCGTCGACGGTGCGCTCGGCGGAGAGCAGCTCGACGGCCCGCGCGCCGAGCTCGTCGGTGAACCTGCGGCTGCCGAGGAACAGGATCGAGTCCTCGACGGCGCGCAGGGCGACGGCGGCGGTCGCGTCGGGCGCGTACACGGACCGGCGGAGCCTGCGCTCCACGACCTGCTCGACGGTGACGCCCTCATAGCCGAGCTCGATGATGTACCGCTGATGCTTGCCGATCGAGAGGTCCCAGCTCTCCTGGACCGACCGCTCGCCGAGCCGCCGCGAGCCCATGATCGGCCGGACGGCGCCGTCGGGCAGCAGGTACCGCAGCATCCACAGCAGATGGGAGCAGGGAACCAGCTCGGGCTGCCCGTTGAGGTCGAGCAGCGCCCGCTGCACCGTGCTCTTGCGCAGGTCGAGGCCGATCGGGGCGAGCCGGTCGTAGACGTCGCGAGCCAATGGCGGCAGAGCCTCGTAGCCGACCTGGCCGACGCGGTCGCCGCCGAGCAGGATCTCGCAGAGCCGCCGCACGTCCCGCCGGCCCGGGACCACGTCCTTCTCGATGCAGGTGACGGCCGCGTCCTGGAAGTCGTACGGCGTGGGCCGCGCCCGGTTGCGCATGCCGGCGAGCAGGATCGACGTCTCGAAGACGGCGATCGCGTCGGCGGTGCTGGCGAGGTACCCGTTGCGCCGGGCCAGCCGGACGATGTCGACGGACCAGCCGAGCAGCTCCTCCTCGTCGAACCCGTGCAGGTCGGGCGGGCTGGCCAGGAACTGGGTCAGCTGGTCGGCGACGGGAGCCGTCTCGACCGGCGCGGCGGCCGGGCGGCCGGGCTTCTTCTTGCCGCCGCGCTGCCCCTCGAGCTGAAACGTGGCGAGCTTCGACCGGCTGACCGCCTTGGCCCAGGTCGCCGCCGCGATCGACACCGAGCCGGAGGCGAGCCCGAACTGGCCTTCGATCGCCGAGTGGCTGGACGGGATCAGCCCGTACAGCCACTTCGTCGCGGTGCGTGGGCTGATCTCGAACGGCGCCGCGTCCGGTCCGGTGCCGAACTGCTCGACCCGGCTGGCGGCGTGGAAGGCGCCGCACACGTACAGGCAGTCGGCCCCGTCGACGCCGGAGGTGGCGAGGTGCTCGCGCATGCGGGTCCACATGTAGCGCTCGCGGTCCTCGTCGACCGTGACCCGCTCGGTGTCGCTGGGCGCCAGCCGCCGGAAGAGGCTGCCGATCAGCACCATGACCTGCCGGTACGTCGCGTAGTCGGCGTCGACGAGCGGCTGCTCGACGTACTGGTCCCACCACTCCGACCAGTGCCGCACCTTGCCGTGGTGCAGCAAGTGCGTCTCCAGCTCGGCGAAGCGCGGCCGCAGGTCGCCGATCTCGATGCCGACCGCGTCGCCGTGCAGCGCGCCGGCGTCCTCGGCGTCCGACGCGTCGGCCTCGGACGGCGCGACACCCGACCCGGCGCCGGACGGCTCGGCGTCGGCCGGGGTTTCTTCGCCGGAAGCGCCGGAGGTACGCGGCTGCCACTGGAAGACGTGGTCGGTGGAGCGGTCGACCAGCACCAGCTCGACGCCGGGGGTCTCCAGCGCGTACGCGATCGCCTGGTATTCGGCGGACGCTTCCGTGATCGGCGCGATGACGCTGAGCGGCCCCCAGTCCTTCGGGAACGTGTCCAGCTCCGACGCGAACGCCTGCAACGCCACCGGCAACCGGCAGTTGCGCAGCTCCGTCAGCAGCGGTGCCAGGTCCTCGCACAGCTCCAGGTAGATCACCTTCGGCTGCTTCTCGCGCAGCCTGCGGACCATGGCGAGGGCGGACGCCGGCGAGTGGTGGCAGACCGGGAAGATCTCCAGCTCCTCGCGCAGCGCCCGGTCGACGTCGTCCACGATCCCGGAGAGGATCCCGGGCACGGCGCCGGGCGAGCCGGCGAACGCCGTCGCCGCCTCGACCAGCTGCTGCCGCAAGGCCCCGAACGGCTCGCTCATGACAAGGTGGCGATCGCCTCGCGGCCGCCTTCGAGGAAGGCCGGCCAGTCCCCGCCGTCCTGCTTGCTGCGCGGCTCGACGACGCCGTGCCAGTACTTGTTGAGGATCGCGAGGTCCTCGGGGGTGCGGCGGGCGAGCGACCCGACGAGCGAACCGGCGAGGGTCTGCGCCCGCAGGGTCCGGTCGCCGAAGAACGTGCTGTGCAGGATCGCGTCCTCCAGCACGCCGATCTGCTCGGCGGTCGACAGCGCCGACTCGAGCTTCTCGTCGTCACTGGTCGCCGATGCCGCCGCGGTCCGGAGGTCGGCGAAGCTCTGCAGCAGGATGTCGAGCAGGTTGGGCGGCACGTCGAGCTCGATCTGGTGCCGGCGCAGCAGCTCCGTGGTGCGGAACCGGACGATCTCCGCCTCGCTGCGCTTGTTGGTCACGACGGGGATGCGCACGAAGTTGAACCGGCGCTTGAGGGCCGACGACAGGTCGTTGACCCCGCGGTCCCGGCTGTTCGCGGTCGCGATGATCGAGAAGCCGGGCTGCGCGAACACGATGTTGTCGTCGTCGAGCTCGGGGATCGACACGTACTTCTCGGACAGGATCGAGATCAGCGCGTCCTGCACGTCACTGGTGGAGCGGGTCAGCTCCTCGAACCGGCCGATGACGCCCCGCTCCATCGCCGTCATGATCGGCGACGGGATCATCGAGGCGCGGGACTGGCCCTTGGCGATGACCATCGAGACGTTCCACGAGTACTTGATGTGGTCCTCGGTCGTGCCGGCGGTGCCCTGCACGACGAGCGTCGAGTTGCGGGAGATGGCCGCCGCGAGGAGCTCGGCGAGCCAGCTCTTGCCGGTGCCGGGGTCGCCGATGAGCAGCAGGCCGCGGTCGGACGCGAGCGTCACGATGCTGCGCTCGACGAAGCTGCGGTCGCCGAACCACTTCTGCGACACCTCACGGTCGAGGCCGTCCGCGCGCTCCGAACCGAGCACGAACAGGCGGACCATCTTGGGGCTCAACCGCCACGAGAACGGCTTCGGCCCGTCGTCGATCGACTCGAGCCAGTCGAGCTCATCGGCATACTTGACCTCGGCGGGGGCGCGGAGCATGTCGGTCATGTCGGGTCTCCTATGCGAGGAAGTTCTTGAGTTCGGTGATGAGCTTGCGGATGTGGCCGGAGATCACGGGCGTGCCCATGTCCTTGAAGCGCTGCCGGAACCACGGGTTGACGCTCTGCTGGCCGCCGCTGCTGACGGAGCCGATCGGGATGAACCTGACGCCGGAGCGGTGCACCGCCTGGATGCCTTCCAGCAGCGGCTGCGACCGGTCGAACTCGTAGAAGTCCGAGATCCAGACCATCACCGTGTTGCTCGGGTCGGCGATCTTCGGACGGGCCATCGCCATCGCGACCGGCCCGTCGTTGCCGCCGCCGAGCCGCGTGCGCAGCAGCACCTCGAACGGGTCGTGCACCCACGGCGTCAGGTCCAGCGCCCGCGTGTCATAGGCGATCAGGTGCACGTCGACCTTCGGCAGCCCCGCGAAGATCGACGCGAGGATGGTGCAGTTGACCATCGAGTCGACCATCGAACCGGACTGGTCGACCACGACGATGAGCCTCGCCGGGGTGGTGCGCTTCGCGGTCTGCCGGTAGAAGAGGCGGTCGACGTAGAGCCGCTCGTCGTCGGGGCTCCAGTTGGTCAGGTTCTTCCAGATGGTGCGCTCGAGGTCGAGGTTGCGATAGACCCGCTTCGGCGGCACGGACCGGTCGATCACGCCGGCGCTGCTCTGCTGCACCTGGGTGCGCAGCACCTCGGCGACCTCGTCCACGAACCGGCGGATCAGCGCCTTCGCGTTGGCGAGGGCGACGCCGGACAGGTTGCTCTTGTCGCGCAGCAGCTGCTCGATGAGCGACATGCTCGGCGTCAGCTGCTTGGCGAGCGCCGGGTTGGCCAGGACCTCCCGCAGGTGCATCCGCTTGACCAGGTCGCCTTCGAGCCCGCCGAGCACCCCGGCGAGCCCGCCGGCGTTGGGCTTGCCGCGCAGCTCCCCGGGATTCATGCCGAGCGCCCGCTCGAACCACCCCGCGTCGGCCTGCCAGTTGGCCAGCTGCCCGGCGCTCACACTGCCGCTGCCAGTCGCGAACACGTTGATCAGCAGCTTGGACACCAGCGCCGCCCGCCGCACCTCGTCACCCGCCGCGCCCACCACGCTCAGCGAGGTGCCCGAAGCCGTGCCTGCCGGGGTGCCTGGCGACGCCGCTGCTCCAGCGCCCCCCGAAGCGTCCTCCCCGGCGCCCGCCGAGGCTTCCGGCCCGGTGCCGGCCGAACCGCCCGATGACGCGCCGGGTGCAGTGCCCGCCGAACCGCCCGCGGGCGACCCCGGTCCAGACCCCACTGCGGAGCCCGGCCCGGTAGCCCCTGCGGAGCCCAGACCAGTAGCCGCAGCAGAGCCCGCCGGAGTCCCTGAGGGCGAGACCGGCGCAGTGCCCGCGGAAGTGCCCGAGGTCGGGTCGGCCGGGGTCATCAGGCCGTCGAAGGCGCCGGCCAGCTCGGGGTGGCGCTGGACCAGGTTGTCGACGGAGACGGCCGGGTCGAGCAGCGCCGGGGGCAGGCCGATGTCCTCGACGATGGCGACGCTCGCCGCCTCCAACGCCTGTTGCTCGTCGGTCTGGAAGACCCGGGACAGCATCCGCCAGTAGAGGACCTGGCGACGATTCTCGTCGCTCATCGGCGCAGCAACCTTCCGGCCCGCTCGCGGAGGACCGCGACCGCGTCGCCGGCCGCGGCGGCCGCCTTGACGACCTTCGGGTCGGTGGGGCCGAGGGCCCAGTCGGTGGTGTGGGTCGCCACGGGCTGGCGCTTGACCATGGTGAGGACCGCGACCGGCTGCAGCGACCAGCCGCCGTCCCACCGCAGCAGGCCGATGCAGGCCTGCGAGGCGGCGACGAGCTGCGGGGTCAGCGGCCCGCACGACGGCAGCCGCGTCGTGTCGACGGCGATCGCCTGGTCGCCGAGCGTGAACGTGCCGCCGTCGGCCGCATAGCCCTCGACGAGGACAGGCTCGCCGATGCGGGCCGGGTGGCGCTCCAGCGGCGGCACCGCCGGTGCGACCGCGCCGGGCAGCAGCACCCGGGCGGTGGCGAACGGGTCGGCGGGCGGCCCGGCCTTGGCCTGCGCGTCGCTCCAGACCAGGTCGCCGCTGTCGAGCAGCGGCAGGTCGGTGACGTCGAGGGTCAGCCGCTCCGCGAGGGCGCCGAGCAGCACCGGGTGCCCCGCGAACAGCCGCCACACGGCCGGCCCGACGATCGTGTCGACCTTCGGGGCGGCGACGCTGGTGCGCACGAGGCGCGGCGCGGCACCGGGGGTCTCGAGGATGCCGTGCACCTGGATCTGCACGGCGGTCGCGTGCTCGTGGACGTCGGCGCCCAGCAGCAGGAGCCGGCCGCTGACCGGCTCGGCCGCGGTGGCCCGGCCGCCGTCCTGGGCCAGGAGCATCGCGCGGCTCCACAGGTCGCCCCACCGCCGCAGCGGCAGCCGGTCCATGGTGGCGATCGGGCTGCACGCGCGCAGCTCCGCGGCGAGCCCGTCGAGCAGCGTCGCGAGGCGGCGCAGCCGCGGCTCGGCGAGGGTCGCCGCGATGATCTGGCCGGCGGTGGTGACCAGGTCGTGGTCGACGCCGCGCCAGCCGGTGATCGCGAGCTCCCGCAGCCAGGAGCGGCTGCCCGCGAGCAGGTTGCCTGCGGCCGCGACGTCGTCGCCGGCGCGGGCGGGCCACTCCAGCCGGGTGCGGCCGAGCGCCGCGTCGGCCTGGGCGAGCAGCGCGTCGTGGACGGCGCCGAACAGCGCCGACCGGGCGCCGGCCAGGGCGAGCAGGTGCTCGTCGGAGATCGACCCGGCGGCGATCTTGTCGGCGGCCTCGGCTACCCGGTCGCGCAGCGGGCTGCCGGCGAACGCGTCGGCGAGGCCCGTGAACACGGACGGGGAGACCCTGGCGAGCCCGTCGGCGAGGGCCTGGTCGACGGAGCCGGCCAGGTCGAGGGCCTCGGGCACGCCCGGGGCGGGGTCGGCGAGCAACTCGCCGAGCTGGGTCTCAAGCATCAGCGGACCACCCGACCGGTCGCGAGACGAAATGAACAGCGCATCAGCGGGCCGCCCCGACCGACGGGAACCAGTGCAGCTCGGGCACGGGCTGCGTGGTGTCGGGCAGCTCCAGATAGGCCAGGTGGCGCAGGAAGCTGCTGAACACGGTCGCCGCGGGGGACGGCTCGTGGTGCGCGCGCAGCGCGCCGACGAGGCTCGCGCCCGGCTCGGCGTCGATGCGCAGATAGCGGGCGACCCGGTCGGCGCCATACTGCAGCACCGCCTCGTCGAGCAGCGCCTGCAGGTGCTTGCACGGATAGGACCCGCGCAGCCCGCCGCAGGGGCGGTTGTTGTTGGTGCTGCAGCTCAGGCCGTGGCTGCCGGCCCCGATCGAGGAGACATAGACCCGCTCCACGTCGGAGCCGCTCGACACGACCCCCTGCAACCGCCCGTCGGCCAGCTCGACGAACGGCACCTTGGCCAGCTTGCGCGGCTTCACCGGCGGGATGATGGGCGCTACCGAGCGCCGCTCAACGTCCACAGCCATCGACCTCCAGCGTCGGACGATCCTTGACGCCGGTAGTTCTACAGCATCGGTACGACAAAATTTCCGACGGCGGCCTTCAAGCAGCTCGGGACGTCCTCGGCATGGTACGGCCATTCATCTGGCTCAATGTTAGCGAGGAAGTTGGCGTAGACGGCGGCGCCGAGCAGCGGGGCCACGGGCCGCAGCAGCGTCACCGCCCGTGACGGGTCGCAGCCGGGCACGGCGGCGCGCCACAACGAGGACCACCGCGCCAGCAGCGCCTCGGACGACTCGAGACCGCCGCACAGCCGGAGGATGTCGAACCCGGGGTGCCCGAGGTAGGCGTCGCCCCAGTCCAGCACCGCCGGCGGTACATGAGCCGCAGAACGCACATTGCCGGGGTGGAAGTCACCGTGGACGAGCGTCTCCGGCACCCCGCACGCGGCAACGGCCGCCAGCCGCGTGGGCAGCGCGTCGAGGACCGCCTCGAGCCCGTCGATCCGGCCGAGCCAGGGGGTGGCGGCCGCGGTGATCTGCTCCAGGAGGAGGCCGCCGCGGCGGTCGAGGATGCCGGGCAGCACCGGCTGGTCCCGCAGGAACCGCAGCTGGAGGTCGTGCAGCAGGTCGACCATCGGCAGCCGGTCGGCCTCGGGCGCGCCGAAGCGGTCCTCGCCGTCCAGGTGCGACAGGAGCTGGCGGCCCTCGTCGTCGGCGGCGAGCAGGGTCGGCGCGGCGCCGGGTGCCACCGCGTTGAGCCAGCTCAGCACGGCGGTCTCGGCACGCAGGAAGGCGGGCAGCTCCTTGAGCCACACCGTGTCGCCGCCGGTCTCCAGCCGCCACAGCGACGACAGGTTCCAGGTCTTCACCTGCACCATGTCCGAGATTTCGGAAATATGTGACGAAGCCCATTCGAGTGACCGTGTGGGCCCGCCCACCGCCGCGTAAGCAGCACGCAACGGATGCGACGACAGCATGCCGGAGAACGGCAGCACGCCCGCAGGCGCGGAAGGCGCGGAAGCGAGATACGTGACCGACCCGCCCGGCTGCTCCGGCAGCGACGTGGACAGCAGCCGCAGCACGGTGACCGTCACCCCGAACCGCGCACGGGCGGCGGAGACCACCGACGCGATCTCCGACCACCACGGTATCTCGACCTCGATCGGCGGCAACGCGCCGAGCACGTCGCCGCCGGACGAGACGAGCACAAGCGAGACGGTCCTCATGTCACAGCATGCTGGCGTGCGCGGCGACCAGCCGCCATCCGGTTTCCTCAGCGAAGGCCCAGGTCCGCGTGTACCGCATCCGCGCCGCGAACGAGGTGCCCTTGAACGTGCCGGCGAGCTGACCCAGGAAGCAGGTCACCCCGGTCCGGTCGTGGACGAGGACGATCAGGTCCTCCTCCTCGACCTTCGTGACCTTCTGCTCGCCGGAGCGGTGCAGGTGGAGGTCGTCGCCCTTGCCGTACAGCAGCCCGTCGGGGCCGGTGAAGACCAGGCGCTCGTCGAGCACCTCGTCCAGCACCGCCACGTCGCCGGCCAGCTGCGCGGCCTGCAGGCGGCGCTCGGCGGCCCGCAGGCCGTCCTCCGACGGGGCCGTCACAGCGAACGCGCCAGGCGGTCCGCGACCAGGCGGGTGAAGCGCGCGGGATCCGCGAGCTCCCCGCCCTCGGCGAGCAGCGCCACCCCGTGCAGCAGCTCCGCCGTCTCCACGAGCCCCTCGTCGTCAGGCGAGGCCGAGAACGCCGAGCGCAGCCCCGTGACCAGCGGATGCGTCGGGTTCAGCTCCAGGATCCGCTTGGTGCGCGGCAGCTCCTGCCCCATCGCGCGGTACATCTTCTCCAGTGTCGGCGTGATGTCGTGCTCGTCGCCGACGATGCAGGCCGCCGAGGTGGTGAGCCGCGAGGACAGCCGCACGTCCTTCACGTCGTCCTGGAGCTTCTCGCCGAGCCACTTGAGCAGCGGCGCGAACTCCTCCTGCTGCTCGGCCGGCGTCTCCGTGGCGCCGAGGTCGACCTGCCCCTTGGCGATCGACTGCAGCTGCTTGCCGTCGAATTCGGTGATCCGCTCGACCCACACCTCGTCGACGGGGTCTGTGAGGATCAGCACCTCGTAGCCCTTGGCGAGGAACGCCTCCATGTGCGGCGAGTGCTCGACCATGGCCCGCGACTCGCCGGTCATGTAGTAGATGTCCTTCTGGTCCTCCTTCATCCGCGACACGTAGTCACGCAGCGAGGTCAGCTCGCCGGACGCGGTCGACGGCAGGAGGAGCAGGTCGAGCAGGGCGTCGCGGTTGTCGGCGTCGTCGATCAGGCCTTCCTTGAGCGCCCGGCCGAACTCGCTCCAGAACCCGAGGTACTTCTCCTTGGACTCGCGCATCTCGGTCAGCGTCGAGAGCACCTTCTTCACCAGGCGCCGCCGCACGACCTGGATCTGCCGGTCCTGCTGCAGGATCTCGCGGGAGATGTTGAGCGACAGGTCGTGCGCGTCGACGACGCCCTTCACGAAGCGCAGGTACTGCGGGGTCAGCGCCTCGCAGTCGTCCATGATGAAGACGCGCTTCACGTAGAGCTGCACGCCGCGCTTGCCCTCGCGCATGAACAGGTCGAACGGCGCCCGCGACGGGATGAAGAGCAGGGCCTCGTATTCGAACGTGCCCTCCGCCTTCATGTGGATCGTCTCGAGCGGATCGGTCCAGTCGTGCGAGACGTGCTTGTAGAACTCGTGGTACTCCTCGTCGCTGACCTCGCTGCGCGGCCGCGCCCAGAGGGCCTTCATCGAGTTCAGCGGCGTGTCGGAGTCGCCGAGGCGGATGGGCCAGGCGATGAAGTCCGAGTAGCGCTTGACGATCTCGCGGATCTTCCGGTCCGCGGCGTAGTCGTGCAGCTGGTCGTCGGTGTCCTCGGGCTTGAGGTGCAGCGTCACCGAGGTGCCCTGCGGCGCGTCGTCGACGGGCTCGATCTCGTACGTGCCCTCGCCGGCGGACTCCCAGCGGGTGCCGCCCTTCTCGCCGGCCCGCCGGGTCACCAGCGTGACCTTGTCGGCGACCATGAACGTCGAGTAGAACCCGACCCCGAACTGCCCGATCAGCTCCTGCTTCGCGGCGGCGTCCTTCGACTCGCGCATCTTGCGCAGCATCTCGGCCGTGCCCGACTTCGCGATCGTGCCGATGAGCTGGACGACGTCGTCGCGGGACATCCCGATCCCGTTGTCCCGGACCGTCAGCGTCCGGTCCTCGGCCGAGACCTCGAGGGAGATGTGCAGGTCGGAGGTGTCGGCCTCCAGATCCTTGTCGATCAGCGACTCGAGGCGCAACTTGTCCAGGGCATCGGACGCATTGGAGATCAGTTCCCGCAGGAAGATGTCCTTGTTCGAGTAGATCGAGTGGACCATCAATTGCAGGAGCTGCCGCGTCTCAGCCTGAAACTCCAGCGTTTCGCTGCTCACCTGAAATCCCCTTCCGTGAAGATGCCGCAGAAAAGAATACGTGGACGCTGGGGTAGAAAGGTGACCATGCGGCAGTACCTGCTCAGCGTGATCGAGCCCAGCGAGGGCGAGCCCCCGTCGCCGGCGGAGATGGCGGCGATCGACGCGGACGTGACCGCGTTCGACCGGGAGGTGCGCGAGGCCGGCGTGTGGGTGTTCTCCGGTGGCCTCCTGCCGCCGTCGACGGCGACCGTGCTGCGGCCGGGCTTCGTCAGCGACGGCCCGTTCGCCGAGGGCAAGGAGCATCTCGGCGGGTTCTGCGTCATCGCCGTCGAGGACCGCGCGGCCGCCCTGGCGTGGGCGGACATGTTGATGCGCGCCTCGCGGCTGCCGATCGAGGTCCGGCCCTTCCGTTGACCTCGGTGGAGCGGGTCTTCCGGGAGCAGTACGGGCGCGCCGTCGCCGTCCTGGTCGGGCTGCTCGGCGACATCGACCTCGCCGAGGAGGCGGTGCAGGAGGCGTTCGCCGCGGCCGTCGCCCACTGGGCCACGGAAGGCCCGCCGCCGAGCCCCGCCGGCTGGATCATCACCACCGCCCGCAACCGGGCGATCGACCGGCTGCGCCGGGAGGCCAAGCGCTCCGGGAAGCACCAGGAGGCGGCGCTGCTGCACGGCCCTCCCGAGGAGGGTCCCGACCTGCTCCGGCTGATCTTCACCTGCTGCCATCCGGCGCTGTCGATGGGAGCGCAGGTGCCACTGGCGCTCCGGCTGCTCGGCGGGTTGTCCACCGTGGAGATCGCGCAGGCACTGCTCGTGCCCGAGACGACCGTCGCACAACGCGTCGTGCGGGCGAAACAGAAGATCCGCGACGCCCGCATCCCCTACCGGGTGCCATCGGACGAGGATCTCCCCGCGCGGCTGCCGCCCGTCCTCGCCGTCATCTATCTGATCTTCAATGAGGGGTACACCGCCGGCTCCGGCGAACGGCTCGTCCGCGACGACCTGTGCGCGGAGGCGATCCGGCTCGGCCGACTGCTGCACCGGCTGCTGCCGGACGAGCCCGAGGTCACCGGGCTGCTCGCGTTGATGCTGCTCATCGAGGCGCGGCGACCCGCGCGCACCGGGCCGGACGGGGCGCTCGTCCTGCTGCGCGACCAGGACCGCGGCCAGTGGGACGCCGGCCTCATCGCGGAGGGCCACAGACTCGTCAGACAATGCCTGGAGCTCGACCGGCCCGGCGTCTACCAGCTGCAGGCCGCGATCAACGCCGTCCACACCGACGGGCCGAGCACCGACTGGCCGCAGGTGTTGCGCCTGTACGACCAGCTGCTGCACCTGTCACCCACACCGGTCGTGGCGCTCAACCGTGCGGTCGCCGTCGCCGAGGTGACCGGACCGGAGACGGCGCTGGCCCTGGTCGAGGCCCTCGATCTGCCCGACTACCACGTGTTTCACGCCGTGCGGGGTGATCTGCTGGGCCGGCTCGGCCGCGTCGCCGAGGCACGGGAGGCGTTCGGCCGGGCCGCCGCATCGGCCGGCAACGATGTGCAGCGGGCGTACCTTATGACGCGTCGCACTTGAAGAACCGTGACAACCGGTGGCACGCTCGAATGGTGAACCACGCAGCCTTGGCCGAGATCCTCGCGATCACCTTCATGGTCGCCGTCCTCGCCCTTGCGATCGTCGCGGTCCCGGCACCGAAGCGTCGCGACGGCGGCGACGCGCGCGGGATGAGCGCCGACCCGCGCGCGTGGCGCGGCGTCTTCTACGTCAACCCGGACGACCCCGCGCTGTTCGTGCCGAAGCGGCAGGGCGTCGGGTGGACGCTCAACTTCGGCCACAAGTGGACGTGGCGGCTGGTCTGGTTGATGATCGGCTCGCTGGTGGCGTCCGTGGTGCTCAGCACGGCCCTGTCCCGGGACTGACGCTCACCCTTCGACGCTTCAGCCACGGGGCCGCCCGGCGCTCTCGCCGAGGCGGGCGGCCAGCGCGCGCACCTCGTCGCGCAGCGCCTCCGGGCGCCTGATCGTGAAGTCCCAGCCGAGGCCGGCCAGCATCCGCGCCATCCCGTCGAGGCGCTCGGCGCGGCAGGTCAGCAGCACGCCGTCCGGGTGCACGGCGAGCGTCCCGACCGCCGGCGGGATCCGGCTCGCGGCGTCCGAGAGCTCGGCGCGTAACACCACCTCCACCTCGTGCCGGAACGGCACCGCCGCCAGTTTCCGCAGCACGTGCGCCACGGCGTCGAAGTCGGGCGGCGGCTCGAAGTACACCTGCAGGCTCGTGATCGACCGGATCCGGTCCAGCCGGAACGTGCGGATCTCGCCGCTGCGGTGGTCGTGCCCGGCGGTGTACCACCGTCCGTTGTGGACGACGACGCCATACGGGTCGAAGTCGCGCTCGGTGTCCTCGTCGCGCCACGACCGGTATGCCAGCCGGACCCGCCGGTGCGCGCGGGTCGCCTCGCCGAGCGCGAGCAGCTGCTCGACCGGAGCCTTCTTCTCCGCGTGTACAGCGGTGAACCCCAGCGTCTCGCGGACCGCCTGGACCCGCTCGCGCAGCCTGGCCGGCAGGACCCGCTCGACCTTCGCCAGCGCCGCCGGCGCCCCCACCCCCTGCCGTTCCGCGGCCAGCAGGCCGAACACCACCGACACCGCCTCGTCGTCGGTCAGCATCAGCGGCGGCAGCTTGTACCCGGGCAGCAGCCGGTAGCCGCCGTACCGCCCGCGCTCCGCCTGCACCGGGACGCCCAGGTCGGCGAGGGTGGTGGCGTACCGGCGGACCGTGCGGCCGTCGACCTCCAGGCGGCGCGCCAGCTCGGGCCCGGTCAGGCCGGGCTGCGCCTGGAGCAGCTCCAGCATCGCGAGCACTTTGCCGGTCGACATGTTCTTCTTCTTATCAGGACTTTTATCAGGGCGTGATCCGCCCGGATATCGTCCTACGGTCGTGGCATGACGCACTTCATCCTTGTTCCCGGTATGTGGCTCGGCGGTTGGGCCTGGGACGCGGTCGCCGCGCCGCTGCGCTCCGCCGGCCACGACGTGACCGCGCTGAGCCTCGACCTGCGCGCGGGCGCCACCCTCGACGACCACATCTCGCAGGTCACCGCCGCCGTCGCGGATGCCGCGGAGGTGGTGCTGGTCGGGCACAGCTACGGCGGTCTGCCGGTCCGGGGCGCGGCGGACCTTTTGAAGGTTTCACGAGTGATCTATGTGGACAGCGGCCCTCTGCCGGACGGCGTCTCGCAGGCCGACGTGTCCCCGCCGGCTTCCCCTGACGGCGTGTTCATCCCGCCGCCGTCGTTCGACCCCGCTGACGACCCGGTGCAGTTCGCCGGCCTGCATCCGTCACAGTTCTCCCGCGCCGTCCCACACCCGCTGGCCAGCGCGTTGTCGCCGCTGCGGCTCTCGTCCGCGGCGCAGCCGCCGACCGACCTGATCTGCTCGACGTTCGCCGTTGCCGACGTCCACCAGATGATCGACGGCGACCATCCCTTCTTCGCCGGCCTGGACCGCGGCGACTACCGCGTCCACGAACTGCCGACCGGCCACTGGCCGATGCTCAGCCGCCCGGCGGACCTGGCCGCTGTGATTTTGTTTTGCGCAGGTCGGCACGGGGATTGACGGTGTGTGCGGCGATTTTTTGTCGGGGGGTAGGTGCAGACTGCTGGCATGGGTCCGGGGAGTCGTGGTCGTAGCCACAAACGCAGGCACCGTCAGCAGTCTGTCCACCGCCGCACGCCGCACCGGCGCGCTCCTTCGACCGCGGCCGGTCCGCCGGGCCTCTTCGCCGCGGTCGTGGGCGACGTCGACCCCCTCCTGCGGCGCATCCTCGGCGGGCCCGCCGCCCTGGTCCCTGACGACGACCCGACCGACGCCGAGTTCGCGGGCGCCGCGTTCGTGTCGATGGCCGCCCTCACCATCGGCGACCCGATGGCCCACGTCACTGCCGGCAGCACCCTCGAGGCCGTCCTGCTCTCCGACGTGATCCCCAGCTTCGAGCGCGCCACCACCCCCATGGCCCCAGCCGTCGTCCTCGGCCTCGGCAGCGTCGCCGGCGGCCGGGTCGCGTCCGCGGCCGCGGCCGCGGTCGAGCGCATGGTCGCCGCCGGCGCCCGCCGCCCCGTCTGGTCCCCGGAGCTCGCCGGCCCCCAGCGCGCGGGCGGCTGCCACCGCCTCGTCGCCGCCGACGGCACCGTCGCCGGCCTCGGGTTCTCGGTCGCCCGCGCGGGCTGGACCCGCTCCGTCGAGTGCTATCTCGACCGCGAGGACGGCCGCCTCACCCGCACCTACCTCACCTTCCTCGTCGGCGTCGGCTCCCCCGCCCACGAGCAGCAGCTCGGCGTCCGCCGCCACCTCCACGAGGCCATCCGCGCCGTCCGCGAAGACGTCCCGGCCGCCGCCTTCCGCACCTTGGTGGAGGACGCCCTGCAGCGCAGCGACCTCCACGACAGGCACCGCCCCACCCCGCTGATCGACCCCTTCATCTTCGCCGCCGACACCCTCACCTCCCCGATCGACGACGCCCCCGCCAGCCCGCTGGTCCGCACCGTCACCCCGCTGCTGCGCGCCTGGATGCGCGGCCTCCCCCGCGAGATCCGCCGCCTCCAGTGACCCACTTCCCCGACCTCTCACCCCCACGCGCCCACACCCGGCCGCGGACAGGAGGCCCTCACCAGACCGCAGACCCATGACCTGAGCCAACGCCTCGCCCCGCCTCGGCTCGCCCCGCCTCGCCCCGCGCCGCCTCGCCCCGCGCCGCCTCGCGCCGCCTCGCCCCGCGCCGCCTCGCCCCGCGCCGCCTCGCGCCGCCTCGCGCCGCCTCGCGCCGCCTCGCCTCGCCTCGCCTCGCCTCGCCTCGCCTCGCCTCGGGGAGTCTGTCCCGCCCCGCGTGTCGGAAGCCTGCGCCAAGGATGGATGGCGGCGCCGGCAGGTGCAGGCAGGACGGACAGCGGCACCCAGCCGGTATGCCTCCGTGGTCGCTGAGCCAGCACCCGTGGTCGCCGCTGGAGTGGGTGGCGGTCACCGGACCGTGCGCTTCCCAGGTGTGGGCCGGCACCCGCATCCAGTCGCGGGGCAAGGCGTTCGCTGCCTGCCACGCGTCCGCAGGTTCGAGCCGGCGCCTTCGCGTCGGCCGCGGGAAGCAAGGCTGGCAGTCGCAGGCCAGTCACCGGGACGGAGCGATCGCCGCGTCCATGTGCCCACAAGATATTGCCCCGGACTCCATGCTCAGCCGATCACGGCCGGCACCGCGTCCGGTCGCAGGCTGCCACGGTCCGGAGGTTCTTGATCGAAGGATGGATCCGGTCGTTGGGGTGGCCAGAAGCGTCCTTCGATCGAGAACCGCGGGCTCGGGGGGACCGGCGGGTTGCGGGGGCGCGCGACACTGGCAGGGCGCGGGGGTGGGCGGGCGCGACGTGAGGAATCGGCGGCAGTGGACGAGTTGCTCGAGGACGCGGCGAAGGTCGGCACCATGGGGCAGCTTGCTCGGGTGCTGCGGGAGCTACGGGTGCGGGAGTCGGGGCGGGCGGGGCAGCCGCGGTTGACGTACCGGCGGATCGCGGCGCTGACGGGATGGTCGCACGGGATCGTCGGGGAGTATCTGGCCGGGCGGGTGCTGCCGCCGACGGATCGGTTCGACGAGCTGGTCAGGCTGCTCGGGGCCACGCCGGACGAGCAGCGGGCGCTGGCGTCGGCGCGGGACAGGGTGGAGGAGCTGCGGGCGGCCGGGGTGCCCAAGGGGGATGAGGCGCCGCGGCAGTTGCCGGCGGACCTGGTGATGTTCGCCGGGAGGACGGGGCAGCTCGCGCACCTCGACGGGCTGCTCGACCGGCGGCGGCGGGCGATCGTGGTGTCGGGGACGGCGGGGGTCGGGAAGACGGCGCTGGCCGTACATTGGGCGCATCGGATGACGAGCACGTTTCCGGACGGTCAGCTGTTTCTGGACCTGCGTGGGTTCGGGCCGAGCAGCCGCGACCCGGTCAGCCCGTTCGACGCGCTCGGTGTCGCGTTGGGGTTACTGGGGGTGCCGCCGGCGCAGGTGCCCGCGGACGCCGGGGCGCGGGCTCGGCGGTACCGGCAACTCCTGCGCGACAAGCGGATGTTGATCGTGTTGGACAACGCGTCGACGGCTGAGCAGGTGCGGCCGTTGCTGCCGGGCACGGGGGCGGCGCTCGCGCTGGTCACGAGCAGGTCGGACCTGACGGAGCTGGTGGCGGCCGACGGCGCGTATCCGGTGACGCTCGACCTGCTCGACGTCGGCGAGGCCAGGGCGCTGCTCGCGGGGCGGATCGGCGCGGCGCGGGCGGAGCGGGAGCCGGCGGCGGTCGACGCGATCGTCGCGGCGTGTGCGCGGCTGCCGCTGGCGCTGTCGGTCGTGGCGGCGCGGGCGGCGTTGCATCCGGACTTCAGTCTCGCCGCGATCGCCGCGGATCTGACGGGGGCGCGCAGCCGGCTGGACGCGCTGCGGTCCGACGACCCGAAGGCCGACGTCGAGACGGTGTTCTCGTGGTCGTACCAGCGACTCAGCCCCAACGCGCAGCGGCTCTTCCGGCTGGGCGGCCTGCACCCCGGCCCGCAGCTCGGGATCGCGGCCGCCGCGGCGATCGCCGGGCTGCCGCGCGAGACGGTCCTGCCGCTGCTGGCGGAGCTTGTACGGGCGCAGCTGGTGATCGAGGGACGGCCGGGGCGGTTCGGCATGCACGACCTGCTGTGTGCGTACGCCGCCGATCTCACCCGCGTCGCCGACCCCGCCTCGGAGCGCGCCGCCGCGCGTAAGCGGCTGATCTCGCACTACGTCGAGGCGGCCACGGCCGCGGCGATGGCGCTCAATCCTTCGCGGGACCCGGCGGGGCTGCCCGCACCCGCCGCGCGGAAGGTCCCGGACGGGGAGGCGGCGGCGTGGTTCGAGGAGGAGCGGACGGCGCTCATCGGCACCGTGCAGCTGGCGGTGGCGTGCGGGGCGGACCGGGAGGCGTGGCGCCTGGCCTGGGCGATGGCCGACCACCTCGACAGGAGTGGGCGCTGGGGCGACTGGATCGCCACGCAGCGGGCCGCGGTCGGCGCCGCCGAGCGGCTCGGTGACCGGGCGGCGCTCGCACTGGCGCACCGCAGCCTGTCCGGCGGGTTGATCCGCAGCGGGCGGCACGAGGAGGCGCGGCGGCACCTGCGGGTTGCGTTCGACCTGTTCGTCGAGCTGGCCGACCACGCGGGGGCGGCCCGGTGCCAGCACGCGCTGGCCTGGCTGCTGGAGACGCAGGACCGGTTCGCGGAGGCAGTCGCGCACGACGAGCGGGCGCTGAAGCTGTTCGGGCTCGCGGACGACCCGGTCGGGCAGGCCCGGGCGTTGAACTCGGCGGGCTGGCACCGCGCCCGGCTCGGGCACCACGACGTGGCCCTCGAGTGCTGCGAGGAGGCGTTGGAGCTGCAACGGGCGCTCGGCGACGCGGCCGGTGTCGCGGCGACGCTGGACAGCCTCGGGTACATCCACCACCGCCTCGGCGACCATGACCGGGCGATCGAGCGCTATCAGGACGCGTTGCTGCGCTACGCGGAGCAGGGCGACCGGTTCAACGAGGCCGACACGTCGATCCGGCTCGGTGACACCTGGGCCGCGGCGGGCCGGTGGGATCAGGCGAGGGCGGCGTGGACCCGGTCGCTGAGCACCCTGGACGTGCTCGCCCACCCGAAGGCCGGTGAGGTGCGCAGCCGGCTGCAGCACCGCGGAGCGGGCCCGACGACGCTGTCGGGCCCGCTCCTCCCCATACCCGCGAACTAAGTCGAAACCGTCACGCCCACAGCGCCGGTACGTTCGGTGGCTCCCAGCCGACCTGCGAGGTGTGGCCCTGCAGGCAGCGGTAGGACCGGCCGCCGTAGGTGACGGTCGCGCCGGTCGCGTACACGGTGTTCGGCGCCCACGTCCCGCCCTGCGGCGGGCTCGTCGTCGTGGCCGTCGCGGTCGGACCCGGGCCGCCACCCGAGGTCACAAGGGTCAGCCCGTACGCCTGAAGGATCTCGTTGACGGGCTGGTAGTACATGGTGCCGCCGGAGGTGCAGTTGCCCGAGCCGCCGGAGGTCACGCCCTGCGCCTGGGTGCCCGACAGCCACGAGCCGCCGGAGTCGCCCGGCTCGGCGCAGGCGTTCGTGCGCACGAGCCCGGTCACGGTGCCTTGTGAGTACGTGACGGACGCGTTCTTCTGCTGGATCGTGCCGCAGTGCCAGCCGGTGGTGGAGCCGGAGCGGCAGACGGAGGCGCCGACGGCCGCCTCGGTCGACCCGGCGACGGCGACGGTGCCGCCGCTGTAGTTGTTCACCAGGCCACGCGGGGTGTTGCCGGCGTCGACCTGGACCCACGAGTAGTCGTTCCCGGGGAAGCTCGACCCGCGGAACGTGCCGCTCGGCTGGGTGGTGCGGGCGCCGGTGGTGCCGCAGTGGCCGGCGGAGACGAAGCCGCCGTTCACGGAGAAGCCGATCGAGCACCTGGTGCCGCTGCCGATGTAGTACGCGTTGCCGCCCACCACGTCGATGTACGGCTTCGGGTCCTCGCTGGTCGCCTCGACGCGGACCGCGGCCTGGTCGACGCCGGCCGCCGCCAGGAAGCCCTGCGCGCCGGATCCGAGGACGACGACGGAGTTGGTGGGCAGGTCCGCGTACCAACCCTTGACGGTGCGCGGAGCGGCGGACGACTGCCGGTCGAGCTTGGCGACGATCGCGTCGAGCTGCGCCTCGCTGCGGCTGACCAGGGTCGGGGTCGCGCCGAGGTTGCGGACGCTCTGCTGCTGGCCGGCGTCGGTGATGCCGACGGTGACGGTCCTGCCGTCGGCGGCGACCCAGGTGCCGCCGTAGCGGGCGCCGAGGGTCGTGCGGAGGACCTGCTGGGTGGTCGCGGCGCGGCCGTCGAGGGTGAGACGGTCGCGGGCCTGCGCCGGGGTGAGGTGCAGGTCGCGTTGCATCGCGCTGAAGACAGCGGGTGCGACCCCGGCCGGTGGCGCCGCCGCGGTGTCGGCGACGCCGGTGCCGGCCAGGGCGTTGTGGGTGAGTACGCCGGTCGTGACCAGGGCGGCGGTCACGGTGACGGACAGCACCAGGGCAGTTCTGCGCATCGCAGTTCCTTCCCGGAAGTGCAGCGTTGGGGGTGCTGGCGGTGGTGTCCGGCATCGGGACGGGGGAGGCACCCGGCATCCCGACGCCGGAGATCGTGGGAGGTGCGCAACTGGCTTGTTAACTCCAGTTACCGTCGTTGTTGCGTGAACGCTAGGACGCGCACAGTCGGCTGTCAATACACAGGTGATGTGGGAAGGTGACGCGGTGACGGAGGACGAGTCGCTCGGCGCTCGGATCAGGCGGTTGCGCCTCGACCGCGGGCTCACCCAGCGGGAGGTGGCGGAGCCGCGGTACACCCGCGCGTTCCTGGCCGCGATCGAGGGCGGCGTGCGCGTGCCGAATGCCGAGACGCTCGCCCACATCGCGGGCGCGCTCGGGGTCGACGCCGACGACCTGCGCCACGGCCGCCCGGCGGACCTGGCCGACACCCTCTCCGGCGAGCTCGCCGAGGCCCGCCGGGAGCTGTCCCGCGGCCGCACGGCCGAGGCGGCGGCGAAGGCCGACGAGATCGCCGAGCTGGCGCGCCGGTACGCGCTGCCGGAGCTCCAGTGCCGCGCGGTCCACCTCGCCGGGGACGTCGCGCTGCACCGCGGCGACGTGGGTGCGGCGATCCAGCGGTACGCCGGCGCGAAAACCCTGCTGGAGCAGCAGGACGTCACGCTGCGCGCCGCGGTGGTCGCACGGGAGGCCTACTGCCTGCAGATCACCGGCGCCACGGGCGAGGCGATCACGCTGCTCGAGGCCGAGCTGCGCGCCGTCCGCGCCGCGGCCGACCCCGATCCCGACGCGCAGGTCCGGTTGACGAGCGCGCTGGTGTACACGTTCCTGGAGCTGGACTGGCGCGAGCGGGCCCGCCGGCTGGAGCGGGAGGCGCTGCCGCTGCTGCCGCGGGTGCGCAACCGCGAGTGGCTCGCGCAGTTCAGCGTCACCGTCGCCCAGCAGCGGCGCGACCACGACCTCGCCGACACCGAGCGACTGCTCGGCGAGGCCCTGGCCATCTACACCTCGCTCGGGCTCACCCGCGAGATCGGCATCTGCCAATGGGCGCACGGTTACGTGCTGCGCCGCGTCGGACGGGTCCGCGAGGCCGCGGAGCGCTTCGAGCAGGCCAGGGCGATCCTGCGCGAGGTCGGCGCCGTGCAGGACCTGGCCGGCGCGACCCTTGAGCTCGCGGAGGCGCGCCGGCTCGACGGCGACCTGGACGAGGCCGAGCGGCTCGCGGGCGAGGCCGTCGACATCTGCCGCCGCACCCCCCACCAGGAGTGCATGGCCGAGGCCGACCGAATCCTCGGGCGGATCGCGGGTGCCCGCTCCCCCGGGTCTCCTGTTGCGGACCAGCTGCTCAGTGCCGCCGCGGATCGTTACGAAGAGTCAGGTCTCGTTGCCGAACTCGTGACGACGAGCAGGTTGTTGGGCGAGCAACGGCGGGCCGGGGGTAACGTCGAGGGTGCGGCGGAAAGCTTCCGGCGGGGGCTGCTCGCCGCGGCCCGGCTGCCTGAGGGCGGATCGCTGTGAGCGGGGTCGGTGAACGGATCCAGGCACTGCGCACCGGCAAGGGGTTGACGCAGCGCGACCTCGCCGAGCCCAACTACACCGCCGCCTATGTCTCGTCCGTCGAAAACGGTCACCGCGTTCCGTCCAGCGACGCGCTCGCACACTTCGCGGCCCGCCTCCGCGTCGACGTCACGCAGCTCACCACGGGCCGCCACCCCGGCGACGCGCTGTCCATCGAGATCGATCTGCTTGAGGAGGTGCAGCCCCAGCCCTGGTACGAGCAGCTCGCCACCGACCCGACCGCGCTCGACACCCGCCGGGCGGCGGCGGAGGTCGTGCTCGGCCGGCGGCGCCTGACGGCCGGCGCGGCCGACGACGCCGTCGCGCACTTCGAGCGGGCCCGGCGGCTGGTCCCGCCGACGCTGGCCCATCTGCGGACTCCCGCGGTGGCCGGGCTCGCGCTGTGCGCACGGCTGCAGGGTGATCCGGGCTATGCCGCGTATCTGCTGACGGGTTTCCGCGACGAGCTGCACCGTGCCGGGCTGCCGGATCCGGCGTCGGTGCTGGCGGTGCACGCGCTGCTCGCGCTGTGCCAGCACGACCTGGGCGAGGACGCGGCACCGGCGGCGTCGACCGCGCTCGCGCTGGCCGGGCCTGGCGCCGAGGCGGTGTCCGCGTTCGTGGCGACGGCCCGGACCCTGGCGGCGTCGAGCCATCTGCCGGAGGCGCGGGCGGCGCTGACCGCGGCCGGGGCGGCGGTGCTGGAGTCGTGGCTGGCGGACGAGATCGCGGGCGCGTTCCGCATCCGCGCGCGGGCGCGGCTGTCGGCGGGCGACCTGGCGGGCGCGCTGGCCGATCTGACGGCGGCGCGGCAGCGGTCGACGGGGCCTGAGGCGCTGGACGCGCTGGTGGATCTGGCGGAGGTGCACCGGGCGCTGGGCGATCCGGCGACGGCGCGTGCCCTGCTGTCGGCAGCGGATCCTGCGATCGCGCCGGAAGCAGATCTTGTGATCGAGCCGGACGCGGATGCTCTGATCACCCCCGGCACCGGCGCTCACGGCGGCACTCACAGCGGCACCGGCGATGCCGACCTCGAAGGCCATCGCCGCGACCGTACCGGTGGCGGCGGGTCGGCGGGCGAGGTGCGCCGGGCTCGTGCACATCGGGTCCATGCCCTGCTCAGCCAGGACGCCGGCGATCTCGAGGCGGCCGAGCGGCACCTCCGGGCCGCGATCGCCATCCATCGCGGGACCGGGCCGCGGCGGGAGCTCGCCCAGCTCTCCCTCGATCTCGCCGACCTGCTGACCGCGATGCGCCGGCCCGACGACGCCCTGGCCGTGCTCGCCGACGGCCTCACCGCCGTCGACACCCACGCCGGATAGCCGGGCAGGCCGCGACGGTCAGGCAGGCCGCGGCAAGCCGCAGGCCGTGGCGGGTCGGGCAGCCGTGGCGGGTCGGGCAGCCGTGGCGGGTCGGGCAGCCGTGGCGGGTCAGGCAGCCGTGGCGGGTCAGGCCAGTCGCGCGGGGAACCCACCCGTCGCGATCGGCCCCCACGACTCGATCGTGATGCGCAGCAGCGACTTGCCCTGCTGGCGCATCGCTTCCCGGTACTCGTCCCAGTCGGGATGCTCGCCGGAGATGCACCGGAAGTACTCGACCAGCGGCTCCAACGCCTCCGGCAGGTCCAGCACCTCGGCGACCCCGTCGACCTGGACCCAGGGGCCGTTCCACTCGTCGGACAGCACGACGACCGAGACGCGCTCGTCACGGCGGGCGTTGCGGACCTTGGCGCGCTCCGGATACGTCGAGATGACGATCCGGCCCTCCGCGTCGACGCCGCAGGTGACCGGCGAGGCCTGCGGCCGCCCGCCCGCGCGAGTGGTGATGATCAATGCCCGGTGCCGGGTGCGGAGGAACTCGGTCAGTCCGGAGCGGTCCACGTCGGTGTTCGTCGCGATGGTACGAGCCATGCCTCAACCCTAGTCGCACCAAGGGTTGAAGGATTTCCGAACTGTGGTTAGGTCGGCTGGTGACCTCCGACGCACCTGGCTGGGACGCCATCGACGCCGCGCTCGACCGCCTCTACCCCGGCATCGAGCCCAAGCACTACGCCACGCTGCTGAAATGGTCGCTCGGCGGCCCGGATCCGCTGGACGGAATCAGCTTCTACGCCCGCGACACACCGGTCCCGCACTGGCACATCGTCAGCTACGGCATGAGCGAGCTGTATTCGGCGCCGAATCCAGACGCGGAATGGTCCGGCTGGGGCTACGAGTTCACATTCCGGGTGCGTCGCGCGCCGGGCGAGACCGAGCCGCCCATCTGGGCCGCCAACTTCCTGCAGAACCTCGCCCGGTACAACTTCAGCAGCGGCAACGGTTTCGCGCCCAATCATCAGATGGACCTCAACGGTCCGATCGCGCTGGAGTACCAGACCCGGATCCGCGCCATTTCCTTCCTCGAGGATCCGGAGCTCGGCGTCATCGACACCCCGTTCGGCAGAGTGCGATTCCTGCAGGTGTTCGGGCTGACCCTGGGCGAATACGCGGCGACCCAGACCTGGAGCACCGAGGCCGTGCTCAAGCTCGCCGCCGGATACGCGCCGCTGTTCATCACCGATCTGGGCCGCACCTCGTTCACCGACATTCCCGCGTTCGCCGAGAAGGTCGCCGCCGGCCGACGCCGCGACGGTTCCTCCACGAGCAGCCTGGCCGTCGCCGAGTTCGCCTGGCTGCCCGACGGCGACGGGTACCGCCTCATCGTCGGCGCCCACGCGGTCGAACGCATCGCCGCCATCCTCCGCGGCCGGCTGCGATTCGGCCGGACCCTGGTCATCGACGGCCCCGACAGCAGCGTCGAGTTCTCTTCCGGCAGTTTCGGCCTCGGCACCAACAGCGACGGCACCCTCTTGAGGATCGTCCTGACGGAAGAAGCCCTCGACAACCTGACCGGCGTCCTCGTCCCCTTGGCCGGCGCGTCCCCCGTCCCCGAAGCCCCCGGCCTCATCGTCGACGTCCGCCCCACCCTCATCCGCGACAGCGACGGCAACGTCGTGGAGCGCATCGGCTGAGCCATTGGCCGGTCCCACGGAAAGTGTCGGTCGGGTTCTTAGAATGGAGGCATGCTCGACCATCTTGGGATCCAGGTCGCCGACTTCGATGCCAGCAAGGCGTTCTACGACGCTGTGCTGGCCCCGCTCGGCGCGAAACGCATGATGGAGTTCCCCGGCGTCGCCGGCTACGGAGTCACCAAGCCCGACTTCTGGCTCGGCCCGGTCACCGTCGACGTCGTCCAGCGCGAGGTCCACGTCGCGTTCTCCGCCGCTGACCGCGACACGGTCATCGCCTTCCACGAGGCGGGCGTCGCCTTGGGCGCCGAGGTCCTCCACGCCCCACGCCTGTTCCCCGAATACCACCCCAACTATTTCGGCACCTTCCTCCGCGACCCCGACGGCAACAACATCGAGGCCGTCTGCCACCTCCCCGCCCCCTGACCAACAACGCCACAGAATCGGTGAGCGGGGCGCCCACCCCACACCGCAGCCTCGCCTGCCCACAACACCGCACCACGCTCGGCCTCAACGCCCGTCATCACGGCGGAGCGTCTCAACTCCCCTGACCCACGACGCTGCCCTGCAACCCACAACATCGCACCACGCCCGGCCACCCCCGAACCGCGACGCGCGGGACCATCACGGCGGTGCCACCCAGCCGCGGAATCGGTGAGCAGGACGCCCACCCCACACCGCAGCCTCGCCCGCCCGCAACCCACAACGCCGCACCACGCCTGGCCACCGACGCGCGCGGGACGATCACGGCGGTGTCACCCAGCCGCGCCCTCACCACGCCGCCCACGCTCCACCACACCCCAACCTCGGCACGGGTCATCACGGCGGAACGGCGCAAACCGTAACCCACGACGCCGTTCTGCAACCCACAACACCGCACCACGCCCGGCCACCCCCGAACCGCGACCCGCGCGGGATCATCACGGCGGTATCACCAAGCCGCGCCCCACCACGCTGCCCACGCGCATCCACGTCCCAGCCCCAACGCATGTCGACACCGGCGGGATCGGCCAAACCTGACCCGCGACGCGGCACAGGCGCTGCCGCGTCCAACCGTGACACGCGTCGGCGTGGCGGGACGGTCAGCCGGTGACCCACAACACCAAGCCAGCGAGTTAGGCGGGTGGGTGGGGGGTGTCTGACATCGCGGCGGCTACCTGGCGTTCGGGGGCCGTGCCGGTGGCGAGGGAGGCGCGGACGCCGGCGATGTCGGCGGGGGAGCGGTTCTGGCTGAGCTTCCACTTGGCTTCGATGCGGGTGATGGCGATCTCGACGCCGACGATGGCGCGGAGTTGGCCTTCGATGAAGGGGCGGGGGGCGTCGTCGACCGACCAGGGGGACGGGCGGGCGGACTCGTGGAGGGTGGTGAGGCGGCGTACCAGGGTCTCGGTCCAGGCGGGGTCGTCGTGGGCGACGAGCGTGCCGTAGACGTGGGCGGTGATGTAGTTCCAGGTCGGCACGACGCGGCCGTGTTCGTGCTTCGTCGCGTAGGCGGAGGGGGTGACGTACGCGTCCGGGCCGCGGACGATGACCAGCGCCTCGGTGGCCGTGTGCTGCCACTGGGTGTTGTTGCGGGCCACGTGTCCGAGCAGGGCACCGGCGTCGGGGTCGAAGAGCAGCGGCAGGGTGGTCGCCACCATCTGCCGGCCGTCCCACGTGACCAGGTCGCTCGCGGCCGGGCGGGACAGCAGCTCGTGGACCGCGGCCTCGGACGGGGCGGCGAAGTGCGCAGGCACGTACATGAGCTCAAGCCTAGAGACCCTCAGCAGCCCTGCCAGAGCACCGGCGCGGGGAGGCCCGAGGCGGTGGCGCTCCAGCCGGCCACCGTGTGGCCGTCGCCGACGATGGTCGCGGCGGCGCCGCGGGTGCCGCCGGTGAGCATCGGCAGCGGGACGACGGTGCCGTCCCGCCAGATGCCGGGCTCGTCCCTGCCGACGCGGCCGGCCAGGGCGCCGGCGGCGGACACCGAGGTGGGCACGATGCGCATGCCGTGGTCGAGGGCGCCGGTGCGCAGGTTCCAGCGCACGACGACGGACTCGGCGGTGAGCTCATCCTTGCCGTCCTCGCCGCCGCGGCTGGTGGAGGCGGTGCCGACCGCCCAGTCGCCGGTGACCGCCTGGCCCTCGCCGCCGCGGTAGCCGGACGGCAGCGGGAGGGCAGTGCCGGTGCCGGCCGCGGACCAGCGGTACGGGTGCTCGCGGGTGCCGATGGTGCCGACGACCGTGCCGTCGTCGGCGACGCCGGCGGCGAAGGTGTCCTTGCCGCCCGACTGCAGCAGCTTGGGGGCGCCCTGGCCGGGGGGCCAGACGACGGCGCGGGCGGAGAAGTCCGGGGTGCCCGGGAGGTACGCGGTGCCGGCGATCTCGCCACGGGCGTTGACGGCGACGGCCTCGGACATGGTCGCGCCGGTGGGGGCGGGCAGGTCCACCACGGCGCCGTCGCGGAAGACGGCGGCCCGGCGGTCCTCCAGCCGGCCGCTGATGCCGGCGACGAGGCCGGAGGCGTTCACGGCGGTCCCGGCGAAGCCGGTCGGCAGCAGCCGGGGGGTGCCGTCGGTCCACAGGATCGTCACGGCGGGGGCCATGTCGTCGCTCGGGAAGGGGACGCCGAGGACGTACCGGCCGGTCGGGTCCGCGGCGATGACGGAGCCGCCGGTGATGCCGGCGGGCAGGGGCAGGGACCGCACCGAGCAGCCGTCCGGCGCGGCACCCGTGATCGCCGGCACGGGTGGCCGGGCCCCGGACGGCCGTAGGGCCACGGCGACGACTGCGACCAGTACAAGAGCGGAAAACGCCGACAGAGCGACCTGCCGGCGCCGGTGGGAGCGGCGGGCACGGACCAGGACGTCCTCGGCGCGCAGGCGCGAGGCGCTGGAGGTACGCCGGGCGTAGTCACGAAGCTGGTCGTCGATCATGACGCGCTCCAGGTGGTCGAGGGGATCGCGCGGCGCAGGGCGGCCAGCGCATAGGCGGTGCGGCTCTTGACCGTGCCTTCGGAGCGGCCGATCAGCTGGGCGACCTCGGCGACCGGCAGGTCGCACAGGAAGCGCAGGACGACGACGACCCGCTGGCGCTCCGGGAGACGGTCGAGGGCCTGCCGGATCAGCAGCCGCTCGTCGACCCGCCCCTCGCCGCCGGCCACCGGGCCGTCCGGGGCGGCGTCCCGCAGCAGGACCCGTGACCAGGGCCGCCGCCGGTCGGCGAGGCACGCCCGGACGACCATGGTGTGCACGTACGCGTCGAGGTTCGACACGTCCGCGATGCGGTGCCAGCGGCGGTACAGCACGGTGAGCGCGTTCTGCACGGCGTCGTCTGCCCGGTCGCCGTCACCGAGGATCAGGTAGGCGACGTGGTGCAGCCGCGGGATCCGCGCCCGGACGTACTCGACGTACTCGTGCTCCTGTTCGGCGCGCAAGGGTGACCTCCACGAAAACCAACCGGCGTCACACATGAAGATGCTCGCCGCCCGGCACGGGGTTCAAAAGTCGTGTCGGCGCCGTGTCGGTCCCGTGTCAGCGGGGCCGCGCACGGTGGTGGCATGACGGATCTGATGGTCGAGGCCAAGGGCCTCGTCAAGCGGTTCGGGGAGACGAGGGCGCTGCAGGGCGTCGACCTCGCCGTCCCCCGGGGCACCGTGCACGGCGTGCTCGGCCCCAACGGCGCGGGCAAGACCACCGCCGTGCGCATCCTGTCGACGCTGCTGCGCCCGGACGCCGGCAGCGCCCGGATCGGCGGCGCCGACGTCGTCCGCGACGCCCAGCGGGTGCGGTCCAGGATCGGGCTGACCGGCCAGTACGCGAGCGTCGACGAGGACCTGACCGGCCGGCAGAACCTGGTGCTGTTCGGCACGCTGCTCGACCTGCGCAAGCCGGCGGCGAAGGCGCGGGCCGCGGAGCTGCTGGAGTGGTTCGACCTGACCGAGGCCGCGGACCGGCCCGCGAAGACCTACTCGGGCGGCATGCGGAGAAGGCTCGACCTGGCCGCGAGCCTCGTCGGCCGGCCGGACGTGATCTTCCTGGACGAGCCGACGACCGGCCTGGACCCGTCGAAGCGCGAGGACATGTGGGGCGTCGTGCGCACCCTGGTCCGCGACGGTTCGACGGTGCTGCTGACCACGCAGTACCTGGAGGAGGCCGAGGCCCTGGCGGACGAGATCACCGTCATCGACCACGGGCGGGTCATCGCCAACGACACGCCGGACCGGCTCAAGCGGATCGTCGGCGGGCAGACCCTCGAGGTGCGCCCCACGGACCCGGCCGACCTGGAGAAGACCGGGCTGATCCTGGCCGCGGTCGCCACCGGCGGGCAGACCGCCGAGCAGACCCGCAAGGGCGTCCTGTCGGTGCCGGTCGCCGGCGACGAGGCGCTCACCGAGGCCGTCGCCCGGCTCGCCACGGCGGGGATCGCCGTCACCGAGCTCTCGATGCACCTGCCCAGCCTCGACGAGGTCTTCTTCACCCTGACCGGCAAGCCCAAGGAAGAGGTCGCCGCATGACCGCCGTAGCCGTCCTGCCCGAGAACAAGGCCCACAAGGGCCCGTTCCGAGGCGTACGCCACTCGCTGGAGCTCACGAAACGCAGCCTGATCAAGACCTGGCGGACCCCGGAGGCGCTGATCGACGTCACGGTCCAGCCGGCCCTGTTCATGGTCATCTTCGTCTACATCTTCGGTGGCGCGGTCGCCGGCGGCACGCACCAGTACCTGCAGTTCCTCATGCCGGGCATCCTGGCCCAGACCGTCGCGATGGGCGCCATCTCGATCGGCGTCAACCTCAACAGCGACCTGGAGAAGGGCATCTTCGACCGGTTCCGGTCGCTGCCGATCGCCCGTTCCGCGCCGCTCATCGGCGCCGTGCTGGGCGACGTCGTCCGGTACGTCGTCGTGAGCATCTCGACGTTCGCGTTCGCCTACCTGATGGGGTTCCGGCTGCACGCCAGCCCGGTGCACGCGGTCGCCGGCTGCCTGCTCGCGGTGCTGTTCGGCCTGTGCCTGAGCTGGGCGCTGGTGTTCGTGGGGATGCTGGTGCGCACGTCCGGCGCGGTGCAGGGCGTCGGTTTCCTGGTGATCATGCCGCTGACGTTCGCGTCGAACGTGTTCGTCGGCGTGGCGACGCTGCCGGGCTGGATGCAGGGGTTCGTGAAGGTCAACCCGCTGACGCACCTGGTCGAGTCGATGCGGGCGCTGTTCCTCGGCACCCCGGTCGGCGACCACGTGTGGTGGACGCTCGGCTGGTGCGCCGCCCTCGTCGCGGTGTTCATGCCCCTCGCGCTAGCCGCCTACCGCAAGAAGGTCTGACATCAGCGCGCGGATGCGGTCGGTGGCCTCGGTCACCGGCCGCTCGCGCCATCCCCAGCCGTCCCCGCCGGAGCCGCCAGAGCCGCCGGAGCCACCAGAGCCGCCGGAGCCACCAGAGCCGCCGGAGCCACCAGAGCCGCCAGAGCCGCCAGAGCCGACGGAGCCGACGGGGAAGTCGCCGCCGGGGAAGAGGTGCTCGGGGTTGCCGCCGACCCGCAGCCCGAGCGTCCACAGCTCGTCGGCGGCACCGAGCCCGCCATGAGCCGCCAGCGCCGCCCCCGCGAGGGCCCACGCCCCCATGATCGGCACGTCCTGCGTGGACAGCGCCTCGTCCCACGCCAGCAGCAGCAACGCGGCGGCCCGGTCGGCGTCGTCCAGCCCCAGGCACAGCACGGCCACGGCGCTGCGGTACAGCACCCGGAGCTGCGGGACGACCGGCTCCATCGTGTCGACGAGGGCCACGACCCGCGTCATGTGTGCCAGCGCCGCGGGGTGGTCGTCGTGCGCCATCGCCAGCTGGGCGAGCACCAGCGACGCCAGCCCGGCGTCGTGCTCCTGGCTGTCGGGCGAGCCCGCCACCGCCCTGAGCCGCTCCACCGCGGCCGCGTCGCCGCCGAACGCCGCCCGCGCGTCGAGCATCACCCGGATCGAGCCGACGTCCTCGGTGGCGCCGAGCAGGTCCATGTGCCGTTCGCTGCGCCGCAGCCACTCGTGCGCGCCCGGGCCGCCGCGGGCGCCGATGCTCTGCGCGGCGGTGCCCATCCCCCAGTGGTCGCCGACCTCCTCGAAGCACCGGTACGCGTCGGTCGCGTCGGCGACGGACTCGGCGAGCGCGCCCAGGTTCTCGTTGACGGTGGCCCGGAAGTAGTAGCCGAAGCCGCGCACGTAGGGGTCGGGGTCCGCGATGAGCGCGGTCGCGCCGGCCGCGTGGTCGAGGTAGGGCGTGGCGAGCCGCCGGACCATCGAGGCGAGCGTCCACGCCCGGTCCGAGATCTCCGCGCGCCGCGTGCCGAGGGCCCGCAGCATCCGCAGGACCAGCGCGAAGAGGCGGGTCGTGTCCCGGACGAACGCGTTGAGCCCGGTGAACAGGCACAGCCAGGTGGCCCGATCGGCGTCGACCAAGGCGAGCGCGAAGCGGCGCCGCGCCAGCGGGTCGCCGACCCGGAACACCCGCAGCGTCCAGGCGACGACCTCGGCGTGCAGGCCGCGGACCGTCCACAGGTGGGCCAGGGGCAGCATCACGTCGACGGTCGCGGCGTCGTCCTCGTGCTCCAGCGCCCAGCGCAGCGCCGTGACGAGGTTGTCCTGCTCGGCCGAGCAGCGCCGGAACGCCGGCAGCTGCGCCGGGGACCGGAACCGCGCGGCGAGGTCGGCGGACTCGGCCGCCGCCCACCGGACCAGGCCCGCCATCGCCGCGTCGCGGGTGCCGGCGCCGTCGAGGCGCACCTCGCCGTATTCGCGGACCGTCTCCAGCATGCGGTACCGCAGCGCGCCGTCCTCGCCCGCGTCCAGGACCAGCAGCGACTGCTCGACCAGCGTCGCCAGCCCCCGGCGGACGTCCCGGCCGCCGACCACGGCGCCCGCCAGGGCGGCGGTGAACGGCGCCGGGATCACCGCCAGCCGCTCCAGCAGCTCCCGGTCGGCGGCGCCGAGCAGCTCGCGGCTCCAGTCGACCAGCGCCCACAGGCTCGCGTGCCGGTCGGGCAGGCCGCGCAGCGCGGCGTCGAGCAGCCCGAACCGGTCGGCGAGCCCGGCCAGGACGTCGTCGATCGGCATGTGCCGCAGCCGGGCCGCGGCGAGCTCCAGCGCGAGCGGCAGGTTGTCGAGCCGGTGGCACAGCTCCAGGGCCCGGTCCGGGTCGGCCGGCACGCCGCCGCCGGCCCGGACCCGCGCGTCGAGGAGGTCGAGCGCGGCGTCGTCCGCCAGGGTCCCGAGACGGTGCACGACCTCGCCGGGCAGGCTCAGCGGCGCCCGGCTGGTCGCGAGCACGGCGAGCTCCGGCGCCTCGGCCAGCGCCGTGAGCTCCGCGGCGGCCCCGGCGGCGCCGTCCAGGACGTGTTCGCAGTTGTCGAGCACCACAAGACCGCGCAGCTCCTGTACGGCCAGCCGGAGCCGCTCCCGCGAACCCAGCGCCCGCCACTCCGCCGTGCCGGCCGCGAGGTCCGCCGCACCGACCGCGGCGAGGACGGCGGGCAGGACGTCCGCGTCGGTGCGCAGGGCGGCCAGCTCCACCACGTGGACGGGCCGCCCTTCGGTCACGGCCAGCCGGGCGACCTCGGCGGCGAGCCGGGTCTTGCCGGCCCCGCCGGCGGCGACCACGGTCACCAGCGGCGCGGACGCCAGGGCCGCGCGCACCGCGGTCACGTCGCCGTCGCGCCCGACCAGGGTCGTCACCGCCCGCCGCCAGCCCGCCGGCAGCGCCGTTCGGGGCTCCGCCCGCGGGGCGAGCTCGCCCCGGAGCAGCGCCACGTGCACCGCCGCGACCGCCGCGGACGGGTCGGCGCCGTAGCCGTCGGCGAGGGCGGCGCGCAGGCGCTCCACGACGTCGAGGGCCTCGGCGTCCCGGCCCTGCGCGGCGAGCACCCGCACCAGCAGCACCGCCGACGGCTCGTGCGGCGGCTGGTCCGCGACGAGGCGGCGCAGATCGGTCTCGTCCGCGGGCACGCCGGCGGCGAGGGCGGCCTCCGCGGCGAGCCCGGCGACGTCGGCGAGGAGCGGGGTCGGGCGGTCCGGCACCTCGGGGAACAGCGCCCGCGCCGCGCGGGCCGCCTCCCGTGCCCGCTCGTGGTCGCCGGCGTCGAGCGCCTTCCGGCCGCCGTCGAGCAGCGACCTCGCGACGACGGCGTCGACCTCCACGGCGCTCGCGGGCAGCAGGTAGCCGCCGGGGGCCGCGGCGATCGGCAGCCCCAGCCGCCGGGCCCGGGAGATCAGCGCCTGCACCGCGCCGGGCGCGTCGTCGGGCGGGCCGTCGTCCCAGACGGCGTCGACGAGCGCGCCGACGGACACCGCCCGGCCGCGCGCCTCGACCAGCGCCCGCACCACGGCCGCCAGCCGTGCGCCCTTCACCGGCCGGCCGTCGACGGCCAGCTCCCCCAGTGTCGTGACGCGCATGGCTCGATCATGCCGGGGGTCCGGGCAGACGGACGCCCCGGGGGAGGGCCCCGGGGCGTCCGCCGCTACGTGTTGCCAGGCCGCGTCCTAGACGTGGGTCCACCAGTTCCAGGTGCCGGAGTTCGGCGCGGACTGGACGCGGTGCCAGACCTTGCCGTCACCACCGACGACGAAGACCTCCATGATCCCGTCGGCCCGCGTGAAGGCGGTCGGGTTGCTGAAGATCAGGCCGCTGAGGTTGGTCCAGCCGCTCCACTGGCTCGGGTCGGCGGCGTCGATCTGCGTGTTCGAGTACAGGTTGCCGTCCGTGCCCCGGATGAACACCGCGACGGTGCCGTCGGCGTTCTGCGCGGTCTCGATGTCGTTCGCGTACATCCAGTTGCCGAGGCGGGTCCACCAGGCGAACGAGCCGTCCGCGTTCTGCAGCCGGGACCAGATCGCGTGGTCGCCGCCGATGGCGAAGACCGTGATCCGGCCGTTGGCGTTCTTGATCGCGACCGGGTCGCTGAAGATCAGGCCGCTGAGGTTGGTCCACGCGCCCCAGGTGCCGTCGGCGGCCTGGACGCTGGTGTAGAGGTTGTTGTCGCCGCCACGGGCGAAGATCTGCTGCAGACCGTCGCTGTTGGCGATGATCGGGCCGCTCATGGCACCGGTGGTGCCGGGCGCGGCGGCCTTGGTGGTGATCGTGGTGGTGGCCGCGGTGCTGTACGCCGTCGGGCTGGCGTAGGCGACGACGGTGACGTCGTACGCGGTGCCGGCCGCCAGGCCGTTGATCGTGCAGGTGACAGCCGGGGCGACCGCGGTGCAGCTCAGGGCGCCGGAGCTGGCCTGGGCGGGCTCGGACGGGGTGGCGGTCGCGACGTAGTACACGACGGCGGCACCACCGACGGGAGCGGCCGCGGTCCAGGCGAGCGTCGCCGAGGTGGCGGAGACGTCGTCGTCGGCCGGCGGGGTGACGACCGGCGGGGCCGGCTTCGGCACCACGGCGGGGGTGACCGTCGTGGGCGTGGAGGCGGCGCCGGCCGATGCCGTGCCGTTGGCGTTCATGGACATGACGCCCGTGGTGTACACGGTCGCGTTCGTCAGACCGGTGACCTTGCAGGTCAGCTGGTCGGTGATGCAGAACTTGACGACGCCGCCACTGCTGATCGCGGCGGCCCGGTACTTGGCGACGGTGCCGGACGTGGGCGCGACCCAGGTCAGCGTCGCCTCGCCGTCGCCACCGGTCACGGTGACGTCAGTGGGGTCGTTCACCGTGCCCAGGATGTAGATGGCACCGGATTTCGCGGGGTCCGAGCTGAGCCCGTCCTTGGTGGCGGTCACCTCGAACTCGTACGAGAAGCCCGGCGCGACCGGGGTGCCACCACAGGTCACCGCCATCGATCCGGCGACGACCGGGCACGTGATGCCGGGAATGGCGACGCCCTCTTTGAACGCGGCGACCGCGTAGGTGACGCCCTCGGTCGGCGAGGCACCCCACGACACGGTGGGCACACCGGCGGAGGTGGTGGCGGCGACCACGTCGACCGGCGCCTCGGGGCCGACACCCGGCGTGGCGCCGACGCTGGCGCTGCTGGCCGCGGAGTTCGGGACCGAGTTGGCGCCGTTCGTCACGACCTTGAACGTGTACTCAGTACCGTCGGTCAGGCCGCTGATCTTGCAGCTGTTGCTCAGCGCGTTGGTCGCGCTCGTGCACGTCTTGCCCGTCGAGACCCCGCCGAGGTAGGCCGTCGCGGTGTAGTTGGCGACGGTGGACAGGGCGTTCGCCGCGCCGGTCCACACCACGTTGACCTCGCCGGTCTTGCCCGTGGCGACCGGGGTGCCGATGGTGGGCGGGGCCAGCACGGGCGTCATCACACCGGTCGCGGTGGCGTCGGCGACGAGCGTGGCACCCTGCGGGTCGACGGTGATCGTGTACGTCGTGCCGGCGATCAGACCCGTCAGCGTGCAGGGCCCGCCGGCCTTCGCGTTGACCTGGCAGGACTGGTCGGGCGACGAGCCGGCGTCCGGGCCGTCCGCGTTGACGATGTAGGCAGGGCTCGTGTTGACGTCCGTGGCGTTCGTCTCGTCCGGGGTCACCGTGACGATCAGCGTCTCGTTGGGACCCAGCGCCGACACAGCGGTGACGCTGGCCAGGACCGCCGCCGAGGCGGGCTGCTGGGCCACCAACAGGGAGCCCGCCGTCAGTGTCAGAACAGCCGCCGAGCCGAGCAGGCCGCGTCTGGGCCCTGCCCGGCGGTCGCGCGGTTTGCTCACTTGAATCATTGCGTCCAACCCCCCGTTGCGAGGCGCCAGCTACGGTGCCGACGCGCCATCTCCTAGCAATGTAGGGCGGTGTTGTACTTTTCGGAGCAAATTAGGTAATAAGGCTCTTTGACAGGTGGCCAGCACTCTTCGTGTGCTAGTGAACACGTTCAGCTCACCGGCCGCGATCGGCGCGAAGCTCCGAAAAAACTTCCGTGGAGGATGTAGACATCGAAGGCGGCGCTCCGACGTACCAGGCGAGCGACGGAACGGCCGTCGTACACGCGAGGAGAGCCCGATGAAGTACGTCATCCTGATCCACTCGAACCCGCAGCCCTGGGGCCACCCGACGAGCGACTACCTCGCGGCCCACCAGGCGCTGCCCGGCGAGGTCCGCAAGCGGCTGAACGCCGAGTTCGAGCAGGTGATGACCGAGCTGCAGGCCAACGGCGAGCTGCTCGGCGGCGAGGCGCTCGGCGACCCGGCGAACGCCCGGCTGTACCGGTGGCGCGACGGCGAGCCCCTCGCCAGCGACGGGCCGTACTCGGAGGCGAAGGAGCACCTCGCCGGCTTCTTCCTGATCGACGTCGACAGCCAGGCGCGGGCCGAGGCGGTCGCCGCCCGGTTCTCCGGCCCGGACGAGACGGTGGAGCTGCGCCCGATGATGTGGCCCGGCGGCGACGACCAATGACCGGTTCGGTGCTCGGTGACGTGTGGCGCCGGGAGGCGCCGCACGTCCTCGGGGCGTTGCTGCGCAAGTACGGCGACCTCGGCGACTGCGAGGAGGCGCTGCAGGACGCCGCCGAGGTGGCCGCCGCCCGGTGGCCCGTCGACGGGGTGCCCGACTCGCCGCGGGCCTGGCTGATCACCGTGGCCTCCCGGCGGCTGATCGACCGGGCCCGGGCGGACTCGGCCCGGACCCGGCGCGAGACGCTGGACGCGGCCCAGCGCCCGGCCACGACGGAGGAGGCGACGACCGAGGACAGCGACGACACGCTGCGGCTGTTCTTCCTCTGCTGCCATCCGGCGCTGACCCGGCCGTCGCAGGTCGCGCTCTGCCTGCGCTCGGTGGCCGGCCTGGGCGTGGAGCAGATCGCGGCCGCGTACCTCGTGCCGGCCCGCACGATGACGCAGCGCCTCAGCCGTGCGCGGATCGCGCTGCGCCAGGCCGGTGCGCGGTTCGTCATGCCGTCGCCGGAGGAGCTGCCCGACCGGGTCGCCGCGGTCATCGACGTGTGCCACCTGGTCTTCACCGAGGGGTATGCGCGGACGTCGGGCGAGGCGCTGCTCGACGTGCAGCTCGCCGAGGAGGCGATCCGGCTCGTCCGGCAGCTGCACGCCGCGCTGCCCGACCACGCCGAGGTCGCCGGCGCGCTGGCCCTCATGCTGCTCACGCACGCCCGGTCCGCCGCCCGCGTCGACGCCGCCGGCGACCTCGTGCCGCTCGCCGAGCAGGACCGGCTCCGCTGGCGGCACGACCTGATCACCGAGGGCGTCGAGCTGCTGGAGCGCACCCTGCCCCGCGGGCACGTGGGCCGCTTCCAGCTGCAGGCCGCGATCGCCGCCGTCCACGCCGAGGCCGCGACCTACGAGGAGACCGACTGGCTGCAGGTCAGCGTGCTCTACGACATGCTCAGCAAGGTCGCGCCCGGCCCGGCCGTCACCCTGAACCACGCCGTCGCCGTCGCCATGGCGCACGGACCCGCGGCCGGCCTGGCCATGCTCGAACCGCTGCTGGACGACCCCGCCATGCAGCGTCATCACCGGCTGTACGCGGTCCGCGGCCACCTGCTCGACCTCAGCGGCGACCCGGACGGCGCGGTCGAGCAGTACCGGATCGCCGCCCGCCTCACGGCGAGCCTGCCGGAGCAGCGCTACCTCAACCGCAAGCTGGCCCGTTGAGCGTCACGGTGACGGCCGGCGGACAGGCCATCGGGTGACACATCCGGCCGTCGGCCCGATTTGCCGGTAGTGTCGGAACGATCGCCACTGCATGGAGGGCATTCCTGTGGATTCGAGGCATTCCGGTCCGCAGGCTGGTGCAGGGCGAGAGTTCCTACGGGTGCAGGTCGACGCGGCGGCCGGCGACCACGCGCAGCACGCACTGATCCTCACCGGCGTCCTGGAAGGCCCGACGGCGCGGGAGCTGCTCACCGTCATGGCGGACACGCTGCCGGACCCGGTCCCGGAGCTCGTCGTCGTCGACATCGCCGGCGTGCGGTTCCTCGGCTCCCAGGGGCTGCGCTGCCTCATGGCCTGCCGCCGCCACGTGGAGAGCCGGGGCGGGCGGATGGTGCTGCGCAACCCGGCGCCGATGGCCGAGCGCATCCTGTACATCGCGGGCATGCTCGACTCGTTCGGGCTCTCGATGACCGCGCAGGGCACCTCGGTGCCGACGGCGTACCGGATCGAGACGGCCGCAACAGCGGAGATGGTCGGGGCCGCGGATACGGCGGAGGTGACCTGAGCGCCGCCCGTGGCCGGGGTAACGGATGTGCGCGGTCGCACCACCGGACAGTAGGCTTGCGCAGGGTCGATGAAGAGGCCCCCCGCCGCTGGTGGGGGGCCTCTTCCATGCAGCTGCCGACGGAAGAGTGACGATCGTGGCGAGTGAGACAGACAACGACTGGGTCGACCGGTTCGCGGACGAGGTGATCGCGGCGTCGCAGCGACGCGCCCCGGGCAAGCCGGTGGTCTGCGCGTCCGGGCTCAGCCCGTCCGGCCCCGTCCACCTCGGCAACCTCCGCGAGGTGATGACCCCGCACCTGGTCGCGGACGAGATCCGCCGGCGCGGGCACGACGTGGTCCACATCATCTCGTGGGACGACTACGACCGCTTCCGGAAGGTGCCCGCGGGGGTCACGGGCATCGACCCCTCGTGGGCGCAGCACATCGGCAAGCCGCTGAGTGCCGTGCCGGCGCCGGCGGGCAGCGAGCACCCGAACTGGGCGGAGCACTTCAAGGCCGCCATGATCGCGTCGCTGGCCGAGCTCGGGGTGGAGTACCGGGGGATCAGCCAGACGGAGATGTACACGTCCGGCGCCTACCGCGAGCAGATCCTGCTCGCCATGCGCGAGCGCGCCCGGATCGACGCGGTCCTGGCGCGGTACCGGACGAAGAAGCCCGCCGCGGCGGCCGCGGCCGGCACGAGCGAGGCCGAGGCCGAGGCGGCGGAGGGCTCCGGCGCCGCGAGCGAGGACGACGGGACCGCCGCGACCGGCTACTACCCGTACAAGCCGTTCTGCGGCAACTGCGGCACCGACCTCACCACCGTCGTGTCCTACGACGACGACACCACCGAGCTGACCTACACGTGCGTTTGCGGGTTCACCGAGACCGTGCTGCTGTCGGAGTTCAACCGCGGCAAGCTGGTGTGGAAGGTCGATTGGCCGATGCGCTGGGCCTACGAGGGAGTGATCTTCGAGCCGTCGGGGGTCGACCACTCGTCGCCGGGCTCGTCGTTCCAGGTCGGCGGGCAGATCGTCACCGAGGTGTTCGGCGGCGAGCAGCCCATCGGGCCGATGTACGCGTTCGTCGGCATCAGCGGCATGGCGAAGATGAGCAGCTCCCGCGGCGCGGTGCCGACGCCCGCCGACGCGCTGGAGATCATGGAGGCGCCGCTGCTGCGGTGGCTGTACGCGCGGCGCCGCCCCAACCAGTCGTTCCAGGTCGCGTTCGACCAGGAGATCCAGCGCATCTACGACGAGTGGGACGCGCTGGAGAAGCGCTGCACGGCCGGCACCGCGGTCCCCGCCGACCGCTCCGCCTACCTGCGGGCCTCCCGGACGGCGGCGCTGGAGCTGCCCCGGACGCCGCGCACGGTGCCGTACCGGACGCTCGCCTCCATCGTCGACATCACCACCGGGCAGGCCGAGCAGACCCTGCGGATCCTGCGCGACCTCGACGCGGAGCAGCCGATCACGTCGCTGGACGAGGTCCGGCCGAGGCTCGACCGGGCGCAGCACTGGGTGAACACGCAGGTGCCGGCCGAGTCGCGGACCAAGGTGCTCGACGAGCCCGACAAGGCGCTGCTCGACTCGCTGACCGCCGAGCAGCGCGAGTCGCTGCGCCTGCTGCTGGCCGGGCTCGACGACCACTGGTCGCTCGACGGCCTGACCACCCTGCTCTACGGCGTGCCGAAGGTGATGGCCGGCCTCCCGCTGGACACCAAGCCGACCGCTGAGCTGAAGGTGGCGCAGCGCAGCTTCTTCGCGCTCCTGTACCACCTGCTGGTCGGCCGCGACACCGGGCCGCGCCTGCCCACCCTGCTGCTCGCCGTCGGCGCCGACCGCGTCCGGGCGCTGCTGTCCTGAGACGGCGGTGGCCCGCCGGAACCCCGGCGGGCCACCATGACACCGGCGTGGCCGGATCCTGAGCCGGCCGACCCGCGCACCGGGCGCTCCCTGCCGCGACGGGAGGCGGTCGCGCCGGTGGACGGGTTCACCGTGCCGGTGCCGGCGGCACCTGCCAGCGCTGCTGCCTCGTGCCGGCGCAGCGGGTGATGTACGGCCTGCCGCCCCACTCCGTCAGGCACTGCTTCGAGGAGCGGGTGACCAGCGCGCCCCGGACGGCGTCCCACTGCTGCGCGACGGCACCGGAGCAGGCGCCCAGCCGCAGCGAGGCGTCCAGGCAGCGGCCCGCCGTGCGCAGCGTGCCGTCGGCGACGAGCGTCCAGGTCTGCGCCGCGGCGCCGGAGCAGCGGCGCAGCCGCACGGACGCGTCCAGGCAGAGCCCGGCGGACCCGACCAGCGGCCCCGACGCGGCGCCGGAGACGGCCGCGGGCGCGACACCGGACCCAGTACCGGACTCAGCGCCGGGCTCAAGGGCCGGCGCGAACCCGAGGCCCGCCTCGACCGGCGGCGGGAGGACGGCCATCTGCAGCCGGCCGGACGACGGCGCGGAGTCCGCGGAGGGCGCGGACGTCGCGGGCCGGTCGCCGGCCGACAGCGCCAGGGCGGTCGTCGCGGTCGTCACGACCAGCACCGTCCACGCGAACGCGGGGTGGTGCCGCCCCGCCCGGCGGTGCGCCGGCCGAGAGCCCGGCGATGCCGACGGTGCCGGATTCACGAGGGTCATCCAGGAATGCCGTGGGTGGTATTCCGGCGGTTCGGGGCGCGCCACCGCCGGTGCGTTGTTGGGGTGTGCCGCGGGTGGAATCTGATGGTGCGCGATGACTCTCACGTATGGGCGGACCAGCACCGGAGACATAGCACGACCGTAGCGGCCATCAGCGATGACCGATCCCGGCCGGACCGGGTGAAACAGCAGAATCACCCTCCGTCTCACCCGGTCGTTGGAGCGCTTTCACAAATCGCCGCAGCCCGGATGGATCGCACGGAACGTCCGCATTTCCCGTGACCGCCGAGCGGTTTCGTGGAAATCGAGGGCGCGCGGACGTAGCGCACGGCGGATTTACACGGTAGAAACAACACGCTGGAGAGAGCGCTCTCACACGCGGACGCCGATGCGCCGCCGGCTCCTCCCACACCCCATCCACCGTGTACCTCACCCGCCCGCACGATCGAGAGGACGCACCCGTATGACGATCCAGTCCGAGCATTCCGTGAGGCGGTGGTCGAGCCGTCGCAACGTCGGCAGGGCGTTCGTGCTCAGCCTGGCGCTGACGACCGCCACCGCCTCGATGGGGACAGCGGCCGGCGCGACCCCGCCCGGGTTGAACGGCGGGTCGCAGGACCTGGGCCCCAACGTCACCGTGTTCGACCCGAGCACGCCGGTCAGCGAGATCCAGGCGAAGCTGGACGCGACCTACGCCAAGCAGGTCGACAACGAGATGGGCACCGCTCGGTACGCCTACTACTTCAAGCCCGGCACGTACGGCACGGCAGACCAGCCGCTGCAGTTCAAGGTCGGCTACTACACCGAGATCGCCGGCCTGGGCGCCAACCCGGGCGACGTCGTCATCAACGGCAAGGTCGAGGTGTACAACCGCTGCCTCGAGAACGGCGGCACCAGCAACTGCCTCGCGCTGGTCAACTTCTGGCGCACGCTGTCCAACCTGTCGATCAACGTCAACGGCAAGGGCCAGGACGGCTGCCGCGGCTCGGCCAACTTCTGGGCCGTGTCGCAGGCCGTCTCGCTGCGGCGCCTCAACGTCACGGGCGGCAACCTGTCGCTGATGGACTACTGCACCGCCGGCCCGCAGTACGCCAGCGGCGGCTTCATCGCCGACTCGAAGGCCGGGACGATCGTCAACGGCTCGCAGCAGCAGTGGCTGACCCGCAACAGCCAGGTCGACAACTGGTCCAACGGTGTCTGGAACCAGGTCTTCTCGGGCGTCGTCGGCGCCCCGGACGACTCGGCGTTCCCGAACCCGCCGTACACCACCATCGCGCAGACCCCGATCAGCCGGGAGAAGCCGTACCTCTTCGTCGACGCCAAGGGCAAGTACCAGGTCCGCGTCCCGTCGGCGCAGAAGAACACCAGCGGCATCTCGTGGGCGAACGGCCAGACCGCCGGCCGCACCATCCCGCTGTCGGACTTCTACGTCGCCAAGCCGGGCGACTCGGTCGCCAAGATCAACCTGGCGCTGCTCGCCGGTAAGAACCTGCTGCTCACCCCCGGCATGTACGACATCGCCCGCAGCATTGAGGTCCGCTGGCCCAACCAGGTGGTCCTCGGCATCGGGCACGCGACGCTGACCGCGGTCAACGGCGCCACCCCGCTCGACGTCGCCGACGTCCCGGGCATCATCGTCGCGGGCGTCACCATCGACGCCGGCCTCAAGGAGTCGAAGGTCCTGCTGCGCGTCGGCAAGGAGCACGGCTGGGGCTTCAGCGACCCGAAGAACCCGACCACGCTGTCCGACGTGTACTTCCGCGTCGGCGGCCCTCACATCGGCAAGACCGACACCGCGCTCGAGGTCAACAGCGACAACGTGCTCATCGACCACACCTGGGTGTGGCGCGGCGACCACGGCGTCGAGGGCTTCACCGGCGGCGTCAACGGCGACAACCAGCGCTGGGTCACCAACACCGGCCGCTACGGCGCCATCATCAACGGCGACAACGTGACCGCGACGGGCCTCTTCGTCGAGCACTTCCAGAAGTACAACACCGTCTGGAACGGCGAGCGCGGCACCACGATCCTGTACCAGAACGAGCTGCCGTACGACCCGCCGACGCAGGCCGACTGGATGAACGGCAGCGTCAAGGGCTACGCCGGTTACAAGGTCAACAACAAGGTGAAGACCCACAACCTGTACGGCGCGGGCGTGTACGTCTTCAACCAGAACAACCCGTCGATCCAGACCGAGAACGGCTTCGAGGCCCCGAACACTCCGGGCGTCAAGCTGCACCACATCATGACGGTCAACCTGAGCGCCGGCGTCATCAACCACGTCGTCAACGGCGTGGGCAACGCGGCCGACACCAGCATGATCGGCGTGCCGATCTACCTGGCGGACTACCCCGTCGCGTAACACCCGGCACCACCAACGGTGGGCTCATCGCGATCAGCGATGGGCCCACCGCTGTGTTTTCTGAAAGTTACGCCCGTCGCCGCTGGCCGCGACGGCGCTCCCTTTACACCCCGCCGAACGGCATGGAACCATGCGGCGGCGGTTGGGAGCGCTAACATCGCAGGCGGGAGGCCCGGTGGCCGAGACCATCGTCGAGACGGCCGAGCTCGTCGCGGCGGCCCAGGCCGGCGACCGGGCGGCGCTGGAGGAGCTGACCGCCGCGCACCTGCCGCTGGTGTACAACGTGATCGGCCGCGCCCTGAACGGCCACGCCGACGTCGACGACCTCGTGCAGGAGACGATGGAGCGGGTCGTGCGCAACCTGCGCGGCCTGCGCGAGCCGGAGCGGTTCCGCTCGTGGGTCGTCGCCATCGCGTACCGCGAGATCCAGCTCCATCTGCGCAAGGCCCGCCGGCTGGGGTTCCCGCGCCGGCCGGAGGCGCTCACCGAGGTGCCCGACCCGGCCGGTGACTTCGCCGAGCGCACCGTCACCGAGCTGGTGCTCACCGGGCAGCGCCGCGAGCTGGTCGAGGCGACCCGCTGGCTCGACGACGGCGACCGGCACCTGCTCGCGCTGTGGTGGCACGAGGCGGCCGGCGACCTGACCCGCACCGAGCTCGCGGCCGCGCTCGGCATCGGCCAGCCGCACGCCGCCGTCCGTCTGCAGCGCATGAAGGCGCAGCTCGAGACGGCCCGCGCGATCGTCCGGGCCCTCGCGGCGAACCCGCGCTGCGGGGGCCTCGCGACCGTCGTCGACGGCTGGAACGGGGTGGCCCGGCCGCTGTGGCGCAAGCGGCTGTCCCGGCACGTCCGCGAGTGCACCGGCTGCGGCGGCCACCGGCACGGACTCATCCCGCCGGAGCGGCTGCTGCACGGGATCGGCGCGGTCGCCGTGCCGGCCGTGTTCACGAAGGCGGCGCTGCCCGGCACGTCCCTGCTCGGCTCCCTGCAGCAGCTGTTCCAGCACAAGGCGGCCGCGGTCGCGACCGTGGCCGTGGTGGCGGGCGGCGGCTTCGCGTACGCGGTGTACGAGACGCCGGACGGGCGCGAGGCGCCGGCCGTGTCCGCGCCGCAGGCACCCGCCGCCCCCTCGGCCGCCTCCCCGGCGCCGCCGGCCGCCTCCTCCTCGACCCCGCCGGCCCGGACCACCGGCGAGATCTTCGTGTCACCGACCGGCGCGGACACCGGGGACGGCTCGATCGACCGGCCCCTGGCGACGCTCTCGGCGGCGGTCGCGCTGGTGCGGCCCGGCCAGACCATCACGCTGCGGGGCGGCACCTACCGGCCCGCCGACCCGGTCACCATCACGACCAGCGGCACCGCCGAGCAGCGGATCACGCTCACCAACTACCGCGACGAGGCACCCGTGATCGACGCCTCGCGCATCCCCGCCGACAAGTGGGCGATCACCCAGCGGGCGGACTACTGGACCGTGCAGGGCCTGGAGATCAAGGGCTCCCGCAGCCACGCGTACGTCTGCCTCTCCTGCAAGCACGACGTCTTCCGCCGCCTGTCCGTCCACGACAACGTGGAGTCGGGCCTCACCCTGCGCGACGACGGCACCGTCGGCAACCAGGTCCTGGACAGCGACTTCTACCGCAACCGCAACCCCGCCGACCAGGGCCAGACCGGCATCGGCCTGGGCGTGAAGTTCGGCGACGGCGACGGCAACCTCATCCGCGGCTGCCGCGCCTTCGACAACGCCGACGACGGCTTCGACCTCGGCGACTTCCGCAGCCCGGTGACGCTGGAGTACAACTGGGCCTTCGGCAACGGCGTCAACCGCTGGGGCGTGCGCGACTGGCAGAGCAACGGCAACGGCTTCACCCTCGGCGGCGGCAGCCCGCCCGCCGCGGCCGCGCACCGGCTGCGGCACAACGCCGCCTGGGACAACGTCCATCACGGCTTCACCGACAGCGGCAACCGCGCGGCCCTGCAGCTCACCAACAACACCGCCTTCCGCAACGGCGCCACCGGCTTCGCCGTGACCGACGCCCCGGCGACCCTGCGCAGCTCCGTGTCGATCGACAACGAGACCGCGGTCCGCGCCAACGCCGCCGTGCAGTCCAGCCGCAACACCTGGGACGAGGGCACCTGGACGAGGTCGATGTTCCGCACCACGGACCCGGTCACCGCCCAGTCCCCCCGCCCGCTCGACGGCTCCCTGCCCCCGACCTCGTTCCTGACCACCGGCAACGGCATGGGCGCCTCCATGTCCGGCGGCGACTGACCCCGCACACACGGAGACGCCCCGGCGATGCGGTACGCGGATCTACCGAACGCAATGCATCTGATATCGGCACGAGTGTGCTCCCGACCAATCGTGCTGTGAATGCTCTCATTAGGCCGGGAGTCCGGCTATCCAAGTTCAGTGCGTATCCGTCGGATTCAGCGGTGAGGCTCGACCATCAGGTGCCGACCTCCGTCAATCGACGACGCACACCGATGTCAAGTCCATGTTGCGTGCACTGCCAGGAGGACCAGCCGAATACTTCGTCGGCGAGTGGTCAACGAGTGGACTCGGACGGACTACGGACGGCGGCCGATCAACCGGGTTCGGCCCGGTATTGCTGTCGTGACGCCCATCGCTTGCGCCGGAACGGCCGAACCTTACTTTCGTGATGTTCAGTGAAGCTGAGGAAGTGCATCCACGCCTATGTAGCGAAGTCAAGGTGACGCGGGCCGCCGGCCTTTGCGCGGGGTCACCCCTCGCCAAGGCCGGCGGCGCACCATCAGCCGTGCCAGACGGTGAACACCCCCGCCACCAATGCGGCGACGATCACCCCGACGGCGCCGATGAGCGCGGTGACCACAGCTACCCGTCCGCCACGGCGTGGCGCCGGGGTCTCCACCTCGGCGCGCGGGGTGGCGTTTTCATGATCCGCGAGGCCACACACCGGGTGCGTCGTCACGTGTGCGTTGCGCGCCTGAATGACGAGAATCTCGCGCCCGAACACCTCACCGGCCTGGATCATGACCTCGCCGCCGGGCGGAACGGGGCCGAACGGCCCGGACCTGGCGCCCGACACTCGCCACGTGATCATCGTCGGCGGCGAGAAGCCCTCTTGACAGCTTGCATCAAAATGGTTCACTGTGAATCGACCTCCTGCTTGATTCATGATCGACGAATCGCCGCGCATCAAGGGATGCTGGCGAGGCCCCGTCGTTCGATCTTTGGAGAATTGGTGACAGAGCGTGGTTCCGCCTGGTCCCTGGACGAGCGCCGACGGCGCCTCGCCGAGGAGCTGAAGCATGCCCGCACCCGGTCTGGCCTGTCGGGTCGTGACCTCGGCAGGAAAATCGGGATGAGCCAATCGAAGATCTCCCGCATCGAAGCCGGCGTTTCCGTCCCGTCAATGCCTGAGGTCCAGGCCTGGGTGGATGCGGTTGGTGCGCCGGACGACCTGAGCGAACTGCTCCTCGCACTCACCGACGCCGCCCACGGCAGCATCCAACGATGGCGAAGCGAGCTGTCCGCCCAGGGCCACATCCAGGGCGAGATCGAGGAGACGGAGCGAGGGGCGGCCAGAATCCTGACGTTCCAACCTTCGGTCGTCCCCGGTCTCCTGCAGACGGCCGATTACGCCCGGCGTGTCTTCGAGTCGTTCGAGGAGGTGCCGTACGGACCTGACGATCTTGCCGAAGTCATCGCCGCCCGGCTCGACCGGCAGTTGCTGCTCTTCGACGACACACGGACTTTCCTGTTCCTCATCACCGAGGGCGCGCTGCGCTGGCGGCCGGGGCCGCCGATGCTGCTCGCCGCACAGCTGGACCGGATCAGCACGCTGAGCACGCTGAGCAACCTCACCATCGGCTTGCTGCCATACGCGACCCAAGCGGTGGTGCCCTACTCACACGCGTTCACCGTTTACGAGTCGACTGACGACGAGCTCGACGATCTCGTCAACGTCGAGATGATCCATGGCAATCTCCAGGTCCGGCATGAGCCGGATGTCGACGCGTATCGACGCCGTTGGGCATCGCTGAGTCGCCGCGCCGTGTATGGGGACGATGCGCGTCGCCTGCTGCACGACCTGATCGCGGAGATGCAGGCGGTTCAGTGAACGGGAACCCGCAGGCCGGGAGCCGGGGCGGACTGAGGGGGCCGCCCCGGCACCCATCCTGATCACGCGATGTCGAACACGCCGCGCTTCACGCCGGCGACGAAATCGCTCCACTCGCTCACCGTGAATGCCAGCACGGCCCCGTTCGGGTCCTTCGAGTCACGCACCAGGACCTGGTTGGCCAGCGTCGCAACCTCCACACAGGTGCCCGCGCCCTCGCAGGCGGTCCGGAACTGCGGCGTTGATGCCTGCTCATCGAACATTTTTCGACCTCTTTCTTGCGCTCTTTCTGTGATGGCGCCTGTCGCCGAGGTCGAATCTCCTGGGGAAATCTGTAACTCTTCTCCGCGACTCTCCACATGAGATCTGGAGGCGTTCTGTATGCATGTCGATGTCAGAGTGCTCGGCAAGATAAAGCTGTTCGTCAACGACTCCGAGGTGAATCTCGGCGACCGTAAACAGCGACTACTGCTCGCGAACCTGGCAATCGAGCGGCGGCTCGTCGAAAAGCCGCAGATCATTGAGCGGCTATGGCCGGAGGAAGAAGTTCCCGAGAACCCGGCGGAACTGGTCTACAACTACGTCAACCGAATCCGCGCCGCGTTCACCAAGGCGGGCGTGGACGGCGCAGCGGTCCTCGCCACCTCACACAACATCGGCTACGAACTCAAGGTCGCGGCTCATCAGGTCGACTACCACCGTTTCCGGGCCTTGCGGGCCCGCGCCGAAGTGGCTTTGATCGATCGCCGTGCAGACGAGGCGGCCCGACTCGGCCGCTTGGCGCTGGCCGAATGGGGCAGTCCCGCCGGCCTGCTCGGCGGCACGCCGCTGGAGCGTGAAGAACGCCAGTTACAAGGCCGAATCCGTGCCATGCAGCTGGACTACCGGGCGACGCTCATGCTCTGCCTGGACGCAGAGATGCGCTGTGGGCAACACCGGCGACTACTCCCCGAGTTGGCGTTGCTCGCTGCCGACGATTACGGCTCCGACGACCAGGAACTGGCCCGCCTGCGCATGCTCGCTCATTTCCGATCAGGCCAGAAGAAGGAAGCGATCATGGTGTACGTAAAGCTTGAGGACGTGCTCTCCGAAAAGCACGGAAGCAGCCCGGACGAGGAGACCAAGGAAATGCATCGGCAAATCAAGAAGGACGACGAGGCACTGAATCTCGAAGGTGCGGAAACCGTCGCTCACGCAGCAACCGGCGACGCGGCCGCCCAGGCCGCGCCAAGTTTCACCGGCACGAACGTCTACCAGACGGGTGAACACGCCAGGTCCTTCGTCGCGCAACACATTACATACAACGAAGGGTCTGATAACACGTGAGCGAGGCTCCGGACGAGGCCGAGTCGCCGGAGCCCGAGGACGTCGTATCCACACCGGACGTCGACCTCAGCGAGGGTGACTCCACCTCATTTGCCACGCAGTTCGGCTCGTCCGAAGAGAGCGCTGAAAAGACTCAGCCCGACGGATCCACGGAGGCGGATTCCGCACCGAACAAGCTGGAGGACGCCGACCCCGAGCCGGATGAGGACAGCACCGACGACCGAGCTGCGCAGGCCGACCGGCAACACGGCATTCGCAATCTGAGCATGATGACCGGTGACCGGGCACGACTGTTCCAGGCGGAACAGATCAGCATCTTCGGTGGCGAGAACTCCGTGGTTCCCCGCTCCGGCGAGGTGCCAGGGCATGTGCTCAGCAAGCTGGTCACCGCATACGTCCAGCCCTCCTGCGCGCAGCGGCTGCTCGACGCTCTGCGTGTCTCACCCGTGCAGTGCCTGGTCGGGCCGTCCGGTTCCGGCCGCACCACGGCCGCGATCGCAACGGCGGCCCGTCACCTGGAACGCGTGGGTCAGACCGCGCGGGGCAATGTGCACATCCTCGCGACCGACGACATCTCGAGTATCGACGGATCGGCGCTGCCCGAGGGCAAGGCGTTCATCCTCGTGCTGCCGGAGAGCGTCGCGGCACCCGACATCGCCTGGTTCGGGTCCATCGGCGCCGACCTTGAGCAGCGGCACAGCGTGCTGATCCTCGTAAGCGTCAACGAACCCAAGGGATCTGCCGCACTCAAAGCGGATTGGTTGGTGCCCTACACGCCACCGCCGCTGGACGCGATCTTCAAGAAGCACCTCGCAAGCCGACCGCCGTCCCGTGTCGACGCGTTATGTGCGCTTCCAGATGTACGCATGGCGCTGCAGCGCTGCAGGGTCCCACGGGACGCCGCAATGCTCGCCGCGGACGTTCTGGCAGACATGGCCAGCGGTCTGCCGGACCAGGAACTGCTGAAAGGCGAGCCCACGGCCAAACTCAGCCTGGCGCAACAGGAGCTCAACGAGGGCGAACTGTGGCACCGCATCCTGCTGGTGGCCACGGCGGTGATGTACGACCTGTCCGCGGGAACCGTGGTGCGTGAAGCGAAGCGGCTGGCCGAACTGCACGTCCCGAACGGCATCCAGACGGAAGTGCCGAAGGTCGACTGGTTCAACGGGCCGAGATACTGGTCGGCCTGCGTCGATCTGGTAGGAGACCAGGCTGACAGTGGCGCCGGGCAGATCTTCCGGCTGGCACATCCGAGGCTGGCCATCCCCCTGCTGGAAGTCATCTGGCAGGATCACGTTGGCGAGCGTGACGTACTGCTCGACTGGTTGTGCGGGCTCGGTGCGCATCCGATCAAGCGGGTCAGGGTCAAGGCCGCGCAAGCCGCCGCGCAGCTCGCGTGCTACGACTTCGACGTCGTGGTCCGTGAGGTCATTCACGTCTGGGCGCTCAACGGTGGATTTCGCACCCGGCAGTCGGCCGCGGTCGCGCTGGAAGCGTTGGCGGTCGCTGCGGAGGGCCGGTTCGCGCGACGTGTCCGGGGTCTGGTGCAAGGCTGGGCACACAGCAACAACGTCCGGCTCCTGGCGGCCGCGATGGCCGCCTACGGGACATTTCTCGGGGCGAAGGATCCGGACGAGGCGCTGGCCCGGATGGAGGAGATCGTCGGCGGCCGGGTTCGCCGGTGGGACGGCCGGCGCGACGCCTCCATCGATCACGTGGAGCGTGAGCTGGCCAATATCGTCCAGCGGGCGCTGCTGGACGTCTTCGCCGCGGGTGCCCAGGAGAAGGTCATCCAGGCCCTCGCCAGGTGGGCCGGGCTGCCCCACTGGCGCTGGCGGAAGGCGGCGGCGAGGTCACTGCTCGAGCTGGCCCGCAAAGAAGGTGCCAGCCGGTGGCCGCTGCTCATCGAGCTGACCAGTGTCCAGGACGACCTCTACGACGCGGTGCTGGCCCTGTGGCGCAACGCTCTGGACGCCGGGCAGCGGGACGAGGCGCCCTGGGAAGCGCTGCGGCGCTGGTGTGATCAAGCTGACGAGCTCCGCGGAGACCCGGCCGCCGCGGAGTCCGCCGCACTGACCGAAAAGCTCCTCGCCGATATCCGAGCCAGTAGCTCAGCCCTGGCCGACAACCTCGATTTCCACCAACGCATCTGGGCTTTTCGCAAAGCAAAGCGGCAGGTTGCCCGTTCCTCATCGCTGTCCCCCAATCAGGAGGAGACGCCATGACCGGCGTGTCATCGCACATCGACCCCTCCAGGCCCCGGCGCGGCCGGGTGAGGCGCTGGATTGGCCGAGTTCTGCGCAATCTGATCGGCGAGCCGCCCAACACATCGACGGGGGTCCCCCCGATTGACCTCCCGGCGACGCAGACCGTCAACCGCGTCAGAAGCGTGACGTTCACGACGCCCGCGAAAGGCGACTCGTACGACTTCTCCATCACTGTCGATCTCTGCTTCTGCGCCACCGGTGTGGCCGCCCCCGCTCGGCTCGACGCCAAACTCGACGCGCGACTGCCCGACCTCACCGCCGAACTCATGACATCGGCGCGCCCGATCGCCCGCGACTTCCCTCCGTTCCGGCCCGGTGCGGCCGAGCCACCCGTTTCCCGTGCGATCCAGCAGGCGGTGGAAGCGGCGTTGGCCGGCGTGCCCGACGAGGATGGCGTGTATCTCAGCTGCAGCGCGCGGGTCCGGGTCGACATGCCGGCAGAGGTACGAGAGCTGCAGAGGCTCGCCCTGGCGGAGCAGGTGAAGTTCGAATCGAGATATGAGCAGAGCGAGCAGTCCGCTCATCGCCTCGGCGAACTCCGCGAGGTGTGGAGCAAATTCATCAATGACGGGCTGCCCCAGTGGGTCACGCCGTACGCGATGGCCATGGCCCAGCAACCGGCGCAGGTCGCTCCACTGCTGTTCAAGTTGCGCGATGACCGCAAGGACGAAGCCGCGAAGCTGGTGGACGCGGTCGCCGCGGTCGCCGCCGGAGCCGATCGGATGGATCTGTTGGAGTTCGCGCTCGCCACCGACAGCGCCTTGAGCAAGACCTACGAGATTCTCGGCATCGCCTCCCCTCCTGCGGGCAGCAACTCGAATTTCGACTCGAAGGCGACCTCCTGATGCGACGGAAGATTGCGATCCTGCTGACCATCGCCGTGGTCGGCGGTGCCTGCTCCAAGAAGGACCTGCTCGGCGAAGGCAGCACCGCCCAGGACGCCGCCAAACGGCCCAGCGCAGAACGATGCGGGACCATCCTGAAGGCGCCCGCCGACGGTGTGAAGATCTCCGGATCCACCGTGTTGCTCGCCGACAAGTCCGCGTCGAGCTTCACCCGGCCGAACTCGGATCACCGCCAGGACTGGCTGGCCAAACTGGGCGCGCATGTGCCCACGAACGGGACGGATCTGGTGGCGATGGGCCTGTTCGGCGGAGCGGTCGACTGGAAGTTCCAGAAGGTGACGCCCGGCCGGAGCAACGACGCGGCGCGCACCCAGAACGACCTGGACGACGCCCGCAGCTGCCTGATCGGCGACATGGCCGATGCCATCAAATCGCCACCGACCAAGCCGCAGACGGACGTTCTGCGTGCCCTGGCCGAGGGCGCTGTCTACGTGAAGGACCGACCCGGCGCCAAGTCGCTGTACATCGCGACCGACGGGCTGAGCAACACCGGATGCGCGGATCTGCGGGGTGCGGACATCGGCGACCTGAGCGCCATACCCGCGATGGTGTCCGCCTGCGAACCGGAGCTGCCCAAGCTCGGCAAGGACTTCACCGTGCACTTCCTCGGCATCGGCAACGCCGCGGAGGGCTGGTCGGACATCAAGACACCGCAACGGACCTGGCTCGTCACCCTGTGGAAGGCACTGTGCGACGCCACCGGCGCGAACTGCTCCGAGCCGCAGTCGGCCAAGCCGGACAGCGTTGCCGACGACAACGCCGCACTCCTCTCCGACGAGGACGTGACCATGCCGAAGATCATCAACACACCCGGCAACCCGACCGTCCTGACGGTGCCGGCATCGCTCCTGTTCGACACCGACTCCTACACCTTGGCCACCGGACGGTCGCAGGACGCGCTGGACGAGGTGTTCAAACTCCTCGGGGCGCTGAAATACAGCCGCATCGAGGTCGCCGGCCACACCGACTCCACCGGGACACCCGAGCACAACCGGACCCTGTCCAGGCAGCGGGCCGACACGGTCGCCGGCGAGTTGCTCTCCCGGTCGTTCCACAACATCGAGCCGAAGGGCTATGCGTCGACGCGGCCGGCGTGCCCCGAGTTCACCAACGGTCAGCCCGACCGGGCGGGCATGGCCTGCAACCGCCGTGTCGAAATCATCGTCTATTCCTGAGTTCGGAGCATTGATGAGCGACGTTTCCCCTCTCGCGGTGCCCGAGCCGTTCGGACAGTGCTCGTCCGGCTGTGTCTGCGGAATGCGCGAATTGATCGCGCGTGAGCGAGAGCACGGCCCACGCGACGCCGACGAGGTCAATGCCCCGGAGATGCGGGCACTGCTCGGGGCGGTACGCAACGGGTACGAGACCGTGCGGTCAGACCCTCGGCTCATCGAGCGCCGCCATGCCGCTGTGACGAAGTACGGCCGCGCCCGCCGGCACCTCAACCGGATGCGTGTCTCGATCGGCGAGCAACAGGTCGGCCGAGCGGCGGCTGACCTTGAGCGAGCGCTGGACCGGGCAGCGACAGAAGGCCGGCGGCGGCCGGCGTGGCTGCGCTGGCTGCGCTGGCCGGTGGTCCTCGGCATCGGCCTGTTCGACGTCTGGTACTTCAGCCAGGTTTTCCGGTATCTCACCTCACAGACCGGCGACGCCACCGACGGCGGTCAGCACCGGCTGACGATGATCATCGAGACGGCTGTCGCTGTGTTGCCTGGGCTTGTGCTTGCAGTGGTGATCGCGGCCTCCGCCGAGATGCTGCTCCGCCCGCTGCACGCATGGCGTTCGGCAGCATTCCTACGTCCGGAGCCGCTGCAGAACGCCTCATGGATCGCCCGGCTGCGGCGCGGACTGGGCGCCGTGCACCGGGGACTCCTGCGACTGGCATGGTGGCTGCTCCCGGTCGGCTTCGTGGCATTCCTGCTCGCGGTCATCGCCTGGTGGTCGGCACTGCGGGCGGAATACCCGACGCCCCCGGACAAGTATCCTCTCGGCGCCGTGGTGGCGCTCATCGTGCTGCTGGCGGTGGGCACGATGGCCGTGAAGATCCTCGCCGACGACCCCGTCGCCGACGACGTCGCGAGTGCCCGGCGAAAGCTGTGGCGGTTGCGACTGACGTACTCGTTGAGGTCACGGCGGGCCGACCTGCTGATCGACGCCTACGACTCCGCCTGGAGCGACCTTCGAACGCTGCGCGACGACCTGCAAGGACTGCTCCGGATCAAGATGCTGTCGGCCTGGGAAAGCTTCATCCTCCGCGTACGGTCGCTGCATCAGATGACCGGCAATGTCACCGCAGCACCTTGGCCGACCGACGGCGATCGGCCGGGCATCACGCAGGAATTCACCGGAGTGTCCCAGCCGGCGCTGGAGTTCGGCCCGCTCATCGAGATCTGCCGGCTCATCGACGAACGGGACCCCGATGACCTGCGGACGGAGTTGCGCGCCCTCGGCGACCGGTACGCCGAGCAACTCGCCGCCGGTTCTCCGGCATCCCGGGAGGCCACCCCGTCCGGGTGACGAAGCCCGGTGCCGCCCGGCGCCAGCGTCTCTCACGATCGGGCCCGACGCCGACGCGTTGGCGTTCACCTTCGCCCTACCAGCGGGGCGATCGCCACCGCGTCGGTGTCGCGCACATGTTCCCGCCGCAGCCCAGCTGCTACCGCTCACCCACCGGCGCTGCGCCGACGCCACTGTCGCCCTGGTCCTGGCCGCCGCCCGGCACACCGCGAGCGGATCAAGGAGAAGGCTGCGAAGAACCGCCCAACTGGCGAAAGCAGACACCCTCGGGACAGCCGGCGTCTCGCCCGCGCAGGCGCCGCAGGTGAAGCTCATGGCGGCGCGAAGCGTCACGGAAGGCGATGACACCCGTGCGGCGCCCACCGTCCACAGGGGACGGAACGATGAAGGGCCCGAACCGCATCTCTGCAGCTCAGGCCCTGTCGATCAAGCGCGCCCGAAGGGACTCGAACCCCTAACCTTCTGATCCGTAGTCAGATGCTCTATCCGTTGAGCTACGGGCGCTTGGTGCCTGCCTAGTGTACACACCAGGTTTTACCGGTTTTGCGCGGAGGCTCCGGGATTCGAACCCGGGATGGGCTTTAAGACCCAAACCGCATTAGCAGTGCGGCGCCATAGACCGAACTAGGCGAAGCCTCCAACAACCCCTGTCGCCAGGAGCCGCCGTCCGAGGATACAGGGCCGGTGAAGGACCGGGCAAAGCGGGTGACCCCCCGGCGCGTCGGACCGGGCTGCGTGGTTTGCGTCACATCGTCCACCGGAGGACGTTTGCCTGGTCGCACGGCGGGTGCCATCGGCGTTGGCGCATTACGCTCTTGCGAATGGGAGAGGAACCGAAGTCCACCGAGCCTCCGACTTCCAACGAGCCACCCCACCGCCCACAGGTTCTCGGCGACACCTCCCTGCGGTTCGAGCCGCCGCCGCAGGAGTCCGTCCCGGAGACCCCGCCGGCGGCGGCTTCCCCGCGTCCGGCGACCACGCCGTTCGGCGCCCCGCCGCCGCCCGTTGTGGAGGCGCCGCGACAGACGGCCCCGCAGCCCCGCGTGGCGCGCCCGGCGGCGAAGCCGGTGACCCCGTTCGCCCCGCCACCGGTGGCCGGACCTGCGCAGCAGCCGAGGCCGGCGGCCGCTCCCCCGCCGGTCGCCGGGCCGCAACCGAGACCGGCGGCTTCTCCCACGCCCGTGACCGGGTCCACGAAGCAGCCGAGGCCGGCCGCCGCTCCCCCGCCGGTCAAGCAGGCGAGCCCTCCCGAGCCGCCGCCACCAGTGACGAAGGCCACACCGGCGAAGACCGCGCCCGCGAAGGCCACCGCCAAGAAGGCGGCACCCGCGAAGGTCGCGGCGAAGACGGTGCCTGCGGCGCGGACGTCCGAGCAGCTGGTGCCCGCCACCGAGCCTGCCCAGGTGACGCCCCCGGAGGCAGCGGCACCGGCGAAGAAGGCGGCCAAGAAGGCCGTGGCCAAGAAGGCGCCGGCGAAGAAGGCAGCGCCCAAAGCGGAGGTCGAGCCCAAGGCGGAGGTCGAGCCAGCACCGGAGACCACGCCCGCGAAGAAGGCTCCCGTCAAGAAGGCCGCCGTGAAGAAGGCGGCGGTGAAGGCGACCTCGACCCAAGAGGTCCTCTTCCCGGCACCCAAAGCGCCCGAGGCGCCCGCAGCACCCGAGCCAGCACCCGAGGCACCCGCTGCACCCGAGGCAACCGACGCACCCAAGGCAGCCGAGGCACTCAGGGAAGCCGAAGCACCCAGGGAAGCCGAAGCAGCCGAGCAAGCCGAAGCAGCCGAGGCGGCGCCGGTGGTGGACGAGGTGACGCTCGTCGAGGGGCGGGTGGAGGTGGTCGAGGCCGATCCGACCGACCTCGGAATTGCGGAGCAAGAGACAGAGAATGCACAGGAGCCTGCCGGGCGGGGGATCAATCCCGCGTACCTGCCGGAGCTGCTCGCCCTCGCCGCGGTCGCGCGGCTCGGGGAGGCGGCGCGGGAGCGGGCCGCCTGGTATGCGGCGAACTACCCCGGCGTCGACGGTGACGCGATCGGGCGGGCGGTGACGCGGGAGTTCGTGCGGCGGGCCAGGAGGCTGGGGATCGCGGCGGGGGCGGCCGGGTCGCTGGGGCTGGTGGTCGAGGCGGCCGGGGTCAACTGGCTGCACGCCAAGCTCGTCCTGCACCTGGCCGCCGCGCACGGGCACGATCCGCTCGACCGGGCGCGGGCGGCCGAGCTGCTCGTCCTGCAGCGGGTGTACGCGGAGGTCGCCACCGCCGAGGCCGCCATCATGGCCGCGGAGCAGGCGCAGCGGTCGCGGCGGGCCGGGCCCGGGGTGGGGGTCGCCAGGCTGGCGGGCCCGCTCGGCCGGACGCTCGGCGGCGGGCTGCTGCAGGCCGCCGGGGTCAGGATCGCCCGGCGTGCGGTGCCCGGGATCGGGCCGGTGATCGGGGCGGTCGCCGCGGTCAGGTCGACCGAGGCGATCGCCATGCGCGCCACCCGCTACTACCGGCGCAAGCCGGTCCCCACCCCCGACGGGCGGTAGGCGTCACCGCGGGGTGACCCGCGGCGACACCCCCGAAGCAGACCGCGAAGCGGACGGCGGCCGAACAGGCCCGGAAACCGAAACGGACGGCGACGGCCGCGCCGGCCTGGAAACCGAAGCCGACGGCGACGGCCGCGCCGGCCTGGAACCCGACGGCGACGCGCCAGGCGACACACCAGGCGACACACCCGGCGACACCGCAGGCGACACACCAGGCGACGCGCCAGGCGCCGGAGCGGGCGGCAAGGCGTCCGGGCCGACCGCGATCGTGGTCCAGGCCCGGGCCGCGGTGCCGTCGCCGAACTCGACCATGCCCAGGTAGCGCTTCGCGGGGTCGAGGTCGTGCCAGGCGGCGGTGAAGGTCACCGGCCGGCCGGGCTGGACCGCGGCCACCGGCGGCGTGACCGTGAGGTTGCCGGCCGGGTCGCCACCGACGAGGAACGTGTGCGCCACGACCGGCCGGCTGTCGGCGTCGGGTGGCGCGGCGAAGCGCACGACGTACACCTCGAACACCCCCATGGACGTGAGTGGGATCTCCTCGTCGGCGGTGGTGCCGTCGCTGCGGTCCACGAGCTGCCCGTCCTGATAGAGGTAGAGGTCGACGTCGGTGCCGGGGACGTGGTCGGCGGCGAACGTGGCCAGGCGGCCGAACTCGGCGCCGGGCGGCACGGTGACGGTGAACTTGAAGACGGCCGGGCCGGTGGCGGGCGCCGTGGGCACGAAGGCGGCCGTGCTGCCGACGAGGTTCTGCTGGTGGACGGCCGACGCGGTGAGGCCGAAGAGCTTGGTGGTGACGTTGCCGCTGTACCCGGCGGTGAGCTCGATCGCGGCGGTGCCGGCGGCGCCGGAGCCGGTGACCTCGCCCGGGCCGGCGAGCGCGACGGGCCGGGCGCCGATGGGGCTGCGCACGGTGTGGCCGCGCAGGTCGGTCCAGGTGAGGGAGCCGAAGGTCCAGACGCGGTACGCGGCGTCGGTGCGCCGGATGGTGACCTTGAAGGTGGCGGACTCGCCGGGTGCGACGGTCAGGGTGCTCGGCGTGACGGTGACGGCGAGCCCCTGCGGCGTGGTGACGGAGGCGACGTAGACGCTCGGCTGGGTGGAGACGTTGGTGACGGTGCGGACGACGGTCTGCGTCCCGGCCAGCGAGGCGACCGCGATCGACGGGTAGTTGAGGTCGCTGGGGTCGGCGCTGCCGACGGTCGGGCACCAGTCGCTGACGAGCTGCAGCTGGCCGATGGCGCACCCGTACCGGGCCCAGTCCTGCGGGCCCGACTCGTAGACCAGGCCGGGGTCGAAGGCCTGCGAAGGGCGGACGTGGCCGGAGCCGTAGTCGAGCGGGCTCGCGATCTTCCCGGCCCGCTGGATCATGCCGTCGGTGTTGTCGTGGACGCCGGCGGTGGTCATGAGCGCCGACTGGACGGCCGACGGCGACCAGCCCGGGTGTTCGGCGCGGATCAGGGCGGCGATGCCGGCGATGTGCGGGCTGGACATCGAGGTGCCGGACTCGCCGTCGAACAGGTTGCCGTGATGGCCGGCCGGGGACACGCCGGCGACGATGTCGACGCCCGGTGCGGTGATGTCGGGCTTGATCAGGTCGCCGCCGCCGGCGAGGGCCGGGCCGGCGGAGGAGAAGGCGGCCATGGCGGGCGCCCGCGGCACCACCATCGACACGGCCGAGAGGGAGGCGGTCGGGTTCGGGGTCGCCAGGTACGCCTTGATCGCCGCCCCGGCGACGTGGTCGACGTGGACGGTGGGGATGACGTGGTAGTCGGCGTTGAGCGAGTTCTCGCTCGGGTTGTAGAGGACCATGCCGACCCCGCCGGCGTCGCGGACGGCGATGCTCTTGTCGGTGCGCGGGTTGACGCCCCGCTTGCAGAGCACGATCTTGCCCTTGACCAGTGCCGGGTCGAGGGTGCCGGGGTAGCAGAGCTCGACCTTCTCCGCGTCGGCGGTCTTGAGGCCGGCCTTCACGGAGTCGACGAGCGGCGCGGACGGCACGGCGGGGCCCTGGCCGGCGCCGGTGTAGGTCTTGCCGTTGCCGAGGGTGACGGACTTGTCGGCGCCGCGGTCGTGGGAGCTGGCGGCGACGGTGGTCACCCAGGGCGCGTTGTGCGCGACGGTGGACTCGTCGGGGCCGCTGTTGCCGGCGGACGTGGCGACGAAGACGCCGGCCGCGGCCGCGTTGTAGAAGGCGAGCTCGACCGGGTCGACGATGAGCGACTCGGAGCCGGAGACGGAGTAGTTGATGACGTCGACGCCGTCGCTGACCGCGTCGTCGACCGCGTCGAGCAGGTCGACGGTGCCGCCGGAGCCCTCGCCGTCGGACTGCCGCCACAGGGCCTTGTAGACGGCGATGCGGGCGGCGGGCGCCATGCCGGAGATGGTGCCGACGGGGTCGCCGTTGATGGTGGCGGGGACGTCGGGCAGGCCGGCGGCGGTGGTCGCGGTGTGGGTGCCGTGGCCGTCGTAGTCGCGCGGGGAGTGGAACTCCGACTCCCAGCCGCCGAAGCCGCCGCCGTCGTAGAAGCGGGCGCCGATGACCTTGTTGTTGCAGGTGATCCTCTGCTGGGCGGTGCCGGTGCCCTCGTCGCACTTGTCGGTGCCGCCCCTGGCCCACTTCTTGTCGATGACGGCCTGGTCGGGGCGGGGCTCGGGGAGCGGGGCGAGGCTGGGGCTCTCCGGCCAGAAGCCCGTGTCGATGACGCCGATGATCATGCCCTCGCCGGCGCGGGACGGGTCGCCGAAGTGTTTGGCCCACGCCCCGGCGGGGCCGTCCAGGCCGAGGAAGCCGGTGGTGGAGATCGTGTCGACGGTGCGCCGCTCGTTGGGCCAGACGTGGCGCACGCCGGGGGTCCGCTCCACGCGGGCCTTCTGCTCGGGGGTGAGCGCGGCGGCGAAACCGTTGAAGGCCGACTCGTACACCGTGACCGTCCTGCGGATCCCGGCGCGGCGCAGGACGTCCGCGCGGCCGGCCCGGATCGCGCCGCGGGCGCTCTCCTGGCGCCCGGCCGGGTCGCCCTCCAGCTGCACGATGTAGAGCGCCGAGCTCGCCGCCTTGCCGGAGACCGCCACCGGCAGCGCGAAGACGGATGACGCGACGAGGGTGATGACGAGAAGGATTCGGCCCACACAAGCCAGACTAATTGTGGCAATTTGCCCTATCTCAGGAACCGCAAATGATCCTTGAGCAGGGCGTACCCCACGAACGACACGATGTCGAGGATCGTGTGCGCCACGATGAGCGGCATGACCCGGTTCGTCCGCCGGTAGAACCAGCCGAAGACCAGCCCCATGACGAAGTTGCCGATGAACCCGCCGAAGCCCTGGTAGAGGTGGTACGACCCGCGGATCGCCGCGCTGGTCACGATCGCCATCCAGGGGTTCCACCCCAGGTCCCGCAGGCGGGTCAGCAGGTAGGCGATCATGACGATCTCTTCGAGGACGCCGTTCTGCAGGGCGGCCAGGATCAGCACCGGCACCGACCACCAGTGCGTGCCGAGCGCCTCGGGCACGATCTGCGCGCTGATCCCCAGCTCCCGCGCCGCCCACACGAGGGCGAGACCCGGCAGGCCGATCAGGGCGGCGAGACCCACGCCGTAGCCGAGGTCGGAGCCCGGCCGCACGCCGAGGCGCCAGTCCTCGTGGTCGCGGCGCAGCAGGTACACCGCGAGCAGCGGCGCGACGAAGCCCAGACCCGTGTAGACCAGCTGGTATGCCAGGTCGAGCCAGGGGCGGTCCGGGGTGATCGACGGGTTGAGCGTCGCGGTCTGCTCGGAGAGCGGCTTCACGTAGGTGAGCCGGTCGATGATCGCCAGGATCGAGAGGATCGCGGACCTGCCGAGCGACACGCCGAGCAGCAGGATGACCTCGACGCGGACGGCACGCTTGTCGATCACGCGCGAAACTCTAGTTCGGCAGGGGCGCCGCCCGCACGAACGGCGCCCCTCCCGATGTTACGAGTCCCCGAAGGCGTCGTATTTGATCCGGATTGCGGGGACCTGCATTTCCGCGAGGGTGCGCAGGGTCGAACGCACCATCTGCGGCGAGCCGGAGACGAAGAAGTCGTGGTCGTTCCACGGGCCGTAGCGGGCGACCACGTCGGAGATCCTGCCGTGCTCCCCGGGGAAGTCGGGGTCGTCGGTGGTCGCGGCCACCACCGACAGCCACGGGTAGCGGGCGGCGAGCCGGTTGAGGCAGGCCAGGTCGTACAGGTCGTCGCGGTTGCGGGCGCCGACGAACACGTGCACCCAGCGGGTCCGGTTGGCCCGGGTCATCTCCTCGATCAGCGCCTTGATCGGGGCGAAGCCGGTGCCGCCGGCGACGCAGACGATGTCGCGGGTCGAGCGGCGGTCCAGGACCATCGAGCCCATCGGGGCGCCGAGCCGGATCATGTCGCCCGGCTGGACCTTCCGGACCAGCGCGGAGGACACCCAGCCGGCGCCGACGGCCCGGACGTGGAAGTCGATGGAGCCGTCCTTGCGCGGCGCGTTCGCCGCGGAGTACACGCGCCACAGCCGCGGCTGGTATTTGCATTCGACGCTGATGTACTGGCCGGCGCGGTACTCCAGCGGCTGGAGCGGGCGGCACGTGATGACGGCGATGTCCTGGTTGCGCCGCTCGTGGTAAAGCACCTCGGCGTGCCAGTAGGGCGGGTTCGTGGAGTCGGCCTCGGCGCCGGCGATCATCTTCTCGGCGATCACCGCGTAGGCGTCCCGCCAGGCCTGGTCGAACTCGTAGGTCCACTGGTCACCGGCGAAGGTGCGCAGGCCCTCCAACAGCGCCTCGCGGATGACGTCGTAGTGCTCGGGCCGCACGTGGAACTTGCGGTGGTCACGCCCGAGCGAGCGCAGGTACTCGTCGAACGTGTCGGGGTCGTCGACGGTCTGCACGGCGGTCACGATCGCGCCGAGAAGCCTGGAGCGCTGCACGTCCATCTGGACCGGGAAGAGGTCCCTCAGCTGCGGTTGGTTCAGGAACATACGCGCGTAGAAGTAGCTGGCGAGCTTGTCCTGCTGCTCCTCGACGAGGCTCCAACTCTCCTTCAGTAAACGCGACAGATCGCTCATCGGTGCCCTTCGCGGTCAAACGTAGGTGCCGTAGGACAGCCAGCGTCGCCACCAGGGAAGAACACGCATCGCACTGAGTGTGCGACGTCCCGTGTTCACCGATTCTTTTCCACTCGACGCGCCGGTACGAAGCACTGGACAGGTCGGCCATTCGGCTCAATCGCACTGACTGTCCGGCCGTCGCACACCACCGGTGTTTGGCTGGTGACAGAGCCAGCCGCCCATGGAGGTGCACCGTGCCGACCGTGTCCGATCTTTCGCGCGACGTGTCCAATGAGCTCGACGACCGGATGCAGCTCTTCATCCGCCGCCAGGAGATGCTGTTCGTGGCGACGGGCGAGCCGGAGGACGGCCACGACTGCACGTTCGTCACCGGCGGCGCCGGCTTCGTGCGGGTCCTTTCGGAGAACCGGATCGCGTGGCCCGAGTTCGGCGACGAGGGCCTGTCGGAGGCGATCACCGACATCGAGCGCGACCCGCGGGTCGGCCTGCTCTTCGTGGACTTCGCCCGCGGCGCGATCGGGCTGCACGTCAACGGCAAGGCGAAGGTGCTGGACGACGACGCGATGCGGCGCGCGTACCACTCGCTCCACCTGGATCCCGCGCTGGACCTGGTCGCCGACCGCCGCCCGGCGCGCTGGATCACGGTCTACGTCGAGTCGGCCTACATCTCCGCGGCGGGCGAGCTGTAGCGTCCCGCCCTTCCGGACGCCCGGGCCCGGGCGTCCGGACTTCGGGCGTCCGGCCCTTCCGGGCGCTCAGGCGTAGTGCCAGGGCTTGCCCGTCTGGCGGTACTCCGTCGTCGGCACGAGCGGCGCGTCGTCCTCCATCCGGTCCACGTAGAGCCGCCCGTCCAGGTGGTCGATCTCGTGCGCGACCAGGCGGGCCAGCGCCTGGTCGTACACCGTCGTCACCGTCGAACCGTCGAGCAGCTCGCTCTCCACGGTGATCCGCAGCGGCCGCCGCACCAGCCCGCGGACGTCGAAGAACGACAGGCACCCCTCGAACTGCTCGTCGGCGTCGGACGACTCCGCCACGACCCTCGGGTTGATCAGCACGATCTGCTCCGTGTCAGGGTCGGCCGCGCGGATCACCGCCACCGCCAGCCCCGAACCGAGCTGCGGGGCGGCGAGCCCCACGCCCTTCACGAAAGGGTGCAGCGCCTCGATCCGGTTCAGCGCCGTGGCCAGCTGCTCGATGACGTCCTCGGCCCGCGCCGACTCACCGGGCAGGTCCAGCCGCCGCACCGGCCGGTCGAGGCCGGCGTCGCCGCGTTGGATCACACCGGCCGCGCGCATGGCGTCACTCGAGGCCGGCTGCACGAAAGGGGGCTCCTCCCAGTCGTCCGGCTGCTCGACCGCCCCTTCCGGCCGGGTGCCCCGGAAGCGCCACTCCAGCCGGTAGCGGTCGTGCAGGGTCGCCTGCTCGGTGTGCCACGAGAAGACCGCCCGCCCGTCGACGGACAGCTCCTGCGTGATGGGGGTGCGCAGCGGCACCTCCTCCGCCGACAGCGACGTCTGCACGCCCCAGACGACCGGCCGCATCCGCGCCGGGAACTCGACCTCGATGGTGAGCTGCCGGGTGGGCAGGCGGACGGTGCGCTGGAACCAGTGGCCCCACTTCTCGACGCTGATGTGCCACGAGTACGCGATGGTGGTCCGCTGCCCCGGGTACAGGGGGAAGCGGCCCTGCGCGTTCTCGAACAGCAGCCACGCCTCCTTGAGCGCGTCCCGGTCGGTCTTGGACCGCCAGTCCATGGGCTCGCCGGCGCACGACGCGACCATCGCCAGCTCGTCCCACGACATGGGGTGGTCACGGTGATGGCGGTTGGAGCGCGCCGGGTCGTCCGGGTAGCGGTCCACGGAGATCCGCACCAGGTAGCGCGTGACCGGCTCGGTGCCGGCGTTGTACAGCGCACGGCGGACCGTGCACCGGTATTTGCCGTCGACGTAGGACAGCCGGGCGGTCTCCCGCTCGACGACCAGTCCCGTGCCGGGCGGCAGCCACTGGTCGGGCACCGGCGGGTCGCGGCCGGGGAGGCCGACCCGGCTGCGGGCGGTCGCGCGCAGCTCGTCGTACTCCTTGTAGCGCTGCCAGATGGCGCCGCCGCTCTGCAGGATCGCCTCGGCGCGCCGGGCGAAGTCCTCGGTGGGGCGGTGGCGGCGGGCCTCGACGTGGCTCACGTAGGAGGCGTCGAACCCCATGGCGGCGGCCAGCTGCTTCTTGGACATGCCGCGGTCGATGCGCCACCGCGCGAACTCCGCGACGAACGCCTCTGACGCCCGCTGCACGGGAGAGTCGCTCGAAGTCATGTCCGTCCCAGCCCCGCAGGGAGACGGCCCCTGCCCGATTCAGTGTCCCCGCGGTCGGCTGTCGAACAGGTCAAGCGGACAATTTGCCGACAAAAGGGTTGACAACGCCTTCCCATCGGCATTGATCAACGCTTGGGCATCAGCAGCCAGTCTGTGCAAAGTTACACAAAGTGACATCGGATAACGGACAATGTTGGAGTGGTTAGGCTTACCTAATCGCGGTATCGTGTGCGCTTGGCATGCACGTCTGGGGGTATCCGACGGTGGTGAGCACCGCACACACGCATAGGACGAGCGCCGCGCCGCGGCGTCCTCGCAGTGTGTCCCCCTGCCCGCCCGGCACCATCGGCGACCCAACGTGACCGCCCTCATCAGCCGGACGGCCGTCGATCCCCTGGCCCCGGTGATCGCCGGGCTGGCGCGGATGGGCCTGCGGCACGGAAAAGAATCACTCCAAGGGCTGTCCACCGGGCTGGTCCCGCCGCACACGCCCGGCTGGCGCGCCGCCGGCGAGCTGCTCACCGCCGAGGGCGTCCGGGAGTGGCTCGACGCCGCCGCCCGGCGCTGGGACGCGCAGCCGCACGCCGCCGCGGCCCTCGCCTGGAAGTGCTACTCGTACTGGCTGGCCCTGCCGGCTGTGATCGGGTTCACCGGTTCGCGGCGGGTACCGCTGATGACGCCGGATCACGTCCTGGTCCGGTTCTCCGACCGGCAGCCCTTCCTCACCCTCGCGCTGCGCCGGCCCGTCACCGCGGTCCTCGCCACCGACCCCATCGTCGCCACCGACACGCCGGGGCTGCTCATCGTCGACGACGAGGACGAGCTGCTGGGCGTCATGCGGCGCTCGCTCGTCGACGCCCACCTCGACCCGATGCTCGACGAGGTGCGCAAGCAGGCCCGCCTGGGCCGGCGGACGCTGTGGGGCTCGGTCGCCTCCGGGGTCTCCTACGCGATATCCCGCGGCCACGTCGCGCCCCCGGACGCCCTCCTCGACACCGCCCACCGCGTGCTGGCCGCGCTCGGCGCCGACGACCTCGTCGACCTCAGCGCCCGCGAGCAGGGCGGCCTCGACATCAAGCGGCGCACCTGCTGCCTCGCCTTCACCCTGCCCACCCCGAAGGTCTGCTCGAGCTGCTGCATCCGCGCCTGACATCAATTCCGGCGTCGATGGGTAAGTTGATGTCATCAACGACAGCGTCTCGACCAGACACACCAGGCACGTCCGCCTGGGCGACCACCTGTGCCTGCCGTTCGCGAGCGACCAGGAGCAGCGCGAGGTGGTGTCCGCCTACATCGCCGACGGCCTCGTCCGTGGTGAGCGCGTCCTGTACTACTCGGACCGGACCGCGCCGGGCGCCATCGACGCGTGGCTCGACCCGCGCGGCGTCGACGGGGCCCTCGCGATCGCCCGCGGCCAGCTCGAGGTCCGCCCGGCGGCCGACGACCGCTTCGACCCCGGCGTCCTCGTCGACGGCATCCGGGACGCCATCCGGGACGCCCGCGCCGCGGGCTTCCAGGGGCTGCGCCTCACCGGCGAGATGAGCTGGGCCCTGCCCGACACCGTCCGCCTGCACGAGTACGAGTCGGGTGTCGCCTCGACCGTCACCGGCTCCGACGGCGTCGCGGCGGTCTGCCAGTACGACGAGCGCCTCTTCGACAAGGCGGACTTCTCCGGTCTCGTCGCCCGGCACTTCGGGGTGATGACCATCGACCCGCTGCACGACGACCGCCGGCTCCGCATCGTGCCCACGTTCGCACCCCGCGGCCTGCGCGTCATCGGCACCGTCGACGACTCGACCGCCGGGCCGTTCGCCGAGGCGCTCGCCCACACCGCGGGATGGCCCGAGCCGATCGTCGTGATCGACCTCGCCGAGCTGCGCTTCATCGACGTCGCCGGCATCCGCGCCCTGGTCCGCGCCGCCGAGGCGCTGCCACCGGACCGGGCGCTGGAGGTGCGCCACCTCGCGCCGACCCTGCGCAACGTGCTGCGCATCGTCGGCTGGGACACCACTCCGGGCCTCACCATCGGGGACGCGGGGGTGCGGGCGTCGTGACGGGCCTGAAGCGCCGCGAACGGCGCCGGAGCACAACGGGGGCGACGTCGTGACCCTGATCCACCAGGCGCTGCTGTTCGACTCGCCCGAGCAGTTCCTCGCGGCGGCCGTGCCGTTCATCGTCGAGGGCGTGCACCGCGGCGACACCGTCCTGGCCGTGACCTCCACCCGCAACACCGGCCTCCTGCACGAGCGGCTCGACGCCGCCGCGGACCGGGTCATCTTCCTCGAGCCGTCCGGCTGGTTCGACTCCCCCGGGCGCACCCTCGACGCCCACCACCGCCGCATCGACGCCCTCGCCGGCGACAGCGCCGTCCTGCGGGTCATCGGCGAGCCGGTCTGGGCGGGCCGCGACGACCTCGAGACGTCGGAGTGGGGCCGGTACGAGTCGGTGGTCAACGTCGCGCTCGCCGACTCCCGCGCCTGGGTCATGTGCGGCTACGACAGCAGCGCCCTCGCCAGCACCATCGTCGACGACGCCCGCCGCACCCACCCGCGGCTCGCGGTCGGCACCGCCAGCGAGATCAGCGCCGACTTCGCCGAGCCGGCCTCCTACTACGCCGCCCACAACACGCCGCTCACGCCGTGCCCGGCCACCGGTGTCGAATGGATCCCGGTCCACCCCGACCTGGCCCCGGTCCGGCAGTTCGTCGCCGACCACGCCCCGCGCCTCGGCGTCGCGAACGACCGGGTCGACGACTACGTGCTCGCCGTCAACGAGATCGCCACCAACGTCCTGCGGCACGGCGGCGGCACGGGCGAGGCCCGCATGTGGGCGACCGACCGCCGGGTCATCTGCGAGATCACCGACTCCGGCACCGCCACCGGCAACTTCCTGGGTTTCCTGCGCGCCGGCCCGCACTCGGAGCGCGGCCACGGGCTGTGGATCGCCCGGCAGATCTGCGACCTGCTGGAGATGCGCACCGGCACCGCCGGCACCACCGTCCGCCTCCACATGCGGCGGGCGGTCTTCTGAGGGCGCAGCGGCGCGCCCCTGGTTGGATGGACCCCGTGACCGCTTCCTTCTTCGCCGCCGAAGGTCCGCCGGAGGCGGAGTTCCACCCCGGCATCGCCCGGCGGATGGCCCACAAGACGGTCGCCGCCGGCGCCCTGATCAGGGACCCCACCGGCCGGATCCTCTTCGTCGTGCCCAACTACAAGCCGTACCTCGACCTGCCCGGCGGCATCGTGGAGACGGGCGAGCCGCCGAGCGCCGCCTGCCGCCGCGAGGTCCTCGAGGAGCTCGGCCTCGACCGGCCCACCGGGCGCCTGCTGGTCGTCGACTGGACGCCCGGCCGCGGCCCCTGGAGCGACCAGGTCCAGTTCGTCTTCGACGGCGGCGTCCTCGACCCCGCCACCGATCTGCGCCCCGCCGCCGACGAGCTCACCGGCGTCCGGTGGCTCCCGCTGGAGGACGCCACCATCCGCGCGTCCCTGCACCGCCGCCTGTCATTGGCATTGACGGCACTCACCACCGGCGAGCCGATCCACGCCGAGATGGGCCACCGCCACCAGTAGCGTTACTCAACCCCGGGCACGCCCTACTCGCCCCCGAACGGGGGAAGCTGACCAGCGCAGGACCGGAACCGTTCGCATGCTGACGACTTCGTGTCCGACCGCGCACACTCTGTTGCGTGACACGGTTCATTGAGGAAGCAGCATGATCGGCCACACGCCCCGCCACCGGGAGCCCGGCCCGACCGTCAAGATGCTGCGCAAGGTGCGCTGGCTCCGGGTGATGCACCCGCGCCTGCCGGCACCGTCGGTGGTCGCCATGGACGCGGGTCTGGACCCCACCTGCGTCTCCCGGCCGTCGGCAGTCGCGCTCCCCACCCACATCACATAACCCGCCGACCGCGGGGAGGCCGACCTGTGCGACGGCCCGCCTTCCCCGGTCAGCGGCCGGCACGAAAAACGGCGCCCCTGGTGTCAGAGGCGCCGTTTGCCGGGTGTGTGTCAGTCGTCGAGCCAGTCCAGCGAGCGCCGGTTGCCGCCGTTGCTGCCGTTGGCGCCGCCGCGAGGGGCGCCCTGCGGGTCGCCGTAGCCGCCGCGCTGCTCGTAGTTGTCGTTGCCGGCCCGCGGGGGCTCGGGGACGCGCTCGTAGCCGTCGCGCTCGTAGCCGGCGGCGGGCTCGTAACCGCCGCGCTGCTCGTAGCCGCCGCGGCCGGCGTACGGGCCGTCGTAGTCGGCCTGGCCGTTGTAGCCGTTGCCGGCGCTCGGGCTGTAGCCACCGCCGGCGCTCGGGTAGCCGTCGCCACCGCCGCCGGGGCCGTAGCCGCCCTGGCCGCTACCGGCCGACGGGCCGTAGCCACCCTGGCCACCGCCGGGGCCGTAGCCACCCTGGTCGCCGCCGTACCCGTTGGCGCCGTTGCCGTTGTAGCCGCCGCCGGACGAGGGGCCGTAGCCGTTCTGGCCGCCGTCCGCGCCGTAGCCGTTCTGACCGCCATCCGCGCCGTAGCCGTTGGCACCGCCGGAGCCGGGGCCGTAGCCGCCGCCCTGGCCGCCCGCGTAGCCGTTGCCGGCGCTCGGCTCCCAGCGCTGGGTGGAGTCCGCGTACCCGCCGCCACCGCCGCCACCGCCCGAGGGGCCGTAGCCGGCCTGGTCGTTGTAGCCGTTGCCGCCGCCCGCGCCGTATTCGGGGCTGTAGGGGTCGACCGCCGGGCGGGACGAGGGGCCGTAGCCCGCCGAGGGGGCGCCCTGCGCGTAGCCGTCCTGGTCGTTGTACCCGCCGCCGTTCGCCGCGCCGTAGCCCGCACCGGCGGCCGCGGCACCGTAGCCGGAGCCTGCCCGCGGCAGGGGCGCGCCGTACGGGTCCGGCGGCACGTCGTAGTCGCTGGCGCGGCCCGGTCGCACGATCGCGGTCGCATCGTTCGCGGAGCCACGGTTGATCATCGTGGGCGAGCCGCCCATCGCGCTGACCATCGTCGGGTCGGCCTGGGCCTGGCGGTAGCCGGGGCGCTGGGCCGCGCCTCCGCCACCGCGCCGCGGGGCCGGCTCCTCCTCGAGGTCCTCTTCGTCGTCGTCACCGCGGCGGCGCAGGAGCAGCACGATCGCGACGATGCCGAAGATGACCAGGAGCGCGCCGAGCGCGATCAGGATGTACGAGGAATTGCTGCCGCCCCCGCTGGACGTGTTGGTCGTGTTCTGCGCGCCCGGTGCCGCGGCCGACTGCGAGTCCGCGTCGGCGGGCGTGGTCTCCTCCATGGACGGCGGCGCGATCGGGGAGGCCGTCGAGCCGATCGGCACCAGGGCGATCCTGTTGCCGGTGCTCCCCTTGCCCGCCTGCACGTTGATGTTCTTCGTCCCGGCGTCGTACCCGTTCATGGTGACCGAGATCGAGATGCCGCCCGGGGCGATGGGGTTGCTCTCGGTGCCGAGCCAGCGGTAGGCGCCGGCGTCGTTGGTGGTCGTCGAGCGGCTCTTGCCGGCGCCGTCCTCCATGGTGACGGTCGCGCCCTTGAGCGCCTTGCCGGTGGTCGAGTCGTTGACCGTCCCTGAGACCTCGGTCACCGTCTGCGTCGCCGGCGCGGTCGCCGCGGCCGCCTTCAGGGTCACCTTGATCGAGCCGTTCCCGCCGCCCTGGATCTTGAGCTGCCCGTTGACGTCACGCGACTGGCCGGCCGGGATCGAGCTCTGTGCGGGCGGGCTGAAGGAGACGGTGAAGCTCTTCGAGCCCTCCGCCGGCAGGTCGCCCGGCGCGACCGTGCACTCGAAGCCCGTCGAGGTGTTCGAGCACCCACCGGGCGTGTTCATCGAGATGCCCTGGTCACCGACCGGGATGTCGACGCTGAACTTGACGTCGTTGTTCGGAGGGGCGTCGCCGGTGTTCCGAACCGTGATCGTCGAGGACCCCGCGCCGCCACCGACGGTGATCGTCGCGCTGCTCGCACTGATGTTGAGGTTCGCCGCCGCGAACGCTGGTGCGGCTGTCGTGCCGACTAGAGCGCCCGTCACCAGTACGGCCGCCGCCCCCGAGCGGAGCAGCAAGGCTCGTAGGTGGGTAGTCACGTCCACACCCCTCCGGATCTTGACTTCACCCGAGCGTCTCTGCCGAGCATGTCTGTCGATGGTCCATCATGCGAGCGGGGCTCGCTTTGCATGGTGCGCCGCAGCAAACTATGCCTTGTCCACAGGGGTCGGCGAAAGGCGCAGGGTGTTGCGACCGGCCCACAGGCGGTCGTATCGTCCCGTCATGTCCACTCCGCACCGATATTCCGACACGGTGCAGACCGTCCTTGATGCGATGGATGCCGGGCTCGTTCCGGACCGGTTCGCGCTGCGTGACGCTGTGCGCGAGCTTCTCGCTGACCTGCGGTCCCGTGTTCCCGGCCGTTCGGTGGAGGTGCGGGTTCCTCCATACGGTGCGATTCAATGTGTCGAGGGTCCGCGTCACACGAGAGGTACGCCACCCAACGTCGTGGAGACCGACCCAGCCACCTGGCTGGAGATCGCCACGGGTCGGAAATCGTGGCATGAAGCAGTCACCACCGGGAAGATCCGCGCGAGCGGAGTTCGGGCTGATTTATCGGCCTATCTACCCTTGTAACTGCGCAATTCGTACGTGACACTGGTTACGAACCGCGCGTGAACTGTGGCTGTGCGTCATGCCGAATTCCTCGCGTACACTTTGGGGCGCGAAGGCGACCGAATTGCGGCGCCTATCAGGTCGGATTCCCCTCGACCCACACCGCCGACGAACCCCGACGAACTGCGACGACAGGAGCGGCAACGTGCCCCGAGGCGATGGCCGGTTGAGCCACGAGCTCGACCCCCAGCGTCCAGGTCCTCAGGACAAGTGCGGTGTGTTCGGCGTCTGGGCGCCGGGCGAAGAGGTCGCGAAGATGACCTACTACGGGCTGTATGCATTGCAGCACCGTGGCCAGGAAGCGGCCGGCATCGCGGTTTCCGACGGCTCAGGCGTGGTGGTGTACAAGGACCTCGGCCTCGTGTCGCAGGTCTTCGACGAGCCGACCCTGGCGAGCCTGCGCGGCCACATCGCGATCGGCCACGCCCGCTATTCGACCACCGGCGGATCCAACTGGGAGAACGCGCAGCCCACGCTGCGCTCCACCGCCCCCGGCGAGGACCGCGGCGGCACCACGATCGCCCTGGCGCACAACGGCAACCTGGTCAACACGGCCGAGCTGGCCCGCCGCGTCGCCGAGCTCGGCGAGCGCGACCAGATGAACTCGACCAACGACACCGCTCTGGTGACGGCGCTGCTCGCGGCCCGCCCGGACCTGTCGGTGGAGGCCGCGGCGCTGGAGGTGCTGCCGACCCTGCGCGGCGCGTTCAGCTTCGTGTTCATGGACGAGGACACCCTGTATGCGGCCCGCGACGTCAACGGCGTCCGCCCGCTGGTGCTCGGCCGCCTGGAGCGCGGCTGGGTGGTGGCCAGTGAGACCGCCGCGCTGGACATCGTCGGCGCCAGCATCGTGCGCGAGATCGAGCCCGGCGAGCTGATCGCCATCGACGAGCACGGCCTGCGCTCCACCCGCTTCGGCACCCCCGATCCCAAGGGCTGCCTGTTCGAGTACGTCTACCTGGCCCGCCCCGACACCACGATCGTCGGGCGCAACGTGCACGCCGCGCGCGTGGCGATCGGCCGCACGCTCGCCAAGGAGCACCCGGTCGAGGCCGACATGGTCATGCCGGTGCCGGAGTCGGGCACCCCGGCCGCGATCGGCTACGCGACGGAGTCCGGCATCCCGTTCGGCCACGGCCTGGTCAAGAACGCCTATGTCGGGCGCACCTTCATCCAGCCGTCCCAGACGATCCGCCAGCTGGGCATCCGGCTCAAGCTCAACCCGCTGCGCGACAACGTGCGGGGCAAGCGCCTCGTCGTCGTCGACGACTCTGTCGTGCGCGGCAACACTCAACGTGCGATCGTGCGTATGCTGCGAGAAGCTGGTGCGGTCGAAGTGCACGTCCGCATCTCGTCGCCGCCGGTCAAGTGGCCGTGCTTCTACGGCATCGACTTCGCCACCCGGGCGGAGCTGCTCGCCAACGGGCTCGACCTGGAGGGGATCCGCCGGTCGATCGGCGCCGACTCGCTCGGCTACGTGTCGCTGCCCGGCCTGATCGCGGCGACCGAGCAGCCGGCCAACCGGCTGTGCAGCGCGTGCTTCGACGGTCAGTACCCGATCGAGCTGCCGGCCGACAACGTGATCGGCAAGCACGTCCTGGAAGGTGTGGCGCGCGCTGCGGGGGCCGCTTCCACCACGACCGACGGTGGCGCGGTCAGCGTCGCCGCCAGTCCGGGCGGCTCGGGCGCACTGCTGCGCCCGTGACCCGCCCACCCGTAGCACCATGCGGTGGCCGCCGCCAAGGCAATCAAAGGGGAGAAAGTGACGCACGTGGATGAGCGCGCCGAGAAGGCCGGTGAGACCGGCCAGGGCAGCACCCCCGAGCGGCAGTTGTGGACCGCCGGTAACGGCAGGGGCCGCAGGCGCACCGTGACGTACGCCGACGCGGGCGTGTCGATCCACGCCGGCGAGAAGGCCGTCGAGCTGCTCCGCACCAAGGTGCACCGCACGCACCGGCCCGAGGTCATGGGTGACATCGGCGGGTTCGCGGGCCTGTTCCGGCTCGACCTCAAGAAGTACAAGAGCCCGATCCTCGCCTCGTCCACCGACGGCGTCGGCACGAAGCTCGCCATCGCCCAGGCCATGGGCATCCACGACACGGTCGGCATCGACCTCGTCGCGATGGTCGTCGACGACCTGGTGGCCTGCGGCGCCGAGCCGCTGTTCCTGCTCGACTACATCGCCTGCGGCGAGGTCGTGCCGGACCGGGTCGCCGAGATCGGCGCCGGTATCGCCGACGGCTGCCGCTACGCGGGCTGCGCCCTGCTCGGTGGCGAGACGGCCGAGCACCCCGGCGTGATGCGCCCGGACGAGTACGACATCTCCGGCACCGGCGTCGGCGTCGTCGAGGAGGACAAGATCCTCGGCCGCGACCGGGTCGAGGTCGGTGACGTCGTCATCGCCCTGCGCTCCTCGGGCCTGCACTCCAACGGCTACTCCCTGGTCCGGCACGTGCTGCTCGGCGCGGGCCGCATGCGCCTGGACAGCGTCATCGACGAGTTCGGCTCGCAGCGCACCCTCGGTGAGGAGCTGCTCACGCCGACCCGGATCTACGCGAAGGACTGCCTCGACCTCATCACCGAGAGCGAGGTCCACGCGTATGCCCACGTCACCGGCGGCGGCATCCCGGGCAACCTGGTCCGCGTCCTGCCGGAGAACGTGGACGCCGTCGTCGACCGTGCGACCTGGCGGCCGCAGCCCATCTTCGACCTCGTGCGCACCAAGGGGCGCATCGAGGACATGGAGATGGAGAGCACGTTCAACATGGGCATCGGCATGCTGACCGTCGTCTCCGCCGAGGACGCGGACCGCACCCTGGCGTTCCTCGCCGGTCGCGGCCTGGACGCCTGGCAGGTCGGCGAGGTCATCGAGGGCACCGGCCAGGTGCAGATGGTCGGCTCGCACACGCGAGGCTGACCGTCCCCCTGGGGATGCCGGAAGCTGTCGGAATAGGCGGGATTGGGGAAGTCTCGCCTATTCCGATCTCCAGGTCTTACCGCGGAGGGGGAAGAGACCTAGGCTGAAGCGACACGTCCCTACACCCAAAAGGAGGACGGGGCGGTGTCGTGGAGCGGCATGCGCGGCATCTCGCCGGTGCCAGGCTACGTCGTGATGCAGCCCACGACGTTGTGCAACCTTGACTGCACGTACTGCTACCTGCCGTTCCGGTCCCGCAACGACCGGATGAGCCCCGCCGTCGCGGGCGCGGTCGCCGCGTCGGTCAACGGGTGGGCCGCCGGCAACGACCGCTTCTCCGTGGTGTGGCACGGCGGCGAGCCGCTGACCGCCGGGCGGGTCGCGCTCGCCGAGCTGATGGCCCCGTTCGAGGGCGTCGAGCACCACGTACAGACGAACGCGACGCTCATCGACGACGACTGGTGCGAGTTCTTCACCGAGCACCAGATGCACGTCAGCGTCAGCGTCGACGGGCCACCCGAGCTCAACGACCAGCGGGTCGACCGGGCGGGCTCCCCCTCGTACAGCCGGATCCAGCGCGGCATCGAGACGCTGCGGCGGCACGGGATCCCCTTCTCGGCGCTCTGCGTCGTCAGCGCGCCCGGGCCGGGCCTCGCCACCCGGCTCTACGACTACTTCCTCGGCCTCGGCTGCGACGTCCTCGGGATCAACATCGAGGAGCAGGAGGGCGTCAACGCCCGCGCGAACGACCACGGCACCGCCGCGGTCCGCGGCTTCTGGGCCGAGCTCGTCGCGGCGTGGCGGCGCGACCCGCGCATCCACGTGCGGGAGATCGAGTGGACGCTGCGCTACGCGGGCGCGGTCCTGGCCGGCGGCGCCGACGGCGTGCTGCCCGCCGCGCTCGACCCGATCCCGACGATCGCCGCCGACGGGCGCGTCTTCCTGCTCTCACCCGAGCTGGCGGGCTTCACGGACGCGCGCTACGGCGACTTCTCCTCCGGCAGCGTCCTGCAGACCCCGCTGGCCGAGATCCTGGCCGGTGCGGCCGGCTCGGCCGGGTGGGTGCCGGAGTACCTGCGCGGCGTCGAGGCGTGCCGCTCGACGTGCGCGTACTTCGGCTTCTGCGGCGGTGCCCACGCGGCGAACCGCTACTTCGAGCACGGCAGGTTCGACAGCACCGAGACGAATCACTGCCGCAACAGCAAGATTTGCCTTCTGGAGGGAGTGCTGGACCATGCCGGAGCACGCTGACCCGGTCACCGAGCGCGTCCACGGAGCCGCTGACGGCCTCCGTGTGCTGCTCGACGAGGCCGCCGTGGCAAGGGCCGCCCGCTCGGAGGCGAGTGGTCAGGACGGCGCGAGCGCCGTCTGCGCCTGGAACCACTTCGAGAACATCCCGACCTTCTACAACTGGAACAACCGTCCCCGTTGAGGGCTGGTCCAGCAGCGTCAGGCTATGACCAGACACCCACGCGGTGTGCCGTCGAGAGAACGGCCACCGCGCGGGTGTCTCGGACATGACGCGGGCACGTGGGGTCGCCACGTGCCCGTCAGCCGGGTAGACCGATGATCAACGACTCCGTGAGCGCCAATCGCTGTCGCTGGAGGAGTCGTCGTAGTTACCGTCGTCCTCGTCGTCGGCCTCATCGTCGACTTGATCGCCGGATCCGGCGTAGTCGTCGTAAGACTTCGGGCTGCCCGCGAGCTCGCGCTGCAACGCGTCGAGGTCGGTGTTTGGGGAGTGATACTTCAACTCCCTGGCCACCCTAGTCTGCTTGGCCTTCGCACGGCCGCGCCCCATGGCTCGACCCCCTCGCACAGAATTACGGGGCAGCCATTACCGGCAGGCCCCGACAACGTCAGGCATCTCTCGTGGCTCTTACGGTACATGTCGAGGGCACCTTTCGGCATCTCGCCCCTGCCGACCAATTCGGTGGCGTTGCTTACCCGACCGGACCGGTTGGGTAAGCACCACCGTCGTACCGTGGTCGTCACGTCCTACAAGAGGATCGTACGGAGCCTTCCGACATCGGCCATCCGCCGTTCGGCGAGTCGGTCCGCGGCGGCCGCCGGCGGAACCCCCTCAGCCTCCGCGAGCTGCAGGATCTCCCGGGTGGTGTGGAAGATCCGGGCGGCCCGCTGCTGCGCCCGGGCGAAGTTGAAGCCTTCGATCTCGTCGGCCACCTGGATGACCCCGCCGGAGTTGACGACATAGTCGGGGGCGTAGAGCACGTCGCGCTCGGCGAGCAGTTTCTCCACCCCCGGGTGAGCCAGCTGGTTGTTCGCCGCGCCGGCGACGATCTTCGCGCGCAGCACGGCCACGGTCTCGTCGCTGAGCGCCCCACCGAGCGCGCACGGCGCATACACGTCCAGGTCGGCCGCGACGAGGTCTTCGCTGCTGTCGACCACGTCCACCTGCGGATAGGTGGTGCGGACCCACTCCAGGGCGCGCTCGTTGACGTCGGTCGCGACGATCGACGCGCCGTCCTCGATGAGGTGCTCGGTGAGGTGCTTGCCGACCTTGCCGAGCCCGGCGATGCCGACCCGCCGGCCGGCGAGCGTCGGGCTGCCCCAGCGGTGCTCCGCGGCAGCCCGCATGCCCTGGAAGACCCCATAGGCGGTAAGGACCGACGAATCACCCGCGCCGCCGTGCGACTCGGAGCGTCCCGTGACGAACCTGGTCTCCTTCGCCACGACGTCCATGTCCTGCACATAGGTGCCCACGTCGCACGCCGTGTAGTAACGACCGCCGAGCGACTGCACGAACCTGCCGTAGGCCCGCAGCAGCGCCTCACTCTTGTCCTTGTCCGGGTCACCCCAGATGACGGCCTTGCCGCCGCCGAGGTCAAGGCCGGCGAGCGCGTTCTTGTACGCCATGCCGCGGGAGAGGTCGAGCACGTCGTGCAGCGCGTCGTCCTCCGACGCATACGGGTAGAAGCGGGTCCCGCCCAACGCCGGTCCGAGCGCCGTCGAGTAGATGGCGATGATCGCGCGCAGGCCGGACGGCCGGTCGTGACAGTAGACGACCTGCTCGTGGCTGGTGGTGAAGACACCCATGGATGCTCCTGTGTCGGTGGGGGGCCCGATCCTCGTGAGACGGCGCCTGTACACCGACCCTAATACCGGTGGCCGACAGTTTCGTGCGACGATCGGCCCGTGCCGTCGCTCTTCGCGTCATATCTGCGGGTGTACGAGCCGCTGGCCGCTTTCGATCGCGACCACCAGCTGTACTGGCGTCGCTACGTCAAAGAGGGCCGGGCGGTCGCGCTGTCCGACGGCCCCGGGCGGCAGCGGACAGCGGTCATCGAGGCGCTCGGCGCCGGCTGGACGCGCCTGCCCGACCTGCCCGACGAGGCCTACGTCCTGGAGGCCGACGACACCCTGCTCGTCTGCCCGTGGAACCTGCGCATCCGGGTCGCCGAGGCGGCGCTCACCGCCCGCGACGGCGTGCCGAGCGTGATCGCCGACGCCTTCGTCCCGCCGGTGCTCGCCGGCCTGGCGCAGACCGTCGTCGACGACTGGCGCAGCGGCGACCACGTCCTGGAGCGCGGCATGCCCCGGGTGCACGAGCAGGTCGCCACGTGGGGGGTGCCCCTGCGCTGGTTCGTCTTCGTCGACCTGGAGGAGCGCGAGCTGTCGCTGCGCCCCGGGCGGCGGGTGCTGCGCTACCGCACCGAGATCTCCAAGGCCCGCCGGCGGGCGCACCGTGCCTATGCGGTGCTGCGCCGGGCCATCGGCGACGCGCCGATCACGGTCGCGGTCGAGGAGACGGCGCGCTGGCTGGAGGAGTTCCACTCCCGCTCGATCGTCGAGCTGGACTACGGCGGCCTGGTCGGCCTGCTGTCCGACGAGACCCTCATCGAGGACGACTCGCCGGGACTGGTGTCGGCGGGCCTGTCCAGCGTGGCCCGCGGCGACGCCGACGAGGCGACCGAGGTGTACGAGAAGCTGGTCGAGCGCTGGCGCGCCGTGCAGCTCCTGGAGCGCTGCAACTAACCCCGGTCCGGCCCTTTCCGGCCATCACACCCCGCACGCATGGCGTCGCGGGGTGTTTTGCCGTGGATTTCGATCACCGTAAATGTCCGAATCCCAACAACCACGAACGGGTGTCACCCTTCGCAACCGAATCGCTCCGAAGTGGTGTCCGTTATGGGTTATTGGGAGGACTTTGTGGGCTACCGCTCACCCGGTCGGGTGAGCTAGATTCGTATCGGCTCACCCACAGAGCGTCACATCCGGTCCCGCTTTATCCCATTTCGTGTCACCAAATTGGGAAAATTCACTTATTCATCATCCGTCCATACAGGGACCTTCAGCCGTTCGGCCCATGTCGGACATCGGGGACTAGCCGGACCATAGGAAACGCGTCGGCCGGCGGGACCCCGTCCGACGTTCCTGGGTACCTGTGGAGGAGTGACCGATGCCATCTCGCACGCATGAGCCTGAGCCGTTGCTAACACCGGCTGAGGTCGCGTCGATGTTCCGCGTCGACCCGAAGACCGTCACCCGATGGGCGAAGGCGGGCAAGCTGAGCGCCATCCGCACCCTCGGAGGCCACCGCCGCTATCGCGAATCCGAGGTGCGCGCGCTGCTCCAGGGACAGATCCCGCAGCAGCGCCAGGGCGACTGAGGCGCAACCCTACCTCGCGCATTCCTCCGGTGCCAAACGACACGCTTGTTCCCGCGACGCGCTCGGATCGTCACCCCCCGGTGATCCGGGCGCGTTGCTTTGTGCGGACACAGCCGTTCAGCCCAGCGTGATCCGCACCCCGACCGTGCCGTCCTCGCCGCGCCGCCGGACGCTCATCCAGACGAAGAGGCGGCCACGCAGGCCGTACTTGCGCTTGATGAGCTCGCGGGCGGTGCGGCCGCCGTCCGCGCCGAGGATCGTCGCGTGCCCCGGCACCGCCTCGCCGGTCGGCACTCCCCGGACCGTGCACGGCGCCACCGTCACCGCGCCGTCCCGGCGGATCCGCTTCACCTTGCCGGAGTCGGCGACGGTCCAGATCACCAACGCGTCACCGTCGGGCGCCACCCACACCGGCGTCGACACCGCGGTGCCGTCCCGCCGGAACGTCGTCACCGCGATGTACGCTTCGTCGCCCAGCTGCTTCGCCGCACTCGTCATAGGCCACACCGTACGTAGGTGCAAGCGCTCGTGGGGACATCACACGCGCGGGTGATGAAAGGCTAGTCTGATGGTCCCAACCAGAACTCTTCGGAGATCGTGATGAAGCTGTCGATCCTGATGCCGGTCTACAACGAGGAGGTCCGCGTCGCCGACGCCGTCAAACAGGCGCTCGACGTGGACTACCCGACGGAGACCGAGCTTGTCATCGTCGACGACGGCAGCCGGGACCGCACCGCCGAGATCCTCAACGGGCTGCACGACGAGCGCATCCGCGTCGTCATCCACCCGAGGAACAAGGGCAAGGGCGCGGCCATCCGCACCGCGGTCGAGCACGCCACGGGCGACTACATGGTCATCCTCGACGCTGACCTCGAATACGACCCACAGGACATCCCGAAGCTGCTCGAGCCGGTCCTCGACGGCCGCGCGACCGTGGTCTACGGCAACCGCACCTTCGGCAGCCACAGCTCCTTCTCGTTCTGGTACGTCATGGGCAACAAGGCCGTCACCACGGCCGCCAACATGCTGTACAACTGCTACCTCGGCGACCTCGAGACCTGCTTCAAGCTCATGCCCGTCGAGCTGTACCGGTCGCTGCAGATCAAGTCCGCCGGCTTCGGCATGGAGGCCGAGGTGACCGGCAAGCTGCTGCGCAACCGGCACCGTCCCTACGAGGTGCCGATCAGCTACCGCGCCCGCACCCGCGAAGAGGGCAAGAAGATCACCTGGAAGGACGGCGTCGAGGCGCTGTGGATCCTCTCCCGTGAGCGCGTCCGCAAGCCGTCGCACAAGCGCTGAGCCGTATGGCTGAGCTGCTCACGATCGGCGAGCTCTCGGCGCGCAGCGGGGTCGCGCCGTCCGCGCTGCGGTTCTACGAGAAGCTCGGCCTGATCCACTCCACCCGCACCGGCGGCAACCAGCGCCGTTACGAGCGCACCGAGCTGCGCCGGGTCTCGTTCATCAGGATCTCCGCGCAGGTCGGCATCCCCCTGGAGACGATCAAGGAGGCGCTGGCGTCGCTGCCGGCCAACCGCACCCCGACCCGCGCCGACTGGGCCCGGCTGTCCCGCAACTGGCGCGGCCACCTCGACGAGCAGATCGCGCTCCTGGAGCGGCTCCGCGACACCCTGACCGGCTGCATCGGGTGCGGCTGCCTCTCCCTGCGCAGCTGCACCCTCGCCAACACGGCCGACCGCCTCGCCTCCCGCGGCCCGGGCCCGGTGATCCTGACCGACCCTCCTACGGCCGACCCTTCTACGGCCGAGTCAGAATGATCTTGCCGAAGTGCTCGCTGGACGCCATCAGCCGGTGCGCCTCCGCGGCGTCCGGCAGCGGGATCCTGCTGTGCACGACCGGCCCGACGATGCCCTCGTCCATCAGGGGCCAGACCTCCTCCCGTACACCTCGGATGATCGCCGCCTTCTGCGCCTTCGACCTGGACCGCAGGGCCGTCGCGGACACGCTGCCCCGCTTCGCCAGCAGCGCACCGAGGTCGAGCTCCGCCTTGCGGCCACCCTGCATGCCGATCACCACCAGCCGGCCGCCCTCCTTGAGCGCCTTCACGTTGCCCTTGAGGTAGGCGCCGCCGATGATGTCGAGGATGACGTCGGCCTTCACCGTCTCGCTGAAGTCCTCCGCCGTGTAGTCGATCACCCGCTCCGCGCCGAGCTTCTTCAACGCCTCGTGCTTGGGCGCCCGGGCCGTCGTCACCACGTGCGCCCCGAGCGCCGCGCCCAGCTGCACCGCGAACGTGCCGATCCCGCTGCCGCCGCCGTGCACCAGCAGCGTCTCGCCCGGCTGGAGCCCCGCGACCTCGACCACGTTGGAGAAGACCGTCGCCGCCACCTCGGGCAGCGCCGCGGCGTCCTCGAGGCTCACGTTCCGCGGCACCGGCAGCACCTGCCCTGCCGACGCCACCGCCAGCTCCGCGTAGCCGCCACCCTCGATGAGGGCGCAGACCTCCTGCCCGGCCTGCCACTGCGGCGACCGGCTCTCGACGACCCGCCCCGACACCTCCATGCCCGGATACGGCGGCGCCCCCTCCGGCGGCGGATAGAGCCCCTGCCGCTGCAGCAGGTCGGCGCGGTTGACCCCCGCCGCACGCACCTCGATCAGCACCTCACCGTCGGCCGGCACCGGATCGGGCACCTCGCTCCAGCGCAGTACCTCAGGACCACCAGCCTGCTCGATCGTGATCGCGCGCATGCCACCCATTTTGCGCCACGCGATGATCGCGCATCCACGCCGTCCACATCGGCCCCGGCTCCGCCGGCGTCGTCCGCGTCGGCCCTGTCGTGGGTCCTGCCGTGGGTCCCCCCGTCGGGTCCGTCGTCGGCTGCGCGGTCGGTCCGCCCGTCGGCCCGGTGGTCGGCTGGGTCGTCGGCTCCGTCGTGGGCTCTGCCGTCGTCTGCGGCGTCTGTACAGCGGGGGCCCCGGCCCTCTCGACGCGCTTCACCGGCTTCTTCGCCGTCTGCACCGGCCGCTGCGGCTGCACGGCCCCCGGCACCGCCCGAACCGGCGGCGTGCCGAGCTCCAGGACCGGCTGGGGCGCGGCGGGCACCCCGTACATGTTGACGTCCACCACCGGCTCGGGCATCGCCATCCCCTGCTCGGCCCGCTGCGGCTGCGGCGCCGGCGCGCCCCGCTGCGGCGACTCCCACCCCGCCGCGCCGATCACCACCCCGAGCGCCGCCACCCCGACCCCACCCGCGACCAGCGCCACCAACGGATGCCTGACGATCCGCCGGTGCCTGGTGACGTACGCTGCCCGTGGATCGTTGAAGAAGAGATGCATCCCTACCGGCCCCCGCCCGTGGTGTGTCTGTCACTTCCCCTGAGTCTGCGCAGCTCCCACTAATGAGATGCGACATTTGGGACGGAGTGTCACGATGTCATCTGGTCGCGGTCGCCCAGTCCGCCACCGCCCCCAGGACATCCGGCCTCCCTCACACGGGTGACCACCACCGCCCCGGGGCGATCTGGCAGACTGTTCGACGTTCCGCTGGAGGGCTCGCCTAGTGGCCGATGGCGCCGGTCTTGAAAACCGGTGAGGCGTTCCGCGTCTCCGTGGGTTCGAATCCCACGCCCTCCGCAAGCGATCTGCCGATATGCCTGCTGAGCAGTTCAAACGCTGGCGGCAGGCGCCCTCGCACCTGCCGCCGGATGCCTCACTAGATCTCGGCCGTGCCCGCCCTGGCTCACCCGTCGTGCATGAGCTGTGCATGAGAGTCGCTCGCGTGACCCAGGGTCATTGCGTTGTCGGGTAGTGGCTGGTCACAGCATCGATGAGGTCGTGTGAGCGGCGGTCGGCTCGTCGGTTGGCGCGGGCGATGTTGGTGGCGCCGTGGACGCGGTGGTAGACGATTGCGGTGTTGCGCAGGGTGGCGATGACGGCGGGTCCGGTGCCGGTCCGGGCTTGATGTTGGTCTTCACGGAACGTGACGTCTCGGACGTGGTGGAGGCGGTTCTCGATGTGCCAGTGGCGGCGGATCCAGTCCTGTAGTTCGGCGGGTTGGGCGTCGGCGGCGGGTAGGGACACGGTCAGGTAGGCGGTTTCGCGGCTGGTCCGTCCGGCGGTGATGCGGGTGCGGGTGATCCGGACGGCCTGTTCGGCGTGTGGGAACGCGATCCCGCCGGGGGTGTGCAGGGTGATCGCTTTGACGGTGCGGGTCTCGCGGCGGCCGTGGCCGTGGTCGCGGGTGCGGTCCCCGGCCGGGACCTGTGCCCAGGGCAGTCGTTTGAGCTGGGCGTGCAGGGTTGGCTGGTTGGCCTTTACCTGGACGAGCAGGTGCGCGCCGCGGGTGGCGACCTCGGTGCCGTGCCGGGTCTGGGTGTGCAGGGCGTCGGCGACGAACACGACCCCGCCCGGGTCGCCGTGGACGGCTTGGACCGCGTCGAGCAGCGGCGCGAACGCGGGGATCTCGTTCGACTTCGCCTCGATGGTCACCTGGGCCAGGACGATGCCGGTGCTGGTGTCCAGTGCGGTGAGGAGGTGGACCTGGCCGCCGTCGGGGCGGCGGGCGCCTCGCAGGGTCTTGCCGTCCACGGCAATGACGGTGCGGTACCGGCGTGGCCGGTGCGGTGTCGGCCGGGTGCGGATGCGCAGCCAGCCGGCGAGGGCCTGGGCGAGCAGGCCGGCGTCGAGGCGGGTCAGCAGCCGCCACACCGTTGTGCCCGCTGGGAGCCGGCGATCGAACCCGAGCCGGGCCCGGGCATGTTCGTCGAGGTCGTGCAGCCAGTCGCTGATCGCGGCGAAGGACGACGCACCGGCAAGGACGGCGCAGACCGCAACGGTGAGCAGACTGACGAGCGGATACCGGATCCCGCGTGAGTCACGAGGGTCCGGGACTGCGGCGAGAGCGTGCAGCAGCCCGCCGTGCTCACGATCGGTGACTGGGTCAGGCGCGAAGTCCCCGCCTGGTGCGGTGACAGTCAGTGCGGGGATGAGGGATGATGCCATCTGCGGGTGAGGTCCTTGCGGTGGTCACGGGGCGTCGAGAACTCCATGATCACCGATGCGGCCTCGCCCGCTTCTTCGCCCCCGAGCAGCGGTACCTCACCGCATGAGCCCCTGCTCAGAACCTCGTCGCTCGACTATGCAATCGCCCTGCCTCGACTACGACAGGCTGAACCCGTACCTGGAAGAGAGCACGCATCCGCGAACGCTCACCGCGTACATAAGGCCCGAAGCGACACGACCATCAACCCGAGTGCGGCGCCGACTGCAACGTGGCACATACCGCGTCGGCGCCGCACCCGCCGGGAGATGCTCCTCCAATCGGGCAACCATGACGGCCGATCGAGCTCACCGCTTCCTCCTTCCGTGCATAGTCACCGGCCAGACGAATTCAGCCTTAGGGGCGACTACCACTGATGGGCTGCCTATGAGAAGGTGTTGGCCGATAGGTGGGAGGTCGTGGCAATGCCCGCATGGCAGCCAGAGGGTTTCTCCCTCTCGCCGGAAAATCTATTTAAGATTTCGGCTTCGGACGTCGATAACGATCAACTCTGTCCGCAACACGGTTTCGTGAAATCTCGATCCGGAACCAGTATTCTCGGAACTCATGGGTGGCGTAAAACCTACGACCCCGAGGATTTTCCTTTAAAGCGATTCTTGATTGCCCTATCCCGATATCACGCAAGGCGCACTCAAGGCGACTCGCACGATCCCGCTTTCGTGAAGGCCGAAGATGCCTATCGAGACTGTCATCCTGGATTGCTTTCATACCTAGGGAAGGCGCTTGAAAACTATCTGGACTTCTTAGATGCGCGGCAAAGTTTGGCTGGCGAACCGCTTGTCTATCTTGGCTACGATCATTCGGCACGCGTGACTCCGAAAGGAGCAATAGCGGCGTGGGCACCGATCTATCGAACCGCGACAGGCAAGGTAGAGATCCACAGAATAAGAGAACGAAAAATTGATCCCCAAGTAAGCAACTGGGACATCATGGCTGGCCACCTCGGCGCATCCATGGCAGCAGGCTACGTCCGATCAGTCAATGTCATTGAGGTCCTTCTCTACCGGGGTCGCGGCGGAACGGGCGAGGCTGTCAAGTTCCAGGACGCGGACCCTAGAATGCTTGCAGACTTTTATGGAGAGAAGGTTCGACCTCGGGCGCTTCAGATTGTTGCGGGAGGCGCTCCCCAGCCAGGCCGAGATTGTGCCAGTTGCCGAGTGACCGCCGTATGTAATTCCCTCATTCCGATGGACGGCGCGCTGCATCAGTACGAGACTGGGCCCTACACGCGCTCCGTGTCGGCTACCGACCTTGCCATTTACGAACGCTGTCCCGCTCGATGGTACCTGGAAAGAAAGCTCCGCCTCCCAGTTGATGTGAATTCGTATAGTAATCCCTCATTAAACCGTGGGCGGCTGGTTCATGGGTGGCTTCGTGAGGCTCACAAGCGAGGCGTTGCATGCACCCATCAAGACGTTCCTGACGTTGCTGATCGATTGTCCTCCGATATAGCTGGCAACCTAACCAATGAGGAGTACGAGAGCATTCTTCCGTTTCTCCGCAGTCATCTTTCTAGATGCCCCCTCCTTGCGGCGATCGAGGTGCTGCATACTGAGTCCGCAGTCTATGGATGGGATCAAACAGCCGACACCATCATTGCGTCTGCGCCTGACATCGTTTATCTCGACTCTGATGTATTAGTCATTCGGGAGACGAAGACAACGGATTCCGCATTACCTGCGGGGGGCAACGAAGCAAGGGAGATGTTCGATGGAGTGGTGTATTGGCTGTTGAACCTGGCCGAGCATGGTTGGGTTGCAAGCTACGGGGCGAGCTCCGGCGTTGTTGAGCTCGAAGTTTTGACACCCTCTGCGTCCGGCGTATTCCGGTACAGCACAGACGATATGAGTCTGATGGTGGTTGCAGAGACGCGAGTGAAGCATACGGTCGAAGGCTGGCACGAAGACACAAGCTGGCCCTCGCGGCCAACCGAGCATTGTCGAACCTGCCCCGTCGCCCTGTGGTGCCCCGATTCCGAAAATTATATTACGACTCCGGCGGCTAGAGGTGCGCCTATGGGAGGAGGTCTCTTCTAGTGGCAGAACTGTCCAGGCCCCCGGCAACTCCGTTGATCTTTGCACATAGGCGAGTCAGCAGCATTCCGGCGCGAGAGGAGATTAAGGAAGATCAACCTCATGCGTTCAACGGGAACTTATGTCCGCGTGGAAGCGATACAGTACAGGTACTGGTTGACACCAGCATTTTGATCGCCACGGGAGCGGCTCACAATATCAATGGTGTAGCTCGATTTGACGGTCGTTACGCCGGCCGCGCCTTCACAACCCAGGCGATTCGCGACGAGATCAACCACCGAGCTCTGAACGCGAATCCCAATATTCCGACGCTGGCGTCTGCCGCAAAACGGGCTAGAGACTACTTGGTGAAGTCCGGCCGTGTGCAGGTTCAGAACACCCCGCAGACCCGCGAATTCTTCAGCAAGATGCAGCTAATCCACACTAAGCTGAGAGAACTCGCGAAGGCAAGACAGCCTTCAGGCGTGACGAGCAGCGAGATGCAGAAGCATGCAGGCGAGGCGACCTTAATAGCCATTGCTGGCCTGTATTCCAACCCAGTGCTTCTTACAAATGACGGTGGGGCAAGTCTTGCAGCGGCAGCCGAGGATCCGTCAATCAAGTCCTTGCATTTCGGCGATGTGCTAAAGGAGTTTGTCTGTCAATCAAAGGGAGAGTTGTCACTAGACCAAGCAAAGCTGGCGTTTATCGCGGCCTGTGAGGCATCAGGCATTCCTTTTGAGGCGAAGCCGGAAGATGAAGACGACTTCTTTACGTGTGGCTTGACTGCAGGAGCCGAAGCATGTCTATTCTGCACCTAGAAGTTAGGATTTTCGCCAGGACTCCAGCCTTGCCGTTCTAGGTCGCCTAGAATCGACGATTCCGATTGCCCCAAAACACTCGCAACCAATGATGCCGGAACGAGTCGCTGCCTGTATAGCTTCAAGGCCGACTCAAGTAGCCAGACTGATGCACTCGGGTCGTGCTGCCCAGCGATCAATTGCTCCCATGCCGAACCGAGGCCGGTTTCTCTCATCTGGTCCTTGACCAGGTCGCGTCGCAATCCCTCAACGGACGTCTGGGAGATTAGCCCTTCGGCACTAAGAAAAATTAGCGCTGCGTCTCGACTTACACCGAAATGCATCATTAGTTCACAAAGCGACTTCCTGTGATCGCTTCGCGTCGAGTGATAGCGCCACACTCTGCTTGCGGAACCGGTTGGCATCAAGAAGTGTCGCGCGAAACTCTCGGCTCGACGCTCCACGTCGGTCCCGCTAGTTGCTGTCTCCTCATTGTTAATCGAGACGAGCCCTGAATCTCGATACAAAACATGGCACAGTTCGTGTGCCAGTGTGTACCGCTGGCGAGTCCAATAGTCGGCTACGCGAAGGACGATAGCTGCGTCCCACGAGCCCAGAGCCTCGTCGTGAACGGTGACACCGTGCAGCCCGTCCGGCATGTCGGTACTCAGCTCGACCGGCACTCCGAGGGATTCGACAACAGAAACCAGGTCGCCAATTGGGCCGGCGGCATCAATAATTCCAAGTTTGCCCAACATTGCGCGTACCTGCTGGGCGGTGTTCCTGCCAGCGATCGGGGCAAACTTATCATGAGATATGACTTGTCGAAGTTTCTCCAAAGCGGAGGTTCGGTACGCGCTATCTGACGCGTACCAAGAACCGATAAGCCTCCGCGCTTCAATCAACTCAACACCGCGCTTTTGCGCATCAGCCGATACCTGCGTTGGGCTTGCAAGCGTGCCGGCACGGAGTGCCACCCCGGAGCTGCGATCTGCATCAACCAAGCCGGACAGCACAGTGACAGGCAGCGAGACGAGCGACGACATCATCAAGTATTCGTGCATCGCTGGCTGCTGCTCGCCAGCGATCGCGTTCGCTATCCACGCTGGCTCTTCCCCGAACTCGGCGATCGCCTTCAACCGAAGGTCCTCAACGGTGTACCGGGCCGCTTCCAGTGCTTGAACAAGCGCCGCGTGCCACGCTACGTCAACCCTGTCGTCCACTAGTACCTCCATACCTCCGCGTCCACCCTACGGCCGTGCACGCTGGTGCGCAGTCGTCCGCTCGGCGATGACTCGTCGAGCGTTCCGTCAAGTCGTATGCGGAGCGCCAGTAGATACATAATAGAACATCTGTTCGAAGATCCCCAGTCTCGTCCGCGTCACGGTTCGCACTACCGAGTTGATAGGAATGCCCGATTTGGTCGACCTTGAGGATAACGAGCGATCTATGGCCGACGACTCTTGATCGGAACCAAGCCGAGCGCTCGGCTGCGAAGTTGCTGGCAGCTGCACCACTGGTGGCAGTTGAGCCCGTATGACGACGCGGGTCGCCTGGGCGCCTCGTTGAGTCAGGTGATGACCGCCGAACTCCAGGCAATTGATGAGGCGCTGCTGTTGGTGCTCGGCCTGGACTAGCCGGTTGTACCCGAGTCGTGTCGAAAGGTCTCATCTGGGCTGCGTTGCGGCAGGTCAGCGATGGTTCGGTCTCTGGTCTTGAAAACCGGTGAGGCGTTCCGCGTCTCCGTGGGTTCGAATCCCACGCCCTCCGCGCTGTAGTTCCCCCCAATGCTCGCTGCGCTCGCACTGCCAGCGCTTGCGCGCGGCAGCCTCACACGCATGCGCGCCGCATCCCGGTGCTGTCCGCCGTCTGCAGACACTCGTGTTGCCGGACCCAGGGTCCTGGCAGATGTCAGTGAACCACCACTTGTGTGCAATGCACTCCCGCGATGTTGCGGTTTACAGACATCGTGCACATGTCACACATCGCCAAGATGTCACACATCTTGCACTACACTGCTATGCGTGGATCTCGGAGCCTTCGAACCCCAGGCGCCAGGACGGCTTGTCCGGATCACTGGCACGGACCCCAGCCATGGGCCGTGGGAACATGCGGCGTTCGTGCCCGACCCCCTTCCTCGGACCTCTCCGGACCTCTCCGCTCGCACCTACAGAGCTGTGGCAGACGCACGTGCCGCCTTGGCCGCACTGGACAGCACGGCTCGCCGGCTGCCGAATCCACGCATCTTCCGTCGTCCCGCACTTCAAGCAGAAGCGCAAAGCACATCTGCCTTGGAGGGCACGTACGCACCGCTGATCGAGGTGCTCACCGCAGACGAGGAGCGACCACCCAATCTCGACCTGCGGGAGGTATTGAATTACGTCCGGATGGGTGACACGGCTTTCGGCCTGATTGAATCCGGGCAGCAGCTGACCGTGTCCATGTTGGAGCAATTGCAAGGCATTTTGATGCGCGGAACCCGGAGCGAGGGTGGCAACTCGGGAGCGCTTCGCGATCACCAGGTGGTCGTCGGCCAGCGAGAAGGCGCACACCCGACGGCACCCCGCATCCATTCCGCGCGCTTTGTTCCTTCTCCGCCCGGCCTGGACCTCCGAGCCAGCCTGCAGGATCTGCTGGACTGGATGGTCGACACAGAGATCGCGCACGAGATAGATCCGGTCGTCGCCGCAGCACTCGCGCACTATCAATTTGAAACGCTACATCCGTTTCACGACGGCAACGGCCGAATCGGACGGTTCATCATCGTGGTTCACCTGCTGGGCCAGCAGGTCCTGCTGGAACCGACGTTGACGGTTTCACCCTGGTTCGAAGCTCGCCGCTCAGAGTACTACGACCAGCTCCTGGCAGTCAGCACGCGCGGGGACTGGGACTCATACATCCGGTTCTTTGCAACCGGTCTCGGCTCATCAGCCGACACAACCCACGAACGTATGCTTGCCTTGGTTGAAGTACAGAAGTCGTTCAAGGAGCGAATCCGAAGGTCAACCCTTCGCGCAGACACGGCCCACACACTTGCGGACTACGCAATTGCGAACACCACATTTACGGTTCGGGCAGTGGAAAGCTATCTCAGCATCTCCTATGGACGCGCCAACTCACTCGTCAATCAACTGGTTCAACTAGGGATCCTGGCGCCGCTGGACTCCGTGGGCGCTTTGAACCGCCGATTTTATGCGCCCGAGGTGCTGGACGTCGTGATCGGCTAATAGCGAGGCGCCGCCTCATTCCGCCACGTCAGTGATCGACCTCCAGCGCACACCGCACCACAGCGACCACCGGGATGCGGCGCGCATGCGGGAGAGGCTGCCGCGCGCAAGCGCTGGCAGTGCGAGCGCAGCGAGCATTGGGGTGCGGGTGAGAATCCCCGCCGGGCCCCGCCGCGGAGCGGTGGGGGGAATTACAGCATTACTGCGCGGGGGTAAAAGACTGGCCGGTGAGGAGCGGGACGGTGTCGGAGGTGCCGGACTGGATGGCGAGGGTTACGTCGTCGGTGAAGCCGCGGGAGATGAGTTCCTGGCCGCTGACGCAGCGGCGGACCGCGGCTGGGACGTCGCGGACCGCGGCGAGGGCGGCGAGGGTGACCGCGGCCTCCACTGAGAGGGGTACGCCGTGCAGGGACAGGCCGTCCAGGACGGCGGCGGCGCCCAGGAGGTCCTCGACGCAGGGGCGGAGGGTGCCGTCGGGCCAGAGTTCGCCGGCGGCGACGACGCCGATGGGGGTGGACGGGGTGCCGTGGCCCTGGGAGTGCAGCCAGCGGGCCACGGCGGGCGCGTTGCGCAGGCAGGCGGCGATGACGGGGACGCCGGTGGAGGCGGCCGCGGAGCAGATGGAGGCGCCGTTGGGGGACGGCAGGACCAGCTCGGCCACGAAGGGGGCGGCCTGCAGGGCGGCCGGCGACAGGGACCACGGGGAGGCCGCGGAGACCTGCTTACGGCCGACGGCGACGGCGGCGCCGATGCGGTCGGCGTAGGCGCGGGCCTGGTCGCTCCAGGGGAACGGGTGGACCCGGATACCGCGGCCGACGGCGATGTCGACCGCGGTGGAGAACGACAGGACGTCGACGACGACCAGGACCGAGCAGACGCGCGCCAGCTCAGCGGCGCCGGCCGGGCCCCAGTCGAACCGGGCGCCCGAGCCGGGCTGGCTGAAGACGCCCTCGGTCATCGTCAGGCGTCGGGCTCGTCCGGCGCGGCGTCCGGGGAGGCGGCGACGGGAGCGCCGGACACCGCGGACGGCACCTCAGGCACCTCGGGCGCGGCGACCGGATCGAAGATCCCCGTCGTCGAACCGCCCGAAGAATCCGAAGAACCCGAATTGTCCGAAGAGGCGGAAGCGGAAGCCGGCGGCTCGTACGCGGGAGCCTCCGTCGACACCTCGCCGAAGAGCGACGGCAGCGTGCCCTTCCACGCGGAGCGCATCTCGTCCAGGGAGATCGTGAACTGCCCCCGCACGTCCAGCGCCCGGCTGCGGCCGTCGACCGTGCCGATGGTGGTCACCGGCAGGCCGTGCTGGGCGCAGAGCGCCGTGAACGCCTGCTCGTGGCCGCGCGGCACCGAGACCAGTGCCCGGGCCGTCGACTCGGAGAAGAGCGCGACGAACGGGTTCAGCCCCTCCGGCAGCGTGATGTTGGCGCCGTGGTCGTAGCGCAGCGTCGTCTCGACGAGGGCCTGGGCCAGACCACCGTCGGAGAGGTCGTGCGCCGAGGAGAGGTGGCCCCGCTCGCCCGCCTCGGTGAGGACGGAGGCGAGGATGCGCTCGCGGACCAGGTTGACCCTGGGCGGCTGGCCGCCGAGGTGGTTGTGCGTCACCCAGGCCCACTCGGAGCCGGACAGCTCCTCCTGCGTCTCGCCGAGCAGCATGATCACGTCGCTGTCGCCGCCGAAGCCCATCGGGACGCGGTTGCCGACGTTGGAGAGCACGCCGAGGACGCCGACGACCGGGGTCGGGTGGATGGCCTGCGAGCCGGTGGAGTTGTAGAAGCTGACGTTGCCGCCGGTGACGGGGATGCCGAGCTCGGCGCAGCCGTCGGCGAGGCCCCGGACCGCTTCGGCGAACTGCCACATGACCTGCGGGTCCTCCGGCGAGCCGAAGTTGAGGCAGTTGGTCACGGCGAGCGGCGTCGCGCCGGCGGCGGCCACGTTGCGGTACGACTCGGCGAGGGCGAGCTTCGCGCCGTTGTACGGGTCGAGCCGGGCGAAGCGGGCGTTGCCGTCGGTCGACAGCGCGATGCCGAGGCCGGTCTGCTCGTCGATGCGGATGATGCCCGAGTTCTCCGGCTGGGCGAGGATCGTGTTGCCCTGCACGTAGCGGTCGTACTGCTCGGTGACCCAGCTCTTGTCGCACAGGTTGGGGCTGGCGGCCAGGCGCAGCAGCGTCTCGCGCAGCTCCACGCCGGTGCGCGGCCGGGGCAGCGTCTCGGCCCGGTCGGCCTGCAGCAGGATCAGGTCGGCGGGCTCGCGCATCGGCCGGGCGTAGACCGGGCCGTCGTCGACGAGGGAGCCGGGCGGGACGTCGACGACGATCTCGCCGTGCCAGCTGATGACCAGCCGGCCGCCCTCGGTGACGCGGCCGATCGCGGTGGCGATGACGCCCCAGCGCTCGGCGACGCGGAGCACCTCGTCGAGCTTCGACGGCTCGACGATGAGGAGCATGCGCTCCTGCGACTCGCTGGCGAGGACCTCCTGCGGGTCCATCGAGGCCTCGCGCAGGGGCACCAGGTTGAGGTTGATGTCCATGCCGGTGCCGGCGGACGCGCTGGTCTCGGTCAGCGCGCACGTGAGGCCCGCGCCGCCGAGGTCCTGCACGCCGACGATGAGCTCCCGCTCGTACAACTCGAGGCAGCTCTCGATGAGCAGCTTCTCGATGAACGGGTCGCCCACCTGCACGGACGGGCGCCGGGCCGGGCCGTCGCTGTCGAAGGTGGCGCTGGCCAGCACCGACACGCCGCCGATGCCGTCGCGGCCGGTCTTGGCGCCGAGCAGGACCACCACGTTGCCGGGGCCGTGCGCCTCTTTGTTCTGCAGCCGGTTGACCGGCAGCACGCCGACGCAGAGCGCGTTGACCAGCGGGTTGCCCTGGTAGCAGGGGTCGAAGACGACCTCGCCGCCGATGTTGGGCAGGCCGAGGCAGTTGCCGTAGCCGCCGACGCCCGCGACGACCCCGGGCAGGACGCGCTTGGTGTCCTCGTGGTCGGCGGCGCCGAAGCGCAGCGGGTCCATCACGGCGACCGGGCGGGCGCCCATGGCGAGGATGTCGCGGACGATGCCGCCGACGCCGGTCGCCGCACCCTGGTAGGGCTCGACGAAGCTCGGGTGGTTGTGCGACTCGACCTTGAACGTGACCGCGATCTCGTCGGAGATCCGGATGACTCCGGCGTTCTCCCCGATGCCGGCCAGCATCAGGTCCGACTTCGGCGCCTTCTCGCTGAACTGCCGCAGGTGGACCTTGCTGCTCTTGTACGAGCAGTGCTCGCTCCACATGATCGAGTACATGGCGAGCTCGGACGACGTGGGGCGGCGGCCGAGGATCTGCTTGATCCGCTCGTACTCGTCCTCGCGGAGGCCGAGCTCCTCGTAGGGCTGCTCCTCGTCGGAGGTCTCCGTGGCGTGCGAGACGGTGTCGAAACCCGTTGTGGCGGTCATACACGAGCTCCCAGGTGTGCGAGCACGGACGTGAAGATGCCCAGCCCGTCGATCGACGGGCCGGTCAGCACCTCGACCGCGTGCTCCGGGTGGGGCATGATCCCGACGACGTTGCCGGCAGCGTTGGTGATGGCGGCGATGTCGTGCAGCGAGCCGTTGGGGTTGCCGCGGATGTACCGCGCGACGACCCGACCCTCGCCTTCGAGCTCGTCGAGCGTGTGCTCGTCGGCCATGTAGCAGCCTTCGCCGTTCTTGACCGGGATGACGATCTCCTGGCCGTGCTGGAACCCGCCCGTCCACGCGGTCGCGGTGCTCTCCACGCGCAGCGACTGGTCCCGGTTGCGGAAGTGCAGGTGCTGATTGCGGGTCAGCGCACCCGGCAGCAGGTGGGCCTCGCACAGCACCTGGAAGCCGTTGCAGATGCCGAGCACGGGCAGGCCGTCGCTGGCCGCCTTGATAATCGACTCCATCACGGCGGAGAACCGGGCGATCGCGCCGGCGCGCAGGTAGTCGCCGTAGGAGAAGCCACCCGGCAGGATGACGGCGTCGACGCCGTACAACTCGGAGTCCGCGTGCCAGAGCGAGATCGGCACGGCGCCGGTCAGGTGAACGGCACGGGCGGCGTCGCGGTCGTCGAGCGAGCCGGGGAACGTGACGACACCGATCCTGGCGGTCACTGCTGCTCGCCCTCGGCCGGCGTCTCCTCGACCCGCAGGGTGAAGTCTTCGATCACCGGGTTGGCGAGGAGCTTGTCGGCGATCTCGCGGGCCCGGTCGAGGTCGGCGGCGCCGTCGAACTCGATCTCGATCCGCTTGCCGATGCGGACGGATGCCACGTCGGCGACGCCGAGACGTGGCAGCGCGTTCGCGACCGCCTGACCCTGGGGGTCCAAGATCTCCGGTTTGAGCATGACGTCCACCACGACGCGGGCCACGGGGCACTCCTGACAGTTGAGTCGGGCGCTCGAGGGCGAGCGACACGAGCCTACCGGGCGGGGCTCCGCCGCAGATCACCGGCTCGATGACCGTGCGGCGAGGCCCGAAATATCGCCCGCCACGCATCTTAGCGGCCCGCTCCGCTGTCAAGATCTTCTGCTCACAGGATGGGCGGTGGCACGTAGCTTCCTGCCTGCGGGTGCTCCGCGACGACCGCCTCGATCTGCTCGATCACGGCACTGACCTGGGCGGATGCCGCCCCGACGAACTGCTGCGGGTCGGCCACCAGGGCGTCGATCTCGTCCTGGGTCAACCGTAGCCGCTCGTCGCCGGCCAGCCGCCGCAGGAGGTCGTTGTCCTGGATGCCCTTTTCGCGCATGGCGAGCGCCACCGCGACGGCGTGCTCCTTGATCGCTTCGTGAGCATCCTCACGGCCCACGCCGCGTGAGACGGCCGCCACCAGGACCCGCGTGGTCGCCAGGAACGGCAGGTAGCGGTCCAGCTCCCGGGCGACGACCGCCGGATACGCCCCGAACTCGTCCAGAACGGTCAGGAACGTGGCGAACAGCCCGTCGACGGCGAAGAACGCGTCCGGCAGCGCCACCCGGCGGACCACCGAGCACGACACGTCGCCCTCGTTCCACTGGTCGCCGGCCAGCTCGCCGACCATCGACAGGTAACCCCGGGTGATCACGGCGAGCCCGTTGACCCGCTCGCACGAGCGCGTGTTCATCTTGTGCGGCATCGCCGACGACCCGACCTGGCCCGGCTTGAAGCCCTCGGTGGCCAGCTCGTAGCCGGCCATGAGCCGGATCGTGGTCGCCAGGCTCGACGGCCCCGCGACCGCCTGCGCGAGCGCCGACACCACGTCGAAGTCCAGCGAGCGCGGGTACACCTGGCCGACGCTGGTCAGCACGGTGCCGAACCCGAGGTGCTCCGCCACCCGCCGCTCCAGCTCCGCGGCCTTCCCGGCGTCGCCGCCGAGCAGGTCCAGCTGGTCCGCCGCCGTGCCGACCGGGCCCTTGATCCCCCGCAGCGGATAGCGCCGCAGGAGGTCGTCGATTCGCCGGTACGCGATGAGCAGCTCCTCGGCGGCGCTGGCGAACCGCTTGCCGAGGGTGGTCGCCTGCGCCGCCACGTTGTGCGACCGGCCGACCATGACCAGGTCGTCGTACTGCCGGGCCCGCGCCGCGAGCCGGGCGAGCGCCGCCACCATCCGGTCCCGGACCAGCTCCAGCGACCTGCGGATCTGCAGCTGCTCGACGTTCTCGGTCAGGTCGCGCGAGGTCATGCCCTTGTGGATGTGCTCGTGCCCAGCGAGCGCGGAGAACTCCTCGATCCGCGCCTTCACGTCGTGCCGGGTGACCCGCTCCCGCTCCGCGATGCTGTGCAGGTCGACGTCGTCGAGCACCCGCCGGTAGTCCTCGACCACCCCGTCCGGCACCGCCACCCCGAGGTCCCGCTGCGCGGTGAGCACGGCCAGCCACAGCCGCCGCTCCAACCGCACCTTCTCCTCAGGCGACCAGATCGCCACGAGCTCCGGCGACGCATACCGACCAGCAAGCACATTAGGAATCACGTGCCCTATTCTCTCCCGCGGCCTCAGTACGGACTCATCTGGTCCAGCACCTTCCCGGCCAGTTCGATGATCGCGTCGACCTTGACCCGGTCGACGACCACCTCGTCCGCGGTCAGCGCCGGACGATCAGCCGCGGGGTATTCGGCGTCGTTGCGCCGCCGTCGCATCCGGTCGAACGGCCGCAGCACCCCACCCAGCGGTGGATCAACCTGTGCTCGAACCGCGTCGAGCACTGCGATGTGCCCACCAGCACGGGTCGGTCGGAGTCCCTGGTTTTCGAGCACCGCCGTCAGCGCCTTTCGCGCGGCGTCGTAAGCCAGTTGATACGCACCGATCGGGTCGACGGTCGCGATGACGCCTGCGGCGGCCAGGTGGCGGCGTGCTTGGTCGATCATGGCGTCGGCATGTTCGCGACTGGGCGGAACCCGCTCCAGCAGACCCTTCGTCAGCATGTCGTCGAGCGTCGAGCGTCCCTGCTCCCATCTCACGTCACACCGCCAGGTCGAGCTCGAAGAGTGGCCTGGTCTGGACCGACTGCAGAAACGGGTCGTCACCCGGCGCGGCCCAGGCCGCCGGTGTCACGATCCGCACGTTGACCTCGCGGCCGAGGCGGCGCTGTGCGGTGCCGGCGGCCTCGAACACGTCGTCGGGATCGGCGGCCCCGACGACGATGACGTCCAGATCACCGGGGACGGGGCCGGGCTCGCCCTGATACCGGGCGGCCCACGAGCCGTAGATGTAGGCGCGGTCGACGCCCCTGATCGGCGCGAGCAGTTCTCCCACTATGGCCATAGGGCCGAATGTTACCGCAAGCAGCTCCGTCAACGGACGAGTCACCACGGTCGACTGGTTGGAACGGATGAGCCGGAGGTTGCCCATCCGGCGTTCGAGCACAAGACCCGAGGAGACGAGGCGGTCCGCCTCGCGGCTCGCGGTCGCGTGCGAGACACCGAGGCGCCGCGCCAGCTCGATGAGCGAGAACTCGCCGTCCGGGTGCAGGAAGAGCCACGCCAGCAGCTCGCCCTGAAACGGCGAGCGCAGCAGCGGCAACAGCATCGACGAAGCTTGCACACCCTGCATATTAGCTTGCATGGTGTGCAAGTTCGCTGGTCACGTGCGGGGCGGGTGGTCGCGTTCGGGGAGGCCGACGCGCAGGGCGACGCGGTCCAGGTACAGCAGCTGCGCGGCGACCGCGGCCAGGAAGAGCAGGACGAGCAGCCACAGCGGGAGCAGCTGGGCGTAGGGCAGGGGGGCGTTCGCGCCGCCGCGCATGAACAGGGACTGCACGAGGGCGTTCTGCGCGGTCGGGTGGTCGCCAGCGGCGGTGACCAGGGGCCAGATCAGGTCCTGGGCCTGGACCAGCCACGTCGCCACGTACGCCAGCGCCAGCATCGGCAGCGCGGGCAGCAGGACGCCGGTCCAGGGGGCGCGGTGGCCCTCCTGCAGCAGGACCTCGCGGCGCTGGGCCTGGCCGCGGAAGAGCAGCGCCAGGATGAACAGGGCCGGGATCGCCACGCGGGACGGCGGGATGAGGCCGATGAAGGAGTCGAGGCGGTCGGCGGTGACGCCGGCGGCGAAGTTGCGCAGCGCGAGCGGGGCGGAGCCGACGAAGAGGAACAGGCCGAAGGGCAGCAGCAGCCACTCGCTGTGCCGGCCGAAGGGGCGCAGGCCGCTGATGCCGAACGCGGCCAGGGCGGCGACGGTGACCCCGACGAGGGTGGAGACGACCGGCGGCAGCCAGGTGTTGACCCAGGTGGAGGGGGCGCCGGGGCGGCCGGTCTCGGTGATGTGCGACAGCCAGGGGCCCAGGCCGGAGATGACCGTGCCGAGCGTGGCGAGCAGCAGGACGCCGCCGACGATCCACGGCACGACCGGCGGGGTCTTCTGCACGCGAGGGGCGGCGGGGTCCACCTCGAGGCGGGTGCCGGGCAGGATCACCAGCAGGGTGGCGGCGAGGCCGAGCAGGATCAGCGGCACGAGGAGCGTCACGGACGCGGCCGCGCCGACGCCGAAGGTCATCGTGCGGAAGGAGGTCTCGTACATGAGGCGGGCCGGGCTGAGGTCGGCCCTGGTGCCGAAGCCGCCGATGAAGGAGTACGTGAAGTCCTGCAGCGCGACCGCGACGACGGTGAGCACGGCCAGGCCGCCGACGACCAGCGCGGCGGGGATCGGGCTGCGGGTGGAGTCGAGGGTGCGGCGGCGCAGCGCGGCCAGGTAGGCGGTCGCGGCGAGCGCGACGACCAGGCCGAACGTGCCCAGCCAGTACGACGCCCGGGTGGACGACTCGCGCAGCGCGACGGCGATCGCCACGGGGGCGAAGGCCACGAGGGGCAGGGCGAGCGCGACCCGGGTGACCCACCGCGCCCACGTGCCGCCGGCGTGCGCGGCCCAGGCGATGGCCGGCGCCAGCAGCAGGACCAGCAGGATCGGCACGACGGCGAGGCTCAGGGTGAACCAGTGCGCGTCGGCGAGCCCACGCGAATACGCGGTGTCGTAGTTGTCCCAGCCGACGCTGTCGCCGCCCTCGGTCAGCCGCAGCCCGTTGAGCTTGCGGAAGCTGGACGTGACGGTCCAGTACAGCGGCTCGACGTAGGACGTCAGGAGCAGGACGAACGCGGGCAAGGTGAGGATCAGGCCGACGGCGACCTGCCAGCCGGGTCGGGGCGTCGGCGGCCGGAGCATCGTCGGCTGGATCGTCATGCGTCAACGATATGGGTGAATCAGGGCCGCCGCTCACCTGGACAGGATCGCGGTCACCCCTTGCCCGCCGGCGGCGCAGATGGAGATGAGGCCGCGCCCGGAGCCGCGCTCCGCGAGGAGCTTGGCCAGGGTCGCCACGATCCGGCCGCCGGTCGCGGCGAACGGGTGCCCGGCGGCGAGGGAGGAGCCGTTGACGTTGAGCCGGGAGCGGTCGACGGCGCCGAGCGGCTCGTCGAGGCCGAGGCGCTCCTTGCAGAACGCCGGGTCCTCCCACGCCTTCAGGGTGGCGAGCACCTGCGACGCGAACGCCTCGTGGATCTCGTAGAAGTCGAAGTCCTGCAGCTTGAGGCCCGTGCGGGCGAGCATGCGCGGCACCGCGTACGCCGGCGCCATCAGCAGGCCGTCGCCGCCGTGCACGAAGTCGACCGCCGCGGTCTCCGCCGTGTCGAACCAGGCGAGGACCGGGAGGTTGCGCGAGGCGGCCCACTGCTCGGACGCCAGGAGCACGACCGCCGCGCCGTCCGTCAGCGGTGACGAGTTGCCGGCGGTCATGGTCGCCGACTTCCCGCGGCCGAAGACGGGCTTCAGCGTGCCGAGGCGCTCCAGGGAGGTGTCGGGGCGCAGGTTCTGGTCGCGTTGGAGGCCGAGGTACGGCGTGACCAGGTCGTCGAAGAAGCCGCGCCCGTAGGCGGCGGCGAGCTGCAGGTGCGACGCGAGCGCCAGCTCGTCCTGGGCGGCCCGGGTGATCCCGAACTCCCGCGCGGTCAGCGCGGCGGAGTCGCCCATCGACAGCCCGGTGCGGGGCTCGGAGTTGCGCGGGATGTCGGGCTTGAGCTGGGTCGGGCGCAGCTTGCTGACCGCGCGGAGCCGCGCGCCGAGCGACCGGGCCCGGTTGAACTCCATGAAGACCCGCCGCATGTCCTCGTTGACGCCGAGGGGCGCGTCGGAGGTGGTGTCGACGCCACCGGCGATGCCGGCGTCGATCTGCCCGAGGGCGATCTTGTTGGCGACGAGGGTGACGGCCTCGAGTCCGGTTCCGCACGCCTGCTGGACGTCGTACGCGGGAGTCCGCGGGTCGAGGCGGGACCCGAGCACGGATTCACGCGTCAGGTTGAAATCGCGGCTGTGCTTGAGCACCGCACCCGCCGCGACCTCGCCGAGTCGCACTCCTGCCAGGCCGAACCGCGCCACGAGTCCGTCTATAGCGGCAGTCAGCATGTCCTGGTTTGATGCAGTGGCGTAGGCACTGCCCGAGCGCGCGAAGGGGATGCGATTACCGCCGACGATCGCCACTCGATTCGGGGCCATCGGATTCTCCTCCAGTGCGACGGGCAGGCCGGCGTTAGCCTACTCATGAGTAGGTTAGCGCGATTGTTGTGACTGGGGAGGCACTGCAATGTCCGATCGTTACGCCAGCTTCGCCCACTCGGGCGCCGGGAAGTTCTTCGTCAGGCGGCTCGGCCTGCCCGACCCGCCGAAGCTGCGGCGGCACGATCCGGGATCGTCGCCCGTCGACGGGCAGGTCGTGGTCAGCGGCGGCGGGCGCCTCGTCGAGCCGGTCCGCAAGCTGCTGGAGAAGCTGGGGGCGCCGTCGGAAGGGCCCACCGCGGCGCTCGTGTTCGACGCCACCGCCATCGTCGACACGGACGGCCTGCGCACCCTGTACGACTTCTTCCACCCGCTGATCCGCACGCTGCGCTCGTCCGGCCGGGTCGTCGTGCTGGGCAGCCAGCCGGAGCTGTGCGCCGACGCCCGTGAGGCCACCGCCCAGCGGGCTCTCGAGGGCTTCGTGCGGTCCGTCGGCAAGGAGGTCGGCCGGGGCGGCACCGCGCAGCTGGTCTACGTCGCGCCGGGCGCCGAGGAGGCGATCGAGTCGACGCTGCGGTTCCTGCTGTCGGGGCGTTCGGCGTACGTGTCGGGGCAGGTCATCCGGGTCGGGCCGGCCGCGATCGACGTCCCCGAGGACTGGGACCAGCCGCTCGTCGGCAAGACCGCGATCGTCACCGGCGCCGCCCGGGGCATCGGCGCGGCGATCGCCCGCGTGCTCACCCGCGACGGCGCGCACGTGGTCTGCCTCGACGTGCGCGCGGCCGGCGAGGACCTCACCCAGGTCGCCAACGAGCTCAAGGGCACCGCGCTGCAGCTCGACCTCACCGCCGCCGACGCGCCGCGGCGGCTCGCGGACTTCATCGCGACCCGGCACGTGCACGCCGACATCTTCGTGCACAACGCCGGCATCACCCGCGACAAGACGCTCGGCCGGATGGACGCCGCCCAGTGGCAGTCCGTCCTCGACGTCAACCTCGGCAGCCAGGAGCGGATCAACGAGGTGCTCCTCGCGGAGAAGCTGCTCGGCGGCAACGGCCGGATCGTCGCCGTCTCCTCCGTCTCCGGCATCGCCGGAAACCGGGGTCAGACCAACTACGCCACGTCCAAGGCCGGCGTCATCGGCCTCGTGCAGGCGCACGCGCCGGCGCTCGCCGCGGCCGGCCTGACCCTCAACGCGGTCGCGCCCGGCTTCATCGAGACGAAGATGACCGCCGCGATGCCCATGTTCATCCGCGAGGCGGGCCGCCGCATGAACAGCATGTCGCAGGGCGGCCTGCCCGTCGACGTGGCCGAGACCGTCGCGTGGCTGGCGCACCCGGCGTCCGGCGGGGTCAACGGCAACGTCGTCCGGGTGTGCGGGCAGAGCCTGCTGGGCGCCTGAGATGCCGGCTCCGCTCGACCGGATGCCCCGCCTGGGCCCCCTGTACCGCGCCGCGGCGCTACGGCGTGCGGTCGCCGCCGATCCCGTGCTGCCGGAGCGCGAGCTCACGGTCGAGGCCGTCACCGTCGACCGGGCGCACCTGGCGGAGTACAACCGGGTCTGCGGCTTCCGGCTCCGCGACGAGCTGCCCGCCACCTACCTGCACGCCGTCGCGTTTCCCCTGGCCATGGCGCTGATGACCGCGCCGGACTTCCCGTTTCCGGTGCTCGGACTGGTCCACGTGGCGAACCGGATCGAGCTCTTGCGTCCGCTGCCCTCCTCCGCCGCGTTTTCGGTGTCTGTACGAGCCGGCGCGCTGCGACCGCACGACCGCGGCACCCAGCTGGACGTCGTCACGACGGCGACGATCGACGGGAATCCGGTCTTCTCGGACACGTCCACCTACCTCCGCCGGACCGGCTCGGGAGCCTCGGCGGCTTCCGCCCGTCCGGCCGCCGAGCCGCCGGCGCCGAACGCCGTGTGGCGGGTGCCACGACGGGTAGGCACCGACTACGCGGCCGTGTCCGGCGACCGCAACCCGATCCACACCTCACGCCTGCTGGCGAAGGTGTTCGGCTTCCCCCGCACGATCGCGCACGGCATGTGGACGAAGGCCCGCTGCCTCGCCGCGCTGGAAGGGCGCCTGCCCGACTCGTACACCGTGGACGTCGCCTTCAAGACGCCGATCCTGCTGCCGGCCACGGTCGGCTTCACCGCGGTCGCACAGGGTGGTGGGTGGGATTACGGGGTGCATGATGGGCGTTCCGGCAGGCCGCACCTGACCGGAACCGTCAGGTAACCTGCTCAGCGCCAAACGCCATTGTCTCGGGGGGCTCAAGACCGTGCAGACGCCGACCGAAGCCACCGCACCCGCCGCGCCCTCGCCGAGCAGCTCCCCCGGCCCGGACCGCGGCCGGTGGCCCAGCGTCCTGACGTCCGGCTGGCTGCCCGCCGGGCTGCTGTGGCTGGTCACGGTCGCGACCCTGTGGTTCTTCGAGGTCCCGCCCGCCACCACGGCCGTGTTCACGCTGTACCTGGCGGCCGGCATCGCGCTGCCGGGCACGCTGTGGTGGCGCCTCCTCCACCGCGGCGGCGGGTTCTTCGTCGCCGACGTCGCGGCCGGCCTCGCGCTCGGCTACGTCGGCGAGGTCTTCGTCTACATCGGCGCCCGGCTGCTCGGGCTGCCGCTGCTGGTGCTCGCCTGGCCGATCGGCACGGTGGCGGTGTTCCTGCTGGTGCCGTCGCTGCGCCGGTACTGGCGGACCGCCGCCGACGCCCCGGTGCCGCCGCTGCTGTGGCGCTGGGCGCTCACGCTGATCGCCGGCATGACGCTGCTGTGGAGCTTCAAGTTCTACCGGCAGTACGGGCTGCGCTACCCGTACAACTCGACCCCCGACACCGACTCCACCTTCCACCTCGCGCTCCTCGGCGAGGCGAAGCACCACATGCCGATGGTGATCCCGTGGATCACCGACGAGCCGCTCTACTACCACTGGTTCGTCTACCCCGAGATGGCCGCGTCCAGCTGGGTGACGGGGATCGAGCCGCAGGTCCTGCTGCTGCGGCTGTCGGTGCTGCCGATGCTGATGGCGTTCGCCGTGCTCGTCGCCGTCCTGGCCCGCAAGGTGACCGGCGGCTGGTGGAGCGGCGTCGCGGCGAGCGTGCTGACCCTGTTCGCGCTGTCGCCCACCCCGTACAACTGGGTGGCCTGGGACTTCTTCGTGAACCTCGCGTTCAGCTCGTTGGAGGACGGCTCGTCGCTGCGGCTCACCGTGTGGACCGGCCCGACCCAGACCTTCGGCGCGCTGCTCATGGTGCCGCTGATGATCGTGCTCGTCGACCGGCTCCGGGCCCCGGCCCGGCAGTGGCGCGACCCGCGCGGCTGGATCCTCTTCACCCTCCTGCTGTGCGGGGTGATGGGCGCCAAGGCGATCTACCTGCCGCTGCTGTTCTGCGGGCTGCTGCTGGTCGTCGCCGTCGAGCTGGTCTTCCACCGCACCCTGCACCGCGGCGCCCTGATCGGCCTCGGCATCACGTTCGGCGGGCTGGTCTTCGCGCAGCTCGTGCTCTTCGGCGGCACCAGCCAGGGCACCGAGCTCAAGCCGTTCACCGCGCTCGTCGCCGGCGCCCTCGCGGGCACCACCGGCTACCGGGACAAGCTCGTCCTCGGCGTCCTGCTCATCTTCTGCTGGGTGTGCATCTGGGGCGGCCTCGCCGGCCTGGTGCGCCGCCGCCTGCCCGAGCCGGCGGTCGTGGCCATGATCGGGGTCGGCGTCGCCGGCGCCGCCGCCACGCTCCTGACCGGCCAGTCCGGCGACAGCCAGCGGTTCTTCGTCGAGGGCGGCCGGCCGTACCTCGCCGTCGCCGCGATCGTCGGCCTCCACGCGCTGCTGCCCGCCGGGCGGATGACCGTCCGCCGCGCGGGAGCGCTGATCGGCTTCGTCGTGCTCGGCATGGCGATCACCCAGGTCGTCATCCGCGCCGGCCGCACCGACGTGCCCACCGTCCACAGCACCGGCTCCGAGGCGGCGCTGACCCGCGCCGTCGTCCTGCCCTACGCGGCGCTCGCGGCCGCCGCGGTCGTCGTCGCGGTCGCGCTGCTGCTCGCCCGGCGCCGGCTGCCGGCGCTGCGGGGCATGACGGTCGCCCTGGTCGTCGCCCTGCTCGCGGGTTTCGCGATCAACACGACGTTCCAGAACTACTACCAGGTCCTCTGGGACTCGAACCACGCCGGCTGGAAGAACGTCGTCAACGCCAAGGGTGAGGTCATCGTCTCCAAGGGCGTCCTGGAGGCCGGCCGCTGGCTGCGCGACCACTCCGACCCCGACGACCTCGTCGCCACCAACGCGCACTGCCAGCTGTGGAACAAGGAGTGCTCGGATCTGCACTTCTCGATGACGGCGTACAGCGAGCGGCGCATGCTCGTCGAGGGCTGGGGCTTCACCACGACCGCCCACGTCGAGGCCGAGCGGCTCGGCATGTGGGTCGGATCCATCCCCTACTGGCGCCCCGAGATCCTCGCGGACAATGACGCAGCGTTCAGCAGGCCGTCACCCCAAACGGTGGGCATCCTGCGCGACCGCTACGGGGTACGCTGGCTGTTCGTTGACGAAAGCCAGAACAACGTTTCACCACAGCTGTCGACCTTCGCTACCGAACGTTACCGGTCGGGGGTCGTCGTGGTGTATGAACTGCCGTCGGCATGACCACACACCATTAGGTAGGCTCCAGCAGTGACCCCCACGAACCAGCTCGCCGTCCCATTCAACAAGGCCTATCTGACGGGTGCCGAGACCGGGTACATCCAGCAGGCAATGACGAATGGGCCGCTCACCGGTGACGGGCCCTACACGAAGCGTGCGAGCGCTCTGCTCACCGAGATCCTCGGCGCCAAGCACTCATTGCTGACCACCTCCTGCACGCACGCGCTGGACATGACCGCGCTGCTGCTGGACCTGGAGCCGGGCGACGAGGTCATCGTGCCGTCGTTCACGTTCTGCTCGACCGCCAACGCCTACGCGCTCCGCGGCGCCGTGCCGGTCTTCGTCGACTGCCGCCCCGACACGCTCAACCTCGACGAGCGCCTGGTCGAGGCCGCCGTCACCCCGCGCACCAAGGCGATCGTCGTCGTGCACTACGCCGGCGTCGCCGTCGAGATGGACGAGATCGAGGCGATCGCCCAGCGGCACGGCCTCGTGGTCATCGAGGACAACGCGCACGGCATCGGCGGCACGTACCGTGGCCGCAAGCTCGGCTCGATCGGCGCGATGGCGACCCAGAGCTTCCACGAGACGAAGAACGTGCAGTGCGGCGAGGGCGGCGCCCTCATCTTCAACGACGACACCTACTTCGAGCGCGCCGAGATCATCCGCGAGAAGGGCACCAACCGCGGCCAGTTCTTCCGCGGCATGGTCGACAAGTACCGCTGGATCGACATCGGCTCGTCCTACCTGCCGTCGGACCTGCTCGCCGCGTTCCTCACCGCGCAGCTGGAGCAGTTCACCGACATCCAGCGCCGGCGCTCCCACATCTGGGACAGCTACCACCAGCGCCTGGCCACCTGGGCCGCCGAGCACGGCGTCACCCAGCCGACGGTCCCCGGCGACCGTTCGCAGCCGGCCCACCTGTACTACCTGCTCCTGCCCGACCTCGAGAGCCGCCAGGGGATGCTCAAGCACCTCCTGGGCCACGGCGTCCTGGGCACCTTCCACTACCAGCCGCTGCACTTCGCCCCGGCCGGCGTGAAGTTCGGCCGCACCGGCCCAGGCGGCTGCCCCGTCACCGAGGACGTCGCCGACCGGCTGCTGCGCCTGCCGCTGTACGGCGGCATGTCCGAGGCCGACATCGACCTGGTCGTCACCGCGGTCGAGTCCTACAACCCGCGCGGATGACCGAAACCATGGACGGCGGCCCCGCCCTGCCCGACGCTCTCAACCTGGCGGCGCGGGGCAACACGCCACCGGCGGTCCCCGACGCCCGCGACGCCCGCCTCCCCGAGGCCCTCGACCTCGGGTCACGCCCCGGCGCCCCCTCAGCCGAGCCCGCCTCTGCTCACCGCTCCTGGCTCGTCCGCACCGCGATCGTGCTCTACAACGACCGCCGCATCCGTTACCTCGGCGTCGGCGGCGTCTCCGCGGTCACCTACTACGTCAGCTTCGCGGCCGTCTACCTGCTGACCCGCGACCACTGGCACTACCTGGTGCCCACGATCATCGCCAACTTCATCTGCGCCGTCTGCACCTACCCGCTGCAGCGCCACTTCGTCTTCCAGTCGAAGGGCCCGATCATCTCGGGCTTCCTGAAGTTCTACGTGGTCTGCCTGTGGGCCCTCGCGTTCACCATGCTCGGACTCCCCCTCCTCGTCGAGGTCTTCCACATCCCCGTCCTCATCTCCCAGGCGATCCTGATCGTCGTCGCCCCCCTGATCAACTACCAGCTCAGCAAGCTCTGGGCCTTCCGCCGCTGACCCCTCCCCAACCCGGTGCTCGAAGGCCGAACCCGCTCGAGATCACCGCGCCCGACGGCGCGGTGATCGAAGGATGGAACGGGTCGCGGGGACGGCCAGATCCATCCTTCGATCTTGCGGCGCAAGGCTCACACACTCGGGAGCACCGCGCCCGATCTCAAGCCAGCGCCACGATTGAGCCCACGGCAGTCGGGGCCGCACAGCGCCCGGCGGTGTGGTGATCAAAAGACGGATCCGGTCGCGATCACAGCCAGATCCGTCACTCGATCAAGCAGACGAACACCAAGCACCGACGCGACACCGCGGCGCCCGGCGGTGTGGTGATCGAAGGATGGAACGGGTCGCGGGGACGGCCGGATCCGTCCTTCGATCTTGCGGCGTCGGGCGAAGGTGTTGCCGGCGGGTGAGGTTCCACGCGTTCGGCAGGCTGGCGGCCGAGTTCGGCAGTCGGCAATGCTGCGGTCGTCCGGAGGCGTCGCGCCACTCTCGATCCGGCGGCATCGGCCAGCACACCCGAATCACCTGGCACCGGCGGTGCACCTGATGCAGCAGGCGGATTCCGAACGCGACGCAGCGGCACAGCGGCCGGCCGGATCACGGCGGACCGGGCCTCCGCTGCAACGGACGTGACCGGCGTGACGCTTGCCAAGCCGGACGGTCCAGATCAAGGTTCGCGACCCGGACCACTGACAGACTGGGTTTGCCCGCCTGTCCTACCGGACGGTCAGGCGCCGCTCGCCCGGCGCATGCTCTCGCCTGTCTTGCCCGAAAAGTCGGATCTGCCGGAGAAGCCAGGCGCGGCCCGCCCTTCCGGCGCAGCAGGACGTGCCCATCCGCTTGGCCGGATGAGTCAGGCGCAGGCCGGCCCGTTTGCCCAGCGATCGGGCGTAGGCCAGCCCGCCTGACCACCTGGCCTGCGGTCGGGCGCAGCCTGGCCCGCCTGCACACCTGCCTGCGAAAGGCGTGACCCAAGCCCGCCGCTGGGCGGGTGTGGCGACCTGCCCTGCGCCAACGACGGTCGGCCGTGCCCGCCCCAGGTGCGGGGCGGGCTGGCGGCGAAAGCGTTGGGCGGGCGTCAGGCCAGGCCTACGCGGTCCAGGACCCAGGCGGTGATGAACGCCTCCTCGCGCCAGGCGTCGTAGCGGCCGCTCGGGCCGCCGTGGCCGGCGCCCATCTCGGTCTTGAGCAGGACGTCGGAGTCGGGCGAGAGGCTGCGCAGGCGGGCCACCCACTTGGCCGGCTCGTGGTAGAGGACGCGGGTGTCGTTGAGGCTGGTCACGGCCAGGATCGCCGGATACGGGCGGGCCGACAGGTTCTCGTAGGGGGTGTAGGACTTCATGTACGCGTACACCTCGGGATCGGCGAGCGGGTTGCCCCACTCCTCCCACTCGGTGACGGTCAGCGGGAGCGACGGGTCGAGGATGGTGTTGAGGGCGTCGACGAACGGGACCTGGGCGACGATGCCCGCGAACGCCTCCGGGGCGATGTTGGCCACGGCGCCCATGAGCAGGCCGCCGGCGGAGCCGCCGCGGGCGACGAGCTTGTCCGACGACGTCCAGCCGGCCTTGACCAGGTGCTCGGCGCAGGCGACGAAGTCGGTGAAGGTGTTCCGCTTCGCGAGCAGCTTGCCCTCGTCATACCAGCGGCGGCCCATCTCGCCGCCGCCGCGGATGTGGGCGACGGCGAAGACGACGCCACGGTCGAGCAGGGACAGGCGCGGGATGGAGAACCACGGGTCCATCGACGCCTCGTAGGAGCCGTAGCCATACAGGACGGCGGGGGCCGAGCCGTCGCGGGGAGTGCCGGCGCGGGCCACGATGGAGATCGGGACGCGGGTGCCGTCCTCGGCGAGGGCCCACTCGCGGTGCTGCTCGTAGCGGGACGGGTCGAACTCGCCCAGGACCGGCTTCTGCTTGCGCAGGGTCAGCTCGCCGCTGTCGAGGTTGCAGTCGAAGACCGAGTCGGGCGTGACCAGCGAGACGTAGTGCAGGCGGAACGAGGTGGTGTCGTATTCGAGGTTGGCCTCGGGGCCCGCGGAGTAGATCGGCTCGGGGAAGGCGATGTCGTAGGACGCGGCGCCCTGCAGCGGCACGACCCGGATGCCGGTGAGCCCGTCGCGGCGCAGCGAGACGACCAGGTGGCCGGAGAACGCGTCGACGCCGAGCAGCCGGGTGCCGGGCTCGTGCTCGATGAGCGTCGTCCAGGCGCCGGGCGCGTCGGCGGACGTGTACGCCAGGGCGAAGTCCTCGGCGCCGTCGTTGTGCAGGATCAGGAACCGGTGACCGTGGTGCTCCACCGAATACTCCACGCCCTGTCGGCGCGGCGCGATCGACTGCGGCGGGCTGGTCGGCGCGTCGGCCGGGATGACCAGGACCTCGCTGGTGACCTTGCTGTGGATGTCGATGAGGATGAAGCGCTCGGAGCGGGTCAGGTCGACGCCGACCCAGAAGCGCTCGTCGGTCTCCTCGTGGACCACCACGTCGGCGGAGGAGTCGGTGCCCATGGCGTGCCGCCAGATCTTGTTCGGCCGCCACGCCTCGTCGATGGTGATGTAGAAGAGCGTGGAGCCGTCGGCGGACCAGGCCGAGCCGTAGAACGCGCCCTCGACGGTGTCGGGCAGCAGCTCGCCCGTGTCGAGGTCCTTGACGCGCAGCGTGAAGCGCTCGTCGCCGGCGAAGTCGGTGCTGTAGGCCAGGAGGCGGCTGTCGGGGCTGATGTCGAACGTGCCCAGGGCGAAGAACTCCGAGTCGCCCGCGAGGGCGTTGCCGTCGAGGAGGACGTGCTCGCCGGGCAGGGCGCCGCCGTCGCCGAGGTCGGGCGGGGCGGCCTGGCCGGCCTCCACCGGGACCCGGCAGTGGATGCCATACTGCTTGCCCTCTTCGGTGCGCGTGTAATACCAGAAGCCGCCCTTGCGGGTCGGCACCGAGAGGTCGGTCTCCTTGGTGCGCGACTTGATCTCGCTGAACGCCGTCTCGCGCAGGCTCTCCAGGTGCGCGGTCGCCGCGGTGGTGAACGCGTTCTCCGCCTCGAGATAGGCGACCGTGTCTGGGTCTTCCTTGTCCTGCAGCCAGAAGAACTCGTCGACCACGGTGTCGCCGTGGTGCGTCCGCTCGTGCGGAACCTGCTTCGCCGTCGGCGGCTGAACGCCCGTCACACCTGTAGTCACGCCCAAGACGTTACCCGTACCCCCCGACACTTTCCGGCGCCTCGACCCCTCAAAAACACCCGAGAGACACCGGGCGGAACACGCAACCAGGGGGTGAACTCGGCAGTCTGTCATGTAGGAGAAAGCGACGCCGGTACCGTCATGGTCTCGAAGTTCGGGCGAGCCCATGGAGGAGTGCGGTGCGGCGTCGCGGGGTGTTGCACATCGGGGTGGCGGGACTGGCAGCAATGCTGGTCCAAGCGTGCGCCGGGGAGTCGGATACACCTGACGTGAAGGGCGGCGCGGCGCCGGGCTCCTCCGACGCGGTCCAGCCGTCCCCCACGTTCGACCCCTCGGCGTACGTGCCCGCCGCCGTGCCGATCGCAGAGCTGAAGAAGCTCTACTCGTACGACTCCAAGGCGACGCTCAACGCCCAGCTGACCGACAAGCGGACGGGCGACGGCGTGATCCTGGAGGACATCACGTTCTCCGACACGAGGGGTCGCGAGGAGATCCCGGCCTACGTGCTGGGTCCGGAGAAGTTCACCGGCCGCCTGCCCGCGGTGGTGTACGCGCACGGCAGCGACGGCGACCGCGACACCCTGCTCAAGGAGGGGATGGCGCTCGCCCGGCTGGGGGCGCTGGTGTGCGTGCCGGAGCTGCCGCTCAAGCCGTCGGGCGACCCGGTCGCCGACAGCAAGGTGGTGGCCGACTCCGTGGTGGCACTGCGCCGCGCGTACGACCTGCTGATCCGCCGCTCGGACTGCGACGGGTCGCGAGCCGGGTTCGCCGGCCACAGCTGGGGCGCGGCCATGGGCGCCGTCCTGTACGGCATCGACTCCCGCATCACGGCGAGCGTCCTGGCGTCGGGGACCAGCCGGATCTCCCGGTGGATGGTCCGCAATCCGGTGCCGAAGGACTGGCACGCGTACCTGGACGCATTGTCGCGCTTCGACGCGCCGCCGTACACCCAGGTGACCGGCCGCAAGCCGATGCTGCTGCAGTTCGGCAAGCAGGACACCGTCGTCCCGGACGGCGAGCGCGCTGAGTTGCTGAACGGCGTGGCCGGGCCCAAGGAGCGCAAGGACTACGACACCGGTCACGATCTCGTCGGCTTCGAGGCCGCAGTCACCGACCGGGTGGCCTTCCTCCGGAAGCAGTTGCGACTGAAGTAGGGACCCACTACGCTTCGAACACATGTTCGATGTCGCTTGGTGCAGCATGTGCATCGTCCGCGGCCTCGCGCATATTTGAACGCGTCGTTGGGAAGGCCTGGATCACGCCCTGACCGGCGAGTCCTGGCTTCCGCGAATCCCGCCGGCGAGCACTTCCCCGTGTGGTCGTCTCGTCGGACGGTCCAGCTGACGCTGGGTCGTGAACAGGGAAGCGTGGGCTGCGGTGAGCGTGATCGAAGTGCTGGCGGAGGCGTGCGGGCCGGAGCACGTGTGGGAGGCCGGCCCGGCCGACAGGGTGGACGGCGTGCCGGCCGGCTGGGTGGTCGCGCCCGGCAGCGCCGAGGAGGTCTCCGGCGTGCTGCGCGCCGCGGCCGCCGCCGGGCTGTCGGTCGTGCCGTCCGGCGCCGGCACCAAGCTCGACTGGGGACTCCCGCCCGCGCACGTCGACGTCCTGATCGACCTCGGCCGCATGTCGGGCGTGCTCGACCACGCCCCGGACGACCTCGTCGCGACCGTCGCCGCCGGCACCCCGATGCGGGCGCTGCGGGCGCACCTGCTGCGGGCGGGGCAGCGGATCGCGCTCGACGTCGCGTCGCCCGGCGCGACCCTCGGCGGGGTCCTCGCCACCAACGAGGCGGGCCCGCTGCGCCACCGGTTCGGCACGCCGCGCGACCTGGTCGCCGGCGTGCGGGTCGCGCTCGACGAGGGCAGCCTGGAGCGGCACCTCGACGGGCACGACCTGGCCAGGCAGATCTGCGGCTCGTTCGGCACCCTCGGCGTCATCACGGAGGCGACGGTCCGGCTCGAGCCGACGCCGACCGCGCGGGCCTGGGTCGTGCGGCCGGTGTCTACCCCGCGCGAGGTGCACCAGCTCACGGAGGCGCTGGTCTCCTCGTCGCTCGGCGCCGCGGCGATCGAGGCCGACCTGCCCGGCGGCGCCGGGCGCCCCGCCGAGCTCGCCGCGCTGTTCGAGGGCAGCCGCGCCGGCAGCGCCGCCCGGGCCGAGGCCGCCGCGCACTTACTCGGCGGCGGCGCCTCGGTCGAGCCCGCACCGCCGGAGTGGTGGGGCCGTTACCCCTTCGACGCCGACGACGTGGCGCTGAAGATCTGGGGTCAGCCCAGTGAACTCTTCGCCGTCGTCTACGCCCTGCGCGACGCCGCCGGCATGCCGGTGCCGGTCCGCGGCTCGGTCGGCGCCGGCATCGCGCACGTGGCACTGCCTGCCACGACCCCGGCGGACCGGCTCGCGGGCATGCTCAACGCCGCCCGGACGGTGCTCATGGCCCGCGGCGGGGGCGGGTGCACGCTGCTGCGCGCCCCGGCCGACCTGCGCGAGCTCGTGGAGACCTACGGCCCGGCCCGGCTCTGCGACGCGTCCGTCCGGCTGAAGCTCGCCCTGGACCCCGAGGAGCGGATGGCCCCCGGCCGCCTGCCCGCGTGCTAGAGCGACTTCTCGGTCCAGACGACCAGCTGGTCCACGCCGTCGATCTCGGTGGCGTACTCCCGCTCCGGCACCTCTCTGAAGCCGAAGCGGCGGTGCAGGGCGATCACCTGCTTGTTCCACGCCAGGGTGCGGCCGCCGACGGACGTGAGCTTCATCTCGTCGAACGCGTACGCGACGGCGGCCTTCTCCAGCTCCATCCACGCCGGCAGCAGCTCACCGCGCTCCTCCAGACCGTCGACGTCGAGGAAGAAGCCCCACTCGGAGGTCCCGGCCGCCTCGTCGTGGTCGTTGAAGGTCACCACGCCGCAGTCGTTGCCCTTGTACGAGAAGATCAGCACCCGGCGGGACGGGTCGGACTGGACCTTCGCCCACCACTGAGCGTGACCCTCCGGTGTGATGAACGCTGTGTAGATGCTGGCGCCGCGCGTCTTCGGGTGATTGCGCCAGCGCCGAATGGTCTCGACGTCCGAATCGTCGGCTTCGCGCAGCACCGTGGTACCTCCCGTGGGCGGGCGTGTGGGCATTGAAAGACCGGCCAACGGTACACTCGCTCGCGGACGACAGCCGCTTACCCGATCGAACAGGACCTTGAGCTGATGAGCAACCTCGATCGTCTTCGTGTCGCCTTCCGCACCGCACTGGCACTGCCGGAGGACTACGACGTCGACAAGCTTGAATACCGAGGCATCGAGAAATGGGACTCGCTGGCGCATCTCTCCCTGGTCGGCGAGATCGAGGACACCTTCGACGTGATGATCGACACCGATGAGGTGATCGACCTCAGCTCCTTCGGCAAGGCCGTCGAGATCCTCGGAAAGCACGACGTTGAGTTCTCCGGCTGAGGGCAGGGTCGCTCTCGTCACGGGCTCCTCGCGCGGGATCGGCCGGGCCGTCGCGCGCAAGCTCGCTACTGAGGGCTACCAACTCGTCCTGCACGGCATGCGCGAAGGGTCGGCCAAGACCACGGCCGACGAGATCACCGCCGACTTCGGCATCGAGCCGCTCGTCGTGCACGGCGACGTCAGCGACGCCGCCGACGTCAAGGCCATCCTGCGGCTCGTCTTCGAGCGCCACCGCCGCCTCGACGCCCTGGTCGTCAACGCCGGCGTCCACGAGGCGGGCTTCCTCGGCATGATGGGCGACGCCGCGATCGAGCGGCTGTTCGCCGTCAACGCCGTCGGCGCCACGTACACGGTGAACGGCGCGGTCAAACTGCTGCGCCGGGGCACCGCACCCTCGGTCGTCCTGCTCTCCTCCGTCATGGGCACCGCCGGCTCGGCCGGTCAGGTCGTCTACGGCGCGACCAAGGCCGCCGTCGCCGGGTTCGCCCGCGCCGCGGCGAAGGAACTCGGACCGGCCGGCATCAGGGTCAACGCGGTCGCCCCCGGGTTCATCGCCACCGAGATGCTCGAGTCCCTCGACGACGCCGGCCGCGCCGAGCGGGTCGCCGCGACCGCGCTGCGCCGCCTCGGCGAACCCTCGGACGTCGCCGACGTGATCGCGTTCCTGCTCTCCGACGCGTCCCGGTTCGTCACCGGCCAGGTGATCGAAGTCGATGGCGGCCTGGTCGTATGACACACCGCGACGGCTCCCTATACGACAAATCGGACCATTTTTTTGGATCCTGTACGGTGAGAAGCATCCGTGTCCACCTCAACGGCATCAATGCGCCGCGGAGGTGACGCCATGACGTTGTTGCACCCAGACGCCAGACTGATCGACGCGGCGACCGGCGCCGAGCTCAGTGGCGTGCCGCTCCGCGAAGCCGTGCACGCCGCGGTCGCGGGGTTCGCCGAGATCACGCCCGGCGTGGTGTTCCTGCGCACGCCGACCACCGTCGAGGCGATCGTCCGCTACATCGGCGCGTTCGAGTCGGGACGCCCGCTGGCGCTGCTCGACCCGGGCCTGCCCGCCGAGATCCTCGCCGACTTCATCGAGCGTTTCGAGCCCGCCGCCGTCTGCGGCCCCGTGCCGCAGGACGTGCACAAGGGGTACACCCGCCGCGACGACGAACTGTGGGAGCGCGACACACCGTCGGCCGCCGTGCCGCACCCCGACCTGGCCACGCTGCTGGCGACGTCGGGCTCCACCGGCAGCCCCAAGCTGGTCCGGCTGTCGCGCACGGCGATCCTGGCCAACACGACCTCGATCATCGAGGCGCTCGGCATCACCGGCGCCGACGTCGCGGTGAGCAGCCTGCCGTTCTACTACAGCTTCGGCATGTCGGTGCTCAACACGCACCTCGCCGCCGGCGCGACCGTCGTGGTGGAGTCCGAGGGGCTGGTCGCGCGGTCGTTCTGGCCGGCGATCACGAAGTTCGGCGTGACCTCGCTCGCGCTGGTGCCGTCGCAGTACGAGATGCTGCGCCGCCTGCGGTTCGACCCGAAGCGTTACCCGAGCCTGCGCACGCTGACGCAGGCCGGCGGCCGGCTGCGGGCCGAGCTGGTGCAGGACTTCCACGACCGCATGGCGACCGTGGACGGGCGGCTGTTCGTCATGTACGGGCAGACCGAGGCCGCTCCGCGCCTGACCACGCTGCCCGCCGGACGGCTCGCGGAGAAGCTCGGCTCGGTCGGGCCCGCGGTGCCCGGCGGCACGCTCGCCATCCGGCTCGAGGACGGCACCGAGACCACCGCCCCCGGCGTCGTCGGCGAGGTGCTCTACCGCGGCCCGAACGTGATGATGGGCTACGCGGAGACCGCCACCGACCTGGCCCGCGGCGACGAGCAGGGCGGGCTGCTGGAGACCGGCGACCTCGGGCACCTCGACGAGGACGGCTACCTGTTCATCGACGGGCGGCTCAAGCGCTTCGGCAAGGTGTTCGGCGTCCGGCTCAACCTCGACGACATCGAGCAGCTGGCGGCCGCCACCGGCCCGGGCGCCGTCGCGGCCGTCGCGGGCGATGACAAAGTCATCATCTTCGTCGAAGGCGACGGGGCGACGGCCGAGGCCCTGGCGCCGCGGGTGACCGAGCTCGCCGACCGGCTGAAGCTGCACTGGTCGGGCTTCGAGATGCGCGGCCTCCCCGCCCTGCCGCTGCTCAGCAACGGCAAGGTCGACTATCGAGCGTTGGAGTCCGCACGATGAGCGTGTTCACCCTGTCGCAGCCGGACCGCGAGGCGCAGCTGCTGCCCCGCCTGGCCGAGCTGACCGAGCAGCACCGGGCGCGGGGCGAGGCGTACGCCAACATCCTCGCCGCGACGGGTCACGGCCCCGGGCGCTCGTACGAGCGGATCAGCGACCTGCCGTGGCTGCCGGTGCGGCTGTTCAAGACGCACCAGCTCAAGAGCATCCCCGACGACGAGGTCTTCAAGGTCCTGACCTCCAGCGGCACCACCGGCGACGTCAGCCGCATCTACCTGGACAAGGCCGCCGCGGCCGCGCAGACCAGGATGCTCGGCCAGACGCTGCAGGCGGTCCTCGGCCCGAAGCGGCTGCCGATGCTCATCGTCGACACGACCGCGATCATCAAGAACCGCCGCTCGTTCAGCGCCCGCGGCGCCGGCGTCCTCGGCATGATCACGTTCGGCCGGGACCACGTCTGGGCGCTCGACGAGGACAGCAAGCCCGACCTCGAGGCCGTCCGCGGGTTCCTCGCCAAGCACGGCGACAAGCCCTTCCTGGTCTTCGGCTTCACGTTCATGGTCTGGCTCTACCTGTACGAACTGGCGCGCGACAACGGCCTGGACCTCAGCAACGGGATCCTCGTGCACTCCGGCGGCTGGAAGAAGCTGGTCGACCAGCAGGTCGACAACGCCGAGTTCCGCCGCGCGTTCCAGGCCGACACCGGGCTGCGCAACATCCACAACTTCTACGGCATGGTCGAGCAGATCGGCGTCGTCTACCTCGAAGGCCCGGACGGCAACTCGCTGTACTGCCCTGACTTCGCCGACGTCGTCATCCGCGACCCGGAGACGTGGGAGCCGCTGCCGCCCGGCAAGCCCGGCCTCGTCGAGGTGATCAGCACGCTGCCGGAGTCGTACCCGGGCCACGTGCTGCTCACCGAGGACATGGGCGTCATCAACGGCATCGACGACGGCGCGTGGCCCGGCAAGCGCTTCTCCATCCTGGGCCGGCTGCCGCGCGCCGAGGCCCGCGGCTGCAGCGACACGTTTGTGGGTGCATCGTGAAAAGCGTCTTTCCCGAAATTTCCGATATTTCGGTGGATCGGCTCCTGGCGGAGATCACCGACGAGCCCGAAGGCGGGCGGCTGACCGTCGGCGACGAGCGGGTCCGGGACTTCCTGATCGCGTTCTCGCGGCGGCTGCTCAAGCCCGACCTCGCCCGCCGCCACCCTGAGCTCGGCTCGCTCGGCTTCTTCCTGCGCAAGGGCGAGCTGGCCCGCGCCGTCGAGCGCCTCGCCGACGGGGCCAACGGCCAGCGCCGTGCCCCCCGCGGCCTGGTGCTGCACTTCCCGCCGGCGAACGTCGACACGATCTTCGTCTACTCGTGGGCGCTGTCCGCCCTCGCCGGCAACCACAACATCGTGCGGGTCTCCGCCCGCGCCGCCGGCGCCGCGCAGACCGTCCTCGAAGCGCTCAACGACGTGCTCGCCGACGCCCACCCGGCGATCGCGCAGACCCAGCGGATGGTCACGTACGACCGCGACGACGCGATCACCGGCGCCCTCATCGGCGCCTGCGACCTGCGCGTGCTGTGGGGCGGCGACCAGTCCGTCAACCAGCTCCGCAAGCACCCGATCCAGCCGCTCGCCCGGGACCTCGCGTTCCCGGACCGGTCCTCGTTCGCCGCGATCTCCGTCGCCGGCTGGCAGAGCTCGACCCCTGAGCAGCGCCGGGCGGCCGTGGACGGGTTCGCCAACGACCTCTACTGGTTCGACCAGGCCGCCTGCTCCTCCCCTCGCGACCTCTTCTGGGTTGGCGAAGGCGGCGTCGAAGAGGCCCGCGCCGAGTTCGACGAGCTGCTCAGCGAGGTCGTCGTGCAGCGCGGGTGGGGCGTGGATCCGGCGATGGCCGTGGAGAAGTACGTCGCCACCTACGGCCTCGCCGCCACCGGCGCCGCCACCAAGATCGCGTTCAACGGCAACGCCGTCGCCAACGTGTCCCTCGCCGGCCTCGACGACCTGCAGCGGCACTGGCTCGGCGCCGGCACCATCTGCCACGTCACGGTCGGTTCGCTCGGCGAGCTCGCCCCGGCGATCCAGCGCAAGGACCAGACGCTCAGCCAGTACGGCTTCACCATGTCCGACCTCGACGACTTCGTCACCACCCTCGCCGGCCGCGGCATCGACCGGATCGTGCCGTTCGGCCAGGCGCTGACGTTCGCGGGGACCTGGGACGGCTTCAATCTGCTCCACGAGTTCACGCGCATCATCACGATCCAGGCCTGACCTCAAAACGGAGTACTCTCCTCCGTACACGGTTCTGTGAGGAGCTCCACAACGTGTCTCTGTCCGTCGTCGTCCCGTGCTACCGCTCCGCGCGTATCCTCCCCACGCTGGTCGAGCGGCTCAACGGCGTGCTTCCCGGCATCACCCCCGACCACGAAGTGATCCTCGTCGTCGACAGCACCGACAACACGTGGGACGTCGCCAGCGAACTCGCCGGCAAGTACGAGCACGTCCAGGCGATCCGCATGGCCCGCAACTACGGCCAGCACAACGCCCTCATCGCCGGCATCCGCGCCGCGTCGTTCGAGCGCATCATCACGATGGACGACGACCTCCAGCACCCGCCGGAGGAGCTGCCGAAGCTCGTCGACGCCCTCACCGACGACCTCGACGTCGTCTACGCGATCTCCGAGCAGGAGGAGCACAGCGCCTTCCGCAACCTCACCTCGTGGGGCGCGAAGACCCTGGTCATGGGCCGCACGATGGGCATTCCCAACGCCGATGTCCTCGGCGCGCTGCGCATCTTCCGCACGTTCCTGCGGGCGGGCTTCGAGCAGGTCAGCGGCCCGCACGTCTCCGTCGACATCGTCCTGTCGTGGACCACGACCCGCGTCGGCACCGCGACCGTCCGCATGGACCAGCGCACCGAGGGCCGCTCGGGCTTCACCTTCAAGTCGCTCATGAAGCACGCCGTCAACATGATCCTCGGGTATTCGACGAAGCCGCTGCGGCTCGTGACGTACCTGGGGTTCCTGATCGGCATCTGTGGCCTGATCCTCACGATCCGGCTGGTCTGGCTTTATGTCGTCGGTGACACGACCGTCGCCGGTTTCACCACCGTCGCGTCGCTGGTCACGGTCTTCTCGTCGGCCCAGCTGATCGGCATCGGCGTCCTGGGCGAGTACCTGGGCCGGGTGCACGCCCACGGCATGGGCCGCCCGACCTACGTCGTCCGCGAGCACGTCAACAGCCCGGCGGGCCGCCCCGCGAGCCACGCCGCGAGCCACGCAGACGTCGCCTGATCGAACACCGTCCGCCCGGCGCCCTCTACGGGGCGCCGGGCGGATTACGCATGGATGTCCCCAACCGGATGTCCCCAGCTGTGGATAACTCCCGCCGAACCTGTGGATGACTGTGCGCGGGGCTGTGGATAACCGTGTGGAATAAACGCGGAGTACACCCCGGATCCACCTGCGTGTAGGCGGTGTGAGACCTAGGACACGGGGGACCTGGGGAGATGATGCCCACAGGGGTTACCCACAGGCTGTGGATAACCGGTCAGTCGGTGAAGAGGCGGGCGGCCAGGCCGGGGTCGATGTTGCCGCCGCTGACGACGGCCACGGTGCGGCCGGCGGGGAGCTCGTCGCGGTGGTGCAGGACGGCGGCGGTGGCGGCGGCGCCGCTGGGTTCGGCGATGAGGCGGCCGCGGCGGGCGAGGACCTTCACGGCGTCGAGGATCTCGTCCTCGGCGACGGTCACGATCGCGTCCAGGTGGGCGCTGAGGTGCGCGAGGGTGAGTTCGGACAGCGGGGTCCGCAGGCCGTCGGCGACGGTGCTCAGCATGCGCTGCTCGGGCCAGACGCGCACGACGCCGGCGGCGAGGCTTTCGGCGGCGTCGGCGGCCACGGCGGGCTCGACGCCGATGACGGCGACGTGCGGGGCGAGGGCCTTGATCGCGGTCGCGACGCCCGAGGAGAGGCCACCGCCGCCGACGGGGACGACGACGACGTCGACGTTGGAGAGGTCCTCGAAGATCTCCAGGCCGACGGTGCCCTGGCCGGCGATGATGTCGGGGTGGTCGTAGGGCGGGATCAGGGTCAGGCCGCGCTCGGCGACCAGCTCACGGGCGACGGTCTCGCGCTCGGCCTGCCGGACGAGGATGACCTCGGCGCCGTAGCCGCGGGTCGCTTCGATCTTCAGGGGCGTCGAGACGTCGGGCATGACGACGGTGACCGGGATGCCGAGGGAGCGGCCGGCGTAGGCGAGGGCCTGGCCGTGGTTGCCGGAGGAGTGGGTGACCACGCCGGCGCGGCGGTGGTCGAGGTCGAGGCGGTGCAGGGCGTTGGTGGCGCCGCGGAGCTTGAACGCGCCGATCGGCTGGAGGCTTTCGGGCTTCAGCCACAGTTCGTCGGCCCAGGGGCACGGCAGGAGCGGGGTGCGAACCACGAGGCCGGAGATCCGCGCGGCGGCGTCGCGGATGTCGTCCAGCCGGACGAGGTGTTGAGCGGTGGCGGTCACGGGGTCATCTTGACAGCCCACGGGCATGATCACCCTCCTCGCATCCGGCGAATGAGAGATCCATAACGTCGATAATCAGCCGCTGCCGTAGAACCGCGCGGCGCCGGGGTGTAGCGGTACAGGGTCGGTGGTCACGGCGCCCGCTTTGTCGTAATTGGCGCCCTCAGGATGTACGCGGCTCAACTCGACCTGATAGTCGAACAGGATCTTGGTGAGGTCGTACGCGAGCTGGTCGGGCATGTCGGGCGACACCAGCAGGAGGTTGCCGATCACGATCGTGTCGACGTCCGCCGGCGTGTCGTAGGTGGACTTGGGGAGCTTGCCCGCCCCGTACACCGTGCCGTAGCGGAACGAGAGCGGCTTGAGCAGCTCGTCGAGCGGCAGCAGGGAGAACTGCCCGGGGGCGCTGGCCAGCAGGTCGGCGATGCCGGGCGTGGGCAGGCCGCCGGTGAAGATCAGCGCGTCGGTGGTGCCGGCCAGCATGCCCTTGGTCGTCTCCGGCAGGGACAGGCGCTGCCGGACGATGTCGGTGTCGGGGTTGATCCCGCCGGCGAAGAGCAGCCGGCCGGCGAAGACGTCGGCACCGGAGCCGGCGGAGCCGGTGGAGATCCGCTTGCCGCGCAGGTCGGCGAACTTCGTGACGCGCAGGTTGTTGCGGACCACGACCTGGGCGTAGCTGCGGTACAGCCGCCCCAGCGCCACGACCTTCTGCGGCCGGCCCTCGAAGGCGCCCTTGCCGGTCACGGCGTCGGCGGCGGTGTCGGCGATGCTGAACGCGACGTCCATGTCACCGGTCGCGACGCGCGTGATGTTCTCGCCGGAGGCGCCGGTCGCCTCGGCGCGTGCCTCGTAGCCGGGCACGTGCTTGGTGACGAGGTCGGCGTAGCCGCCGCCGAACTGGTAGTACACGCCGGTCGTGTTGCCGGTGGCGATGTAGATCCGTCCGCCGTGCCACAGGCCCGCGCCGGCGCGGGGCGGCGCCGTCGAGCCGCAGCCGGCCAGAATGGCGCACACGAGCAGGACAGCCGCGAGCCGCCTCACCGGAGCATCGCATCCCGCGGGAGGGGGTCGAGGGCGTCGGCGACCCGGTGGACGAGCATGGCCGTCTCGTAGCCGACCTGGCCGAGGTCGCAGCCGGGGGCGGCGAGCACGCCGAGCAGCGCGCGGTCGCCGACCGCCATGACGATCATGACGCCGCCGTCCATGTCGACGATGGTCTGGCGGACCTGGCCGGCCTGCATCACGCGGGCGGCACCGAAGGTGAGGCTGGCCAGCCCGCTGATGACGGCGGAGAGGTGGTCGGCCTGGTCCACGGGCAGGTCGGCGGAGCAGGCCAGGCGCAGTCCGTCGCCGGAGACGGTGATCGCGTGCGCGACATCGGGGACCTGCCGGGCGAAGCTGGCCATGAGCCAGTCGAGCTGGCCCGCGCCGGTCGGGTTCTGAGCGTCTGGCATCGCCATCATCGGTCCTTCTGTCCAAAGGTTGCGCTGTGGGTCGCGCTGTTGAAGCCGCCCGCGCTGGTCCGGCGGGCAGCGGCCGAGACACCTTCCGCGAACGCCGACAGCCGGGACCGGACGGCGTCCGGGTCGACCGCGTTGCTGCGGGTGGTTTGCGGCTCCGGGTCGGTCACTCCAGGTGCGAGCTGCGCTCCTGGGCGGCGGCGGGGCAGGCCGTCCTCGGTGGAGCCCGGGCCGCCGAGGGGGCTGGACGGGCCCCCCGGCCGTGGCGGCCAGGCACCCGGGGAAGGCTGTGGCGGGACGGACGGGACGGGTGGCCTGGGGGTGTCGCCACCGCTGCTGAGATAGGGGCGGAACCATGGTGCGGGCGCCCCGGACGGAGCCGGCTGGTGTTGCTGCGGTACGCGCGGCCGCCCCAGCGGCGCACCGACCGTCGAGGGCACGACGACCGGCGGCGGCCCGGGGCGGGGCGAGGCGGAGACGGGCACGCCCGAGATCGGCGCCGCCGACACCGGCGCAGGGGACACCGGCGCGGACACAGCGGACGAAACGGACGCGACGACGGCCGGCGCGGAGAAGACCGGCGAGACCGGCGGAAACGGCGGAAGTGCCGCAAGCGGGGGAGCCGACGGAACGGCGGCGGGGGGCGCGGACACGGCAGCGGCAGGGACTGAGGAGGCGGCGGCCGGTGTCAGCGCCGGCATCCGCTCCAGGGCCCGGTGCGGCAGCGCCACGTAGGCGACGGTGCCGCTGCCGGTGGCGTGCAGCTCCACCCGGATCCGGTGCCGGGCGGCCAGGTGCGACACCACGTGCAGCCCCATCGTGCCGGCCGCCGCGCTGCTCAGCGTCGTCGGCGTCGCCAGCCGCGAGTTGATCTCCGCGAGCCGGCGCGGCGCGATGCCGATCCCGCTGTCGTGGACGCGGATGATGGCGCCGTCGACCGTGGGCCGGGCGTCGACCCGGACCTGCTGCGTCGGCGGCGAGAACGTCGTGGCGTTTTCGAGCAGTTCCGCCAGGAGGTGGACGAGGTCACCCACGACCGGCCCGGTGATCGCCAGGTCGGTGGGCTGGATTTCGACCCGCTGGAAGTCCTCGATCTCCGACGCGGCGGCCGTGATGACCGCGCCGATGCCGACCGCCTGGGTCGCCGGGCGGCCCGGCTCGCCGCCGGAGAGGACCAGCAGGTTCTCGCCGTTGCGGCGCAGGCGGGCCGCGATGTGGTCGAGGGCGAAGAGGCGGGCGAGCACGTCGGGGTCGGTCTCGTCGCGCTCGAACTCGTCGAGGAGCCGCAGCTGCCGGGTGATGAGGGTGCGGATGCGCCGGGCCAGCACCTCGGCCATCCGTGACACGTCGACGCGCAGCTCGGCCTGCTCGCCGGCGAGGCGCAGCGCGGTGCGGTGGACGGTGGCGAACGCGTCGGCGACCTGGCCGATCTCGTCGTTGGTGGCGGCGATGCTCCGGGTGGCGGCGGCGGCCGAGGTGCCGGTCGGCATCGGTGCGCCGGCCGCGACGGAGTGGATCACGTCGGGCAGCTCCTGCCGGGCGACCGTCAGGGCCGCGGCACGCAGCCGCCGGAGGCGCCGGGCCGTCCGTACGGCCAGGGTGATCGCGATCGCGAGGGCGGCGAGACCGATCACGGCGGTGCCGATGAGGGTCGCCCACGCGCGCCGCTGGGCGGTGACGGCGATCTGCTCGGCGCGCCCGTCGAGCCGGTCGGACAGGTCGAGGCTGACGATGTTGAGCCGGCGGATGACGCCGGACTGCGCCACGAACCACGTGTCGGCGTCGACCTTCAGCCCGGCCGGGTCCTTTTCGGCGTTGCGGGCGGCGGCGCTGAGCTTGTCGGCCTTGTCGACGTCGAGGCCGCGGATCTCCTGGTCGTACACGGTGCGCCCGGCGCTGGTCGCGGCCCGCTGGAACTCGGCGGCCCGCTGGTCGCGCGCGCCCCGCAGCTCCGACATGGCGCCCAGGTCGCCGGGCTCGACGGCGCCGCGGGAGAACACCGCGCGCAGCAGGTCCCGCTCGAGGGCGGCGTAGTGCTCGACGGCCGCGACGGCGGCGACGGCCCGGGCGGCGTTGGCGAGCTCGATGTCGGCGATCTGCGCCGGCACGGCGTCCGCGATCGCCAGCAGGGCCTCGGCGAGCGGCCGGTACACGGGGTCGGTCATCAGCGTGATCGCGGGGTTCGTGTCGGCGGCCTCGCGGGTGGCGCCGAGCCGGCTGTAGATCTCGTTGACGGCCCGGACGGACCGGTCGAGGTCGGGCACGGCCTTGACCGCCGCGCGACTGTCGGCGAGGTAACGGGCCGCGGCCTGGTCGGTCCGCCCGCGCTGGGCGACGACGAGCGACATTCCGGCCTTGCCGCCCCGTTGCCGCAGTGCCGCGGTCTCGGCGACCTCGCGCTCCAGCTCGTGCACGAAGCTGACCGCGCTGGTCGCGGTGGATGCCAATGTACGAGCTCGCGCCGCGTCCCCGGCGGCGGACGTGGCGGTGGCGGCCTGGGCGGTGCTGAGGACGGCGAGCCCGATCATCGCGACGACGATGGGGGCGAGCAGCTGCGTACGGACCGACCGCAACCGGCTGGGCCGGGTCGCGCCGCCGCGCCGGTGCCCGGCGACCGAGGTGTCAGGCGCGCCCGATCGGCGCTGCCGACCGCCGCCGCCGATCGCGCGGGGCGAGTCGGTGCCGGTCGCTCGGGAGGGGCTGCTGCCTGCCAACCGTCATCCCCTACCGGTGGCGGGGGAGCAAGCTGTAGCCGGAAAGCTCGTTAAGGAACACGAAAGGGCACGCTACTGGAAAGGTGCTTCCCCGATAAGCCTTCATTCGCCGAACGGCGGCCGTCACAAGCCAAACGGCCCGCCGTTCGCGACTACGCGTGACGGCGCCGTCGCAGTACGAGGAAGGCGACCGCTCCGGCGATCACGACGACGACGCCGAGGCCGATCCACCCGGTCGACCGGCGGCTGGTCCCGGTGGTCGCTGCGGGGCTCGGGCTAGAGGTTGCCTTGACGCTCGGCGCCGGCTCCCCCGGCGTGCCGGTGGCGGCGGTCGCGGACGGCGCGATGGACCGGCCGGTCGGTTCGCGGAGCGTCGGCAGGTCGCTCAGCGCCGGCAGGGTCGACGGCGGCGCCCCCGGCTCGATGACCGCGGGCGGCCCGGGCAGCGGCGGCCCGGGTGGCGGCGACGGCTTGCCGGTCGCCCCGGCCAGCAGCGCGACCAGCAGCAGCCCGGCGGCGGTGAACGCCCGATGATGCCTCACACCGGACAAAACGGCACCGACCGCCCGGGCTTGAGGCTTTTCGGTGATCCGGTAGACCCGCGCGAGGTCTACCGGATCAAGAAAACGGTCAGGCGGGCCGGACGAAGACCGAGACGGTCCGCCCGGGGACGGTGAACGTGCCGTGGGCGCTGTCGAACGTGGCCTGGCGGGCGAGCGGGTCCGCCGAGGCGGCCTGCACCGGGTGGAGCACGAACCGCCCACCCGCGTAGGCGCCGACCGTCTGCGTCGCGGCGGCCGGGCCGGCGTTGAAGACCACCACGATCGTCTGGAACCGCTGGTCGAGGCCGCGGGCGTCCAGCGTCATCGTGATCACGCCGGGCGTCGCGGCCGCGCCGGACAGCGGGAACGCCATCCGCTGCTGGACCTGCGCCGCGGTGCCCAGCGAGAACGCCGGCGAGCTCGCCCGGATCGTCAGCAGCTCCTGGAAGCGGGCGGCGGCGAGGTCGACGGCGGCGCAGTCGGGGACGAGCGCCGGGTTCGCCAGCAGCGGCTGGGCGTAGGTCCACTTGTCCTGGTTGTCGGCGGCGGGCGGCAGGCCGGCGCCGAAGCCGTTGCCGGCCGCGCAGTCCCAGCGGATCTGGTTGAACCAGTCGCCGGAGTTGAACGAGTTGCGGTCCAGGGACTTGGAGCGCAGCCGGTCGGAGCCGGTGGTGACGAACCCGGTCCCCTGGCCGAGGACGGTCGTGGACAGGGCGAGCACCTGCAGCCTCGCCCGCTGCTCGGCGGTCGTGCCGGTCGGCAGCTTGTAGGCGAGGGCGTCGTAGAGGATCTCGTTGTCGTGGGCGTCGACGTACGTGACCCCCTCGGCGGGCAGGCGCGTGTAGCCGGCGGGTGAGCCGTTGTAGTCGACCTGCGCGCCGGTGACCCGGTGGCCGGTGGAGTCGACGAACTCGTAGGCGGCGAGGTTGCCGGTGAGCCCGACCTGGATCAGGTCCTGGTAGTGCAGGAGCCTGGCCCGCTGCTCGGCCGTGGTGCCGTTGGCCGGGTCGCCGTTGGGCGCGGTGTACAGGCCGGACGCGAACCCCTGGATGCGCGGGTCGCCGTCGAACGGGCCGCCGCCGCGGACCGCGTCGCGGAGCCGGTCGTTGAAGGTGCCGATGCCGGTGCCGGCCATGTTGGCCTGGGTCGCCTGGACGAAGCGGGCGTTGTCGGCGACCTCGCCGAAGTTCCAGCCCTCGCCGTAGATGAGGATCTTCTTGCCGTCGACGCCGTCCTTGCCGAGGGTCAGCTGGTCCAGCGCGGCACGCACGGCGAGGATGTTGGCCTTCGGGTGGTGGCCCATGAGGTCGAAGCGGAAGCCGTCGACCTTGTACTGCTTGGCCCACAGCACGACCGAGTCGACGACGAGCTTGCCCATCATCGCGTTCTCCGGCGCCGTGTTGGCGCAGCAGGTGGAGTTGGCGACGGTGCCGTCGTCGAGCAGCCGGTGGTAGTAGCCGGGCACGATCTGGTCGAGGACCGAGTGCGGGTCGGTGCCGGCGGCGGTGGTGTGGTTGTAGACGACGTCGACGACGACCCGCAGGCCGGCACCGTTGAGCCCGGCGACCATCTGGCGGAACTGGCTGATCCGCGGGGTGCCCTGCGGGTCGGTCGCGTAGGAGCCTTCGGGCGTGGAGTAGTGGAACGGGTCGTAGCCCCAGTTGTAGCCGTCCTGCTCCGCGATCTGGGCGACGCACGCCTGCTGCTGGCTGGAGTCCGGCGGCAGCGTGGTCAGGTCGCACGGCGGCTGCTGCTGGTCGGCCCGCCGCTCGGGGATCGTGGAGATGTCGAAGACCGGCAGCAGGTGCACGTAGGACGTGCCTGCCTTGGCGAGGTCCCGCAGGTGTGTCATGCCGGCCGACTGGGCCTGGGCGAAGGCGAGGTACGTGCCGCGCTGCTGTGCCGGCACGGTGGTGTCGGCGACGGAGAAGTCGCGGACGTGCAGCTCCTGGATCTGCGGCCGGGCCGGCACCGGCGGCTTCTTGACCGCGGACCAGCCGGGCGGCTGCAGGGCGGCGTCGGACAGGTCGACGATCTGACTGTGGGTGGAGTCGGCGGCGAGCGACACCGAGTAGGGGTCGGTCACCGACGCCGTCGTCACGCCCCGGACCGCGGGCTGCCAGGCGGTGACCCGGAACCGGTAGTAGCGGCCCTTCCAGCCGCGGTCGCCGGTCGCCGTCCAGACGCCGGTGTGCTCGTCGCGCTTCATCGCCGCCAGTACCGGCTGCGCTGACGGATCGTCGAAGAGCTCCAGCGCGACGTTCTGCGCGGTCGGCGCCCACACGCTGACCGAGACGCGCCCGCCCTCGAAGTGCGGGCCGAGCTTCGCGCCGACGGCGCCGACGTAGAGGTCGTCGAGCGCCCCGGCGACCTGCACGGCGCTGGCCTCGGTGACGGCGCCGGCGGCGTCGCGCTCGACGACGACGACCTGCCCGCGCAGCGCGGTGGCCACGGCGGCGCGGTCGCCGGTGACGTGGAACGCCTGGTACGCCCACAGGTGTGGGAACTTCGCCCGCTGCGGCTCGGACAGGCCGCCGGTGGCGCGCATCGGCAGGGCCTTCGCGACGCCGACGACCTGCCCGTCGACCACCGACAGGCCGCCGTTGGGCGCGGACAGCAGCTCGTAGGAGTGCCCGTCGGTGGGCCCGGACCGCCACGCGATGGTGTCGTGGTCGACCCACACCGCCTTCGCCTTGGTCAGGTCCGTGTCGGGGGTGCCCTGCGGCGGGATCGGCAGCAGGTAGCGCTCCTGCCCGGACAGGATCCAGACCTCGTGCCCGACGGTGACGAGGTCGAGCGCCTGGTCGGCGGGCAGGTCCTTGGTGTCGCCGTTGTGCAGGATGTAGTTGAGCGTCGTGGCGTTGTCCGCCAGCGGCACCCGGAACCGCGCGCCGAACGCGTCGCTGGCTTCGGGGAGCAGCGGGGCGCCCCAGTCGGTGGGGGTCGCCGCGCCGGTCCAGACGTGCAGCCCCCAGCCGGTGTAGTCGCCGGCCGGGCGGCGGTAGTGCAGCACGGCGGTGTGCTCGGCGGCGGCGCGGGTCGGGTGGACGGTCGCCTCGCCGGAGCGCACCCAGGCCTCGCCCTGCCGGCTCGGCAGGACGGACTGGTCGACGCCGGGGTCCTTCACGTCGCCCTTGTGGACGATGAAGTTGACCGGCTTGCCCGGGTCGGTCACCGGCACGTGCCAGAAGGCGCCGTAGCTGTCGGTGCCGTCGGGCGGGCGCGGCGCGGACCAGTCGGTGCCGGTGCCGGGTGCGAGGCCGTCGCCCCACAGGTGCAGGCCCCAGCCGGTGTAGTCGCCGTCGGGCCGCCCGTAGTGCACGGCGACGGTGCCGGTGGCCGCGGCCTGTGAGGTGTAGATGGTCGCGTCTCCTTGCTTGAGCCAGATCTCCGGCGTCTTCGTCGGGTCGAGCGAGCGGTCGACGGCGACGTCCTTCACCCCGCTCGAGTCGACCACGAGGAAGCCGACGTTCGCCGCCCCCGGCTTCAGCTTGACCCATGCGAAGCGCCCGAACGAGTCCTCACCGGCGAACGGGGCGCCGGCCGGCCACGTCATCGGCGTCTCGATGTCGCCCCACGCGTAGAGGCTCCACGGCTCATAACCGCCGGTCGGGCGCTGGTAGTGCACGACCGCGTAGTCGGGCGCGGCGGCGCTCGGCGGCGTGCCGACCTTCGCGGTGATTCTCGTCTCTGCGGTACGGCCGGAGCCGTCGCGCACGACCGCCTTGTACTCCAGCGCCGTGCCGGCGGGCAGCCCGTCGAGGTCGTGGGTGACGCTGTACGGCGCGGCGTGGTCGGTGCCGAGCAGCTTCCACGGGCCGTTGCCGACCTTCGCGGCGAACGTGACCGTGGCGAGGGGGTCGCCGGTGACCTCCGCCTTGACCTCGGTGGGGCCGGGCACCGGCTGCCCGGCGGCGGGCGCGACCAGCGTGACGGTGGGTTTCGCGGCCGGCTTCGCGATCGCGCCGCGGGCCTTGAACACCACGGTGCTCAGCGGCGGCACGTCCAGCTGCAGCCGGCCGTCCCCGGCGGAGGCGGCGATCGCGCCCGTGGACGGGTAGATCCGGTCGAAGGTGGCGCTCGCCATGGCCGTCGGGACGGTGACGGTCTGCGTGGAGGTGGCGTTGTTGGTGGCGACCAGGTACTCGACGCGCTGCTGGGGGTCGATCCGGGAGAACGCGAACACGCCCGCGCCCTGCGCCGCGTACCGGGTCACCTGCACGCCCTGTTTGAGCGCTGGGTGCGCCTGCCGCAGCTGGGCCAGGCCGGCGATCGTGCGGTAGACCGGGTGGCTCTCGTCGTAGTGCGCGACCGCGTGGGTGGTGTCGGTGCCGAGCAGGTCGTCGTCGAGGTAGTCGGGGGTGACGCTCGGGAACATGTCCTGCCGGGCGTCCTTGTCGCCGCCGGCGCCGGTGAAGCCCTGCTCGTCGCCGGAGTAGACGACCGGCTGCCCGCGGGTGAGGAACATCAGCTCGTGGGCGAGCTGGTCGCGGCGCAGGTGCGTGGCGGGGTCGGTGCCGCCGCCGGCGACGAACATGCCGATGCGGCCCATGTCGTGGTTGCCCAGGAACGTCGGCAGGGTGCCCGCGGTGGTGCCGGCCGAGGTGTACAGGTCGTCCTGCGCGTACACGCCGGCGAGCCCGGCCGCGGAGCCGCCGCGGGCCACGTAGTCGGTCGCGGCCTGCTGGAACGGGAAGTCCAGGGTCGCCGGCAGCCGCCCCTTGCGCACGTAGGTCGAGTCGAACCGCGGGTCGGCGTCGTACACCTCGCCGAACATGAAGAAGTCCCGCTTGGCGACCTTGTCGACGCCCTCGACGAACTGCGGCCAGAACTCCATGTTGACGTGTTTGGTGGTGTCGATCCGGTAGCCGTCGATCCCGGTGTCCTTGACCCAGTCGGCGTAGATCTTCGTCATCCCGCGGACGACCTCCGGGCGCTCGGTCCACAGGTCGTCGAGGCCGAAGAAGTCGCCGTACTCGCTGTTCTCGCCGCTGAACGTGGAGTCGCCGCGGTTGTGGTACATGAGCGGGTCGTTGAGCCACGCCGGCTTCTTGGCGGTCTTGTCCGCCTCGCTGCCGAAGACCGGGGTGTACGGGAAGGACTGCGCGTTGACCGGCGGGAAGCCGCGCCGCCCGTCGGCGAAGGCGCGGTCGTCGAACCTGTTGCCGGAGGCGTCCTTGTACGGGTAGTCCGTCTTGCTCCGGTAGGAGTACTGGTCCTGCGCGTACCGGATGACGTCGGCGGTGTGGTTGGTGATGACGTCGAGGTAGACCTTGATGCCCCGGCGGTGCGCGAGGTCGACGAGCCGCTGCAGGTCGGCCTTCGTGCCGAAGTGGGGGTCGATCTGGGTGAAGTCGGTGGTCCAGTAGCCGTGGTAGCCGGCCGAGACGTCGGCGCCGCTGCCCTGCACCGGCCGGTTCTTCAACACGGGGGCGAGCCAGATCGCGGTGGTGCCGAGGTGCTCGATGTAGTCGAGCCGGTCGATGACGCCCTTGAGGTCGCCGCCGTGGTAGAAGCCCTTGTCGGTGGGGTCGTAGCCCGAGCTCAGCCGGCCGCCGGACAGGCCGCCGGTGTTGTTGGACGGGTCGCCGTCGGCGAACCGGTCGGGCAGCACGAAGTAGAACTGTTCGGCGTGCTGCTGGGTGCCGCCGGCGAGGAGGCTGGCGATCGACGGCTCGTTCTCCCACTGGGGCACGCCGTTGGCGTAGCCGCTCGGTGTCCCCGCCTGCTCGGGCAGCGTCGGCACGCTGCCCTGCACCGCGGCCAGCGCGGCCACGGCGAAGGCCGCGGCGGCGATGGTTTGCGTGAGTTTCAGGCGCTTCATGACGGGGCCCCCATCTCGCGGCAGGCCGTGAACGTATCGACACACAATGATCGACACAAGGCGCAGTGCCCCGCCGGGGGTACTTCAGGGTTTACCTGAGGGCGTTACTTGAGGGAGGCCGTGATCGCTTCGCTGATCTTGCGCAGCTGCTCGACCTGCTCCTCGGTGAGGGCGTCGAACAGGTGCTTGCGCACCGTCTCCACGTGACCGGGCGCGGCCGCCTCGATGGCGGCGAAGCCGACGTCGGTCAGGTCGGCGAACTGCCCGCGCTTGTCGTCGTCGCAGTCGCGCCGGCGGACCCAGCCGCGGGCCTCGAGCTTGGTGACGGCGTGGCTGAGCCGGCTGCGCGAGGACCTGGTGAGGTCGGCGAGCTCACTCATCCGCCGGGTGCGCCCCGGCGACTCCGACAGCACGACGAGGATCTCGTAGTAGGCGTGCGGCATGCCCGCGTCGTGCTGCAGCTCGCGGTCGAGCCGGTCGATCAGCTGCGTCGCGGCGGAGTAGAAAGCACGCCAGGCGAGTTGTTCCTCGGCGTCGAGCCAGCGGGTCGGTGCGCTCACATCGCTCCCTCCAGGACTGCGTGCCTGCTCGAAAAGTCTTACTGATCATGCTGGAGAGTGCCAGCTTTTCCGGACGGGGGCGCCTTGAACACCTACGATGGCCTGGTCAACGACTATCTCCACGCGGTCGAGCAGGCGCTGCAGAACGTGCCCGCCGGCCGCCGCGCCGAACTGCTCGCCGACCTCAGCGACCACATCGCCGGCAAGCTCGCCGAGACCCGGCACGCCGAGCCGCACCCCGGGTCGGGCGGCCGTCCCCACGCGCCCGAGGACGAGGTCCGCTCGATCCTGGACCTGCTCGGCGACCCGGCGGACGTCGCGGCCGAGCTGGAGGCCGCCGAGCTCCCACCCGCCCGCATCGACATCAACCCGGGCCGCAAGCTCGGCGCCCTCATCTGGGTCCTCATCACCGTGGCCATGGTGTCCCTGCTCTGCATCGGCGTCGTCCTCGCCGGCGTCTTCCTCCTCTACACCGGCCGCCACTGACCCGGGCACTGACCAACGCCTGTCGAGGAGTGTCGATCTGGCCAGCGTCGATACAGGCGGTGCCGATCCAGACCGTGCCGATCGGGCAGGCCGGTCCACGCCGGAACTGAAGACGGCACACCGCCGGGTGTTGATCGGCGCGTGCGCGAGGCACAGAGCGCCGCCCCGGGTGCGGGGATCGGTGGAAGTCGGCCGGTGCGGGCGTCGTGAACCGGGCCGTGCAGCAGCGCCTGCCAGGCGGTGGACGGTCGCGGGGTCCGGCGAGACCCCGCGACCGCGGCTTGTCACCGACGCCGCCGGGCGGGACGCGCATTGCTGCGCGATCCGCCCGGCAGACCACCCGTCTGCGCCCTCCCCCTTGCTCCCCCAAGGCGAGGCAGACGTGCCGTCGGCTTCTGCTGGAACTGTCGGTGCGCGGCCACGCACCTGCTGCTCCAGACACCCCCCGTTGAAGCCTCTGGCTGGCGGGTCCAGATCAGCGTATCTAGACGTCTAGGTTCGCGCAATTGTTGATTCGAGGAAAAGTGGTCTAGATTTGCCGGGTGCGTGGCCGGCTTCTCCCAGTCGCCGATGGCTGGTATGAGTGGCGTCAGGAGCCGCCCCTGGCGCAGAGCGTCCGGGTGCGGGTCGGCGTCGCTGACGGTGGTCGGCTGGTGCTGACGGGGTTGCACATCGACGGCTCGCCGAGTGCGGACCTGCTCCGGGCGATCCCCGTCGGGCGGATCGAGGCCGCCGCCAACGCGCAGCTCGCGGTCGTCCACGAGTCGATCGACACGCCGCCGGTGCTCAATCCACGGGCGCGACCGGTCGCGCCGCCCGTCGCCGGTGACACGGGTTGGGAGATGGTCGAGCCGGCGCTGGCGGTCGCCCGTACGTCGCCCGCCGCGGCGAACCCGTCACGGGGACGGCCGGACGTCTTCTACCGCGAGGTCGCCGACGTCTACCTCGACTTCGCGCAGGACTCGCCCCGGCCCGCCTGCGACCTGGCCGATCGGCACGGGGTGCCGGTCAGCACCGCGCACCGCTGGGTCAAGGAGGCCCGCCGCCGCGGCTTCCTGCCCCCGGGGCGCCCCGGCAAGTCCGGGTGACCGGGTGACCGCGCGGTCATTCGATAGGGTGACAGGCGTGTCGATCGACGACGCCGTGCGCATCCGGGTGCACCACCTGCTCACCGACTACCTCGGCGGACAGGCGGTGCCCGCCGACCTGAGCGCCACCCCGGCCGCGATCCGCAGCGGCACCGCCGTGGTCTACCTGCGCCTGGTCGCCAACGATCCGCCGTTCGTGCGGGTCTTCTCGCCGCTGCTGCGCCGGCTGGAGTGCTCGCCGCGGCTGCTGACGGAGCTCAACGAGCTCAACGGCCGGCTCAACTTCGTCCGGCTGTTCTGGCGCGACGACTCGGTCATCGCGTCCTACGAGCTGATGGCCGAGACGCTCGACGCGACCGAGCTGAGCAACGCCTGCGACTGGGTGGCCGACGCCGCCGACTACTACGACGTCCGGCTGCACGACCAGTTCGGCGGCGAGCTGGCGTTCGCCCCGCCGCCCACGTCCCAGCACCCGGCCGACACGCCCCACGGAAAAATGTCGTAGCCCCACGGCAAGATGGGGGCATGAGCAAGCTCCTCGTCTCCACCGTCGGCGGCAGACCCCTCGACGCGCCCGGCGACGCCCGCTTCCGGTCCGTCGACCCGGCCCACCTCGACCAGGTCGTCGCCGAGGTCGCCCTCGCCGACGCCGACACGTTCGTCGCCGCCTGCCGCTCCGCCCGCCGCGCGCAGCGGGACTGGGCCGATGTGCCGGCCCCGGTCCGCGGCCGGGTGATCGCCAACCTCGGCCGGCTCGTCGAGGCCAACTTCGAGGCCCTCGCCGCGCTCGTGACGCGGGAGGTCGGCAAGACGACCGCCGAGGCCCGCGGCGAGGTCCAGGAGATCGTCGACACCTGCGACTTCTTCCTCGGCGAGGGCCGCCGCCTCTACGGGCAGACGGTGCCGAGCGAGATGCCCGACAAGCAGCTGTTCACGTTCCGCGTGCCGGTCGGGGTCGCCGCGATCATCACGGCCGGCAACTTCCCGGTCGCGGTCCCCAGCTGGTATCTGGTGCCGGCCCTGCTGTGCGGCAACGCCGTCGTGTGGAAGCCGGCCGAGTACTCCGCCGCCTGCGCCGACGCGTTCGCCCAGCTCATCCGGCGCGCGGGGGTGCCCGACGGGGTCTTCGACGTGGTGTTCGCCGACGGGGCGACCACGTTCGAGGGCCTGGACCGGGCGCTGGAGGCGGGGCTGGTCGACAAGGTCGGGTTCACCGGCTCGTCGGAGGTCGGCGCGCGGATCGGCGAGCTCGCCGGCCGGCACCTGCAGAGCGCCTGCCTGGAGCTCGGCGGCAAGAACCCGATGGTCGTCACCGAGGACGCCGACCTGGATCTCGCGGTGCACGGCGCGCTCTTCGCCGGGTTCGGCACGGCGGGCCAGCGCTGCACGTCGCTCGGCACGCTGATCGTGCAGGAGAGCGTCCTCGAGCCCTTCACCGCGAGGCTGGAGGAGGCGATCGCCGGCGCGCGCATCGGCGACCCCTCCGACCCGTCGGTGCTCTACGGCCCGCTGATGACCGACCGCTTCGCCGCGCGCTTCGAGGAGTTCCTCGGCTGGATCGAGGACCACCACCGGCCGGCGGGCCCGACCGGCAGGATCAGCGCCGCCAACCCGCGCGAGGGCTTCGTCGGCGACCCGGAGCAGGGCCTGTTCTACCATCCGGCGCTGGTCCACGGTGTACGGCCGGAAGACAAGATCTTCCAGCAGGAGACCTTCGGTCCGCTGGTCGGTGTGACGTCCTACGGCACGCTGGACGAGGCGGTCGAGCTGGCCGACGCGCCCGGCTACGGGCTGTCCGCCGCGATCTACACCACCGACCCGCGCAAGGCGTTCACGTTCCGCCGCCGCACCCGCGCCGGGATGGTCAGCGTCAACAACTCCACCTCCGGCGCGGAGGCGCACCTGCCCTTCGGCGGCAACGGCAGGTCCGGCAACGGCAGCCGCCAGTCGGGCGTCTGGGTGCTAGACCAGTTCACCCGCTGGCAGTCGATGAACTGGGACTACTCCGGCCGGCTCCAGCGCGCCCAGATGGACACGCTGGAGATCACCCCGGACCTGGACTTCCGCCTGGGCTGACGGTCCCGCCGAAGCACGGCCGTCACGCCGAAGCAGAGCCGTCACGCCGAAGCAGGCCGCCGCTACGCCGCGGCCACCGCGACCGGCGCGGGCGTCACGACCCCGCGCCGGGTGCGCAACAGCAGCAGCGACAGGCCGGCCGCGGCGATCGACAGCCCGCCCGCGACGTACCAGGCCAGGTCGTAGTTGCCGAGCCGGTCGCGCAGCAGGCCGGTGCCCGTCGCCGCGATCGCCGCGCCGAACTGGTGCGACGCGAAGACCCAGCCGAACACCACCGGGCCGGACGCGCCGAAGTACTCGCGGCACAGCGCGACCGTCGGCGGGACCGTCGCCACCCAGTCGAGGCCGTAGAAGAGGATGAAGACGACCATGCTCGGCCGCACCGTGGCGGCGAACAGCGCCGGGAGCACCAGCAGCGACGCGCCGCGCAGGGCGTAGTACCAGCCGAGCAGGACACGGCTGTCCATCCGGTCGGTGAGCCAGCCGGACGCGATCGTGCCGACGATGTCGAACAGGCCGACCAGCGCCAGCAGCGACGCCGCGACCGGCTCGGTCATGCCGTGGTCGTGCGCGGCGGGGATGAAGTGGGTGCCGATCAGCCCGTTGGTGGTGGCGCCGCAGATCGCGAACCCGCCCGCGAGCAGCCAGAACGCGGGCACCCGGGCGGCACCGCGCAACGCGCCCAGGGCCCGCCGCGCCGCGCCGCCCGTCGCCGGCGGTACCGGCGCCGCATCGGCATCGGTGGCGCCATAGGCGGTCACGCCCAGGTCCGCCGGGTGGTCGCGCAGCCGCCAGAGGACGAGGGGCACCACGACCAGCGCCGCGCCGGCCACCGTCAGCGCGGCGGCGCGCCACCCGTGGCTGTCGACCAGGAGCGCGAGCAGCGGCAGGAACACCAGCTGGCCGGCCGCGCCGCCGGCGGTGAGCACGCCGGTGACCAGGCCGCGCCGCTTGACGAACCAGCGGCCGGTGACCGTCGCGACGAACGCGAGCGCCATCGAGCCGGTGCCGAGGCCGACGAGCACGCCCCACAGCGCGATGAGCTCCCAGCTGTGCCGCATGAAGACCGTCAGCCCGCTGCCGGCGGAGACGAGCAGCAGCGCGTACGCCACGACCCGCCGGATCCCGAAGCGCTCCATGAGCGCGGCGGCGAAGGGCGCGGTGAGGCCGAACAGGAGCAGGTTGATCGACACCGCGAGGGAGATGGTCCCCAGCGACCAGCCGAACTCCTCGTGCAGCGGGTGCAGCATGACGCCGGGGGTGGCCCGGAAGCCCGCCGCGCCGACCAGCGCGACGAACGCGACCGCGGCGACCAGCCAGGCAGGGTGGAGTCGTTTCACGGTCATCATCCTTCTGGCTCCGGTACGCGCGGACGAGTGGCCCGGAAGCCATAGTGCGCAAGAATTGGGCCATGGGTAGGCATCTGGTGGCCGTCATCGCGCTCGACGGGGTCGTGGCGTTCGACCTCGGCACCCCGTCGCAGATCTTCGGCGCCGCCCGCGGGGACGACGGCCACCGCAAGTACAAAATCCAGGTCTGCACGCCGGGTGGGCTGCCGGTGCGCAGCGCGGCCGGCTTCCAGGTGCTGCCCGAGCACGGGCTGGAGATCACCGAGCGGGCCGACACGGTCGTCGTGGCCGGAATCCACCGCGGCGGGCCGGTCGAGGACGCCACCCTCGACCCGTCCGTCGCGGCGGCGCTGCTCGCGGCGCACGCCCGCGGGGCCCGGGTCATGTCGATCTGCACCGGGGCGTTCGTGCTCGCCGCCGCCGGCCTGCTCGACGACCGTCCGGCGACCACGCACTGGGGGTGGGCCGACCAGTTCCGGGCGCTGTACCCGCAGGTCAAGCTCGACCCGGACGTGCTGTTCATCGACGACGGCGACGTGCTCACCTCCGCCGGGGTCGGCGCCGGGGTCGACCTGTGCCTGCACGTGGTGCGCACCGACTTCGGCAGCGAGGTCGCCAACCGGGCGGCGCGGCGCAGCGTGGTGCCGCCGTGGCGGGAGGGCGGGCAGGCGCAGTACATCGAGCGGCCCCTGCCGCGGGTCACCGACACCACGACCGCACCCACCCGTGAGTGGGCGTTGCGGCGACTCGCCGAGCCGCTGACGCTGCAGGACATGGCCGCGTACGCCACGATGAGTGTGCGCACGTTCACCCGGCGTTTCCGCGAGGAGACCGGGGTGAGCCCGGCCCGGTGGTTGCTGCAGCAGCGGGTCGACCACGCCCGCGGGCTGCTGGAGAGCACCGACCTGGCGGTGGAGCAGATCGCCCGCCGGTCGGGGCTCGGCACGGCCGCGTCGCTGCGCCAGCACCTGCAGACCACGATCGGCGTCGCTCCGAGCGCGTACCGCCGCACGTTCCGGGTTGTGCCCGACGCCCAGGGGCGGTAGGCAGGAGGAGCGATCGCCGTCGATCCTCCGGGAGGCACCATGCGTAGACTGCTGTTGATCCCCCTTCTCCTCGTGCCCCTGGTGGGCGGACCCGCGGCACCCACCCTCGCCTCGTCCACCGGCCCCACCGCGACCGGGTACGGCGGCGCGGTGACCTCGGTCGACCCGACGGCCACCGCGGTCGGGCTGGACGTGCTGCGCCGCGGCGGCAACGCGGTCGACGCCGCCGTCGCGGTCGCGGCGACCCTCGGCGTGACCGAGCCGTTCTCCGCGGGCATCGGCGGCGGCGGGTTCTTCGTGTACTACGACGCCCGCAGCGGCAAGGTGTCCACCCTCGACGGCCGCGAGACCGCGCCGCAGTCGATGACGTCCACGGCGTTCGTCGACCCGGCGACCGGCCAGCCGTACGCCTTCCAGGAGGCGCGGGTCAGCGGCATCTCCGCCGGCGTCCCCGGCACCCTGGCCACGTGGGACACCGCGCTGCGCCGGTGGGGCAAGCGGTCCCTCGCCACCAACCTGCGCCCCGCCAGCGAGGTCGCGCGCCGCGGCTTCACCGTCGACCAGACGTTCGCGACCCAGGTCAGCGACAACAAGGCGGCGTTCGCGCAGTTCACGCCGACGACGGCGCTGTTCCTGCCGGGCGGGCAGCCGCCGGCGGTCGGCAGCACGTTGCGCAACCCCGACCTCGCCGCGACCTACGACCTGGTCGCGCGCCGCGGCATCGACGCGTTCTACGGCGGTGAGGTGGGCCGCGACATCGTGACGGCCGTCCAGCACCCGCCGGTCGCGGCGAACCCGTCGGTGCCGTGGCAGTACCAGATCCGCCCCGGTGGCATGACCCTCGCCGACCTGCGCGCCTACGAGGTCCGCCGCCCCGAGCCGACGCACATGGTGTACCGCGGCTACGACGTCTACGGCATGGCCACCCCGTCCTCGGGCGGCTCCACCGTCGGCGAGGCCCTGAACATCCTGGAGCGCTCCGACCTGGGCCGGCTCGACGGCACGCAGGCCCTGCACCGCTACCTGGAGGCCAGCGCGCTCGCCTTCGCCGACCGCAACCGCTACGTCGGTGACCACACCCCGCGCCCGCTGCTCGAGTCGCTGCTGACCAACGACTTCGCGGCGTCCCGCGCCTGCCGGATCGACCCGCTGCACGCCGCCACGAAGCCGGTGCCGCCCGGTGTACCGGGTGCCTCCTGCGCGACCACGGCGGGCGGAGCGACGGCGGACTTCGGCAAGTCGACGACCAACCTGACCGTCGCCGACAAGTGGGGCAACGTCGTGGAGTACACGCTCACGATCGAGCAGATCGGCGGCAACGGCATCGTCGTCCCCGGCCGCGGCTTCCTGCTCAACAACGAGCTGACCGACTTCAACTTCACCAACACCCAGGCGCCGGCCGACGACCCGAACCTCCCCGCCCCCGGCAAGCGCCCGCGCAGCTCGATGGCCCCGACGATCGTCCTGCAGCACGGCCGCCCGTTCCTGGCCCTCGGCTCCCCCGGCGGCTCGACCATCATCACCACCGTCCTGCAGATCCTGATCAACCGGATCGACCTGGGCATGACGCTCCCGCAGGCCCTGGCCGCGCCCCGCGCCACCCAGCGCAACACCGCGGCCGTGGTCGCCGAGCCCGCCTTCATCTCGGGCCCCGGCGTGGCGCTCGGCACCCTCGGCCACACGTTCACCCCCATGGCCGAGATCGGCGCCGCCACAGCGATCGAGTTCCTCCCCCGCGGCAAGCTCCTCGCCTGCGCGGAACCCGTCCGCCGGGGCACCGGCTCCGCCGGCACCGTCCACTGAGCCCGCGACGGCGGCGCCGCCCTCGTACAGGGCGGCGCCGCCGTGGGATCGTTGTTCTCCGTGAGTGTCGGGGTCGAGGAGGAGTTGCGGCGGCTGGCGCCGCAGGTGCTCGGGGTGCTGGTCCGGCGGCACGGGCAGTTCGACGCCTGCGAGGACGCCGTGCAGGAGGCGTTGCTGGCGGCGGCGCTGCAGTGGCCCCGCGAGGGGGTGCCCGAGCAGCCGCGCGGGTGGCTGATCACGGTCGCCTCGCGGCGGCTGACCGATCAGTTCCGCAGCGAGGACGCGCGGCGCAGGCGTGAGTTGTCCATCGCCGTTTCACATGAAACATCGGACCCGCCTGACATTTCCGACAAAGATGACACGTTGCTGCTGCTGTTCCTGTGCTGCCACCCGTCGCTGACGAGCGCGTCGCAGCTGGCGCTGACGCTGCGGGCCGTGGGCGGGCTGACGACCGCGCAGATCGCGCACGCGCTGTTCGTGCCGGAGGCGACGCTCGCGCAGCGCATCAGCCGGGCCAAGCAGAAGATCCGGGCCGCGGGTGCGGGGTTCAGCATGCCGCCGCCCGCCGAACGCGCGGGCCGCCTCCAGGTCGTGCTGCAGGTGCTCTACCTGATCTTCAACGAGGGGTACACCGCCAGCTCCGGCGACGACCTGCACCGGCCCGAGCTGACCACCGAGGCGATCCGCCTGACGCGGGAGGTGCACCGGCTCCTGCCCGACGACGGCGAGGTGGCCGGGCTGCTCGCGCTGATGCTGCTCACCGACGCCCGCCGGCCGGCGCGCGCCCTGCCGGACGGCACGCTGGTGCCGCTCGCCGAGCAGGACCGCGCGCTGTGGCACCGGCCCGCGGTCGCCGAAGGCGTCGAGCTGATCACGCGGACGCTGCCGAAGGGGCCGCCCGGCCCGTACCAGCTGCAGGCCGCGATCGCCGCGATCCACGACGAGGCCGGATCGGCGGCGGACACCGACTGGCCGCAGATCCTCGCCCTGTACCAGCTGCTGGAGCGGGTCGCGCCGAACCCGATGGTGACGCTCAACCGGGCCGTGGCGGTGGCGATGGTGCAGGGGCCGGGTGCGGGCCTGCGCCTGCTGGAGTCGCTCGACACCGACGAGCGCCTCGCCAGGCATCACCGGCTCGCCGCGGTCCGCGCGCACCTGCAGGAGATGTCCGGCGACGCGGTGGCGGCGCGCTCGTCGTACGAGCTGGCGGCCCGCCGCACGACGAGCCTCCCCGAGCGGCGCTACCTGCTGTCGAAGGCCGCCACGCTGTCAAACGGGTAGCGGCCGGGCCTTGTCGGTGGCGAGCTTGACCGCGATCAAGCCGAGCAGCGTGCCCGTCACGTACCGCTGCAGCCGCAGCCACACGGGACGCTTGGCCAGGAAGACCGCGATGCCGCCGGCGGCCAGGACGATGCCCGCGTTGACCACCATGCTCACCGCGATCTGCACCCCGCCGAGCATGAACCCCTGCGCCATCAGGTGCCCGGCGCGCGGGTCGACGAACTGCGGGATCAGCGACGCGTACATGATCGCGGCCTTGGGGTTGAGCAGGTTGGTCATCAGCCCCATCGTGAGCAGCTTGCGCGTCGAGTCCGGCGGCAGCTCGACCTGCGTGAACACCGACGTGCCGCCGGGCCGGACCGCCTGCCACGCGAGGTAGGCGAGGTAGGCGGCGCCGGCCAGCTTCACCGTCGTGTACAGCGCGGGGACCGTCGAGAACACCACCGACAGCCCGGCCGAGGCGAGCGTCAGGTAGACGAGGAACCCGGCGGCGACCCCGGCGAGCGAGATCATGCCCGCCCGGCGGCCCTGGGAGATGCTGCGGGAGACGAGGTACATCATGTTGGGCCCCGGCGTGAGCACCATCCCCAACGCCACCAGCGCGACCCCTGCCGCCGCCCCCACCGTGATCATGTTCCTCACGGTGTCAGGCCCGGGCGGTGCGGGTCGAGAGCCAATCGGCGGTCAGAGGCTCTTCACCCAGCGCCGCCACTCCTCCTGCGGCGCGTAGCCGGCCGCCGCCCACACCTCGTGCGCGAGGGTGTTGTCCTCCAGGACCATCGCGTCGACCCGCCAGGCGCCGAACCCGCGGAAGCGCTCCTCCGCCGCGGCCAGCAGCCGCGCCCCGATCCCCTGCCGGCGCCGTTCGGGGTGCACCGCGAAGCGGTACAGGTGACATCGCCACCCGTCGAAGCCCGCGATGAGCGACCCGACGATCTCGCCGCCCGCCACTGCCAGCAGCAGCGCCGACGGGTCCCGCGAGAGCAGCGCCTCGACGGCCGCGGTGTCGTCACCGCCGCGGTTCGTGCCCTCCGCCGCGATCTTCCAGAAGGCCAGCACCGCCGGGACGTCCTCGGCGGCGGCGCTACGCAGTTCGATGTCCACGCCGCCGACCGTACTGGCTGAGGGTCGCCGGCCGGCGGTCGTTTCTCACGCGAAGCCGGCGGCCCACCGGCGGTCGCTCTCAGGCGGAGCCGGCGGCCGGCCGGCGGTCGCTCTCAGGCGGAGCCGGCGGCCGGCCGGCGGTCGCTCTCAGGCGGAGCCGGCGGCCGGCTGGCGGTCGCTCTCAGGCGGAGCCGGCGGCCGGCTGGCGGTCGTTGAGGATGCGCTGGAACAGCAGCGAGTCCCGCCAGGCGCCGTCGAGGAACAGGTAGTCGCGGGCCGCGCCGATCCGCTCGAAGCCGTTCCTGGCCAGGACCCGCTGCGACGCGAGGTTGTCCACGTTGGTGCTGGCCTCGATGCGGTGCAGGCCGAGGTGCTCGTCGGCGAGGCGGCAGGCCGCGGCGACCGCCGCCGAGGTGAGCCCCTTGCCCTGTTCGGCCGCGTCGATCCAGTAGCCGAGGCTGGTGCTGCGGAACGGGCCGCGCACGATGCCGCTGAGCGTCACGCAGCCGAGGATCCGGCCGTCGCGGACGATCGCGCAGCCGAGGGCCTCGCCGGCCAGGTTGCGCCCGACCTGCGTCTCGAGCCGGTCCCGCTGACCGTCGAGCGTCCAGAAGGAGTCGGGCTGCATCGGCGTCGCGCGCCGGAGATGCTCGCGGTTTCGCTCCTGTACGTCCAGCAGGGCCGCGGCGTCCGCCAGCTCGAGCGGACGCAGCGTCGCGCCGCCGGGCAGCGAGACCGGCGCCGGGAGCGGCACAGCATCGACCATTGCGCCACCCTACAGCGCCTTCGTTCTGAGAATTTTTGTCAGAATACGTTGAGGCTTGTTGATTCAGGCGCTGGGACTGCCTTGACGTGATTGATGGTTCTGTTCAATATTTACCGAACATGTGGGAACCGCCACGCCGTCCGCGCCCGCCAGCGCGTCACCGTCGGAGCCGCCACCGATGTTCACCGCAGCCAAACGCCTTGCCGCCCTGACCGCCGCCGCCCTGCTCGGCAGCGCGCTCGCGCCCGTCGCGGCCGCCGCCGCGATCCCCGACTACACGACCGCCGAGGCGGGCAACCCAATCGTCGACGGGTGGTACGCCGACCCTGACGTCGCGGTCTACAACAACACGTTCTGGGTGTACCCGACGACGTCGAAGTCGTACGGGGAGCAGACCTACCTCGACGCGTTCTCCTCCACCGACCTGGTCAACTGGACCAGGCACCCCAACGTGCTCACCAAGGCCAACGTGTCGTGGGCCACGCAGGCGATGTGGGCGCCCGCCCCGATCCAGCGCAACGGCAGGTACTACCTGTACTTCGGCGCCAACGACATCCAGAACAACTCGCAGCTCGGCGGGATCGGCGTCGCCGTGGCCGACAACCCGGCCGGGCCCTACCGGGACGCGATCGGCCGGCCGCTGATCGGGCAGTTCTACAACGGGGCGCAGCCGATCGACCAGGACGTGTTCATCGACGACGACGGCCAGGCGTACATCTACTACGGCGGCTGGGGCCACGCGAACGTCGCCAAGCTCAACGCCGACATGACCAGCCTCGGCACGTTCAGCGACGGCAGCACGTTCAAGGAGATCACGCCGTCGGGGTACACCGAGGGCCCACAGATGTTCAAGCGCAACGGCAAGTACTACCTGATGTGGTCCGAGGGCGGCTGGACCGGCCCGGACTACTCGGTGTCCTACGCGATCGCGAACTCGCCGACCGGCCCGTTCACCAAGCTGGACAGGGTCCTCACCCAGGACGCCGCCGTCGCCCGCGGGTCCGGGCACAACTCGGTGATCAACGTGCCGGGCACCGACACCTGGTACATCCTCTACCACCGCCGGCCGCTGAGCGAGACCGACGGCAACCACCGGCAGCTCGCCTACGACCGGATGACGTTCAACGCCGACGGCACCATCCAGCGGGTCACCATGCGGGTGAAGGACAACTTCGCCGACGGCAACGCGCTGGGCTGGAAGACGTTCGGCGGCGCGTTCTCGGTCTCCGGCGGCAGGTATCAGGCTGGCAGCTCGCTCGGCGGCAAGGCGCAGCTGGACACCAACTTCGGCGACTTCTCCTACGACGCCGACGTGACCGTCACGTCCGGCGGTGGCGACGCGGGCCTGACCTTCCGGGTCAGCAACGCGGCCACCGGCGCCGACAGCTACAACGGCTACTACGCCGGCATCAGCCCCGCCGGACGGGTCGTGCTCGGCCGCGCCGCCAACAACTGGACCCAGCTGGGCACCGCGAACCTGACCGTCACCGCCGGCACCAGCTACCACCTGCGGGTCACCGCGATCGGGTCGTCGATCAAGGTGTACGTGGACGACATGACCAACCCGCGGATCAGCGTCACGGACGGCACGTTCGCGTCCGGCAGCGACGGGGTGCGGGTGTACAACGCGGCCGCGGCGTTCGACAACGTGGTGGTCGGGGCGCCGGTCGGCGCCGGGGTCAACGTCGCGCAGGGCCGGCCCGCGACCGGCAGCACGCCGTGCGCGGCGTCGGAGGGCCCGGAGAAGGCCGTCAACGGCAGCGTCAGCGGCGGCAACTCCGACAAGTTCTGCTCGTCGGGCGCCGGCGCGTGGCTGCAGGTCGACCTGGGCTCGACGCGTTCGCTGAGCCGCTTCGAGCTGGCGCACGCGCAGGCCGGCGGCGAGGCCGCGAGCATGAACACGAAGGCGTTCACGATCTCGGTGTCCAACGACGGCACCACCTGGACGCAGGTCGTGAACGTCACCGCCAACACTGCGGCGAACACCAGCCACCCCGTCAGCGGCGTCTCCGGCCGGTACGTGCGGCTCAACGTCGTGACGCCCACCCAGACGACCGAGGTCGCCACCCGGATCTACGAGCTGCGGGTCTTCTGAGCTTCCCGGGCGTCCATCGACGTCTAAGCTTCCCGGGTGTTCATCGACGTCGAAGACGGCTATCTCCACGCGCAGATCCGCGGCGAAGGCCCGGACGTGGTCCTGCTCAACGCCGGCGCCGCGGATCTGCGGATGTGGGACTCGACGGTCCCGTGGCTGGCCGGGTTCGCCCGGGTCATCACCTTCGACCACCGCGACATGGGCCTGTCGTCGCACGCCACGAGGCCCTACAGCGAGCTGGACGACCTCGCCGCCGTGCTCGACGCGTTCGCCGTGGATGCCGCGGTACTGGTCGGCGTGTCCGACGGGGCGCGCCGCGCGCTCGCCTTCGCCCACCGGTACCCGCAACGGGTGCGGCACGTGGTGGCGGCCGGCGGCGCGTTCGGCGACTTCCCCGACCCGAGCCCCGCGGAGTCCGCGGCGTACGCGGTCATGCGGGAGCACTTCGCCGGCATCATCGGTGAGGCCGACATCCATGCCTACGCCGCCCGCGACATCGGCGCGTGGGGCGCCGCCCTCGACGAGCCCGACCGGCGCCTGATGGTCGGGCTGCAGGTCGCGAACACCTACTGGATCCGGCTGCCGGAGTCGCTCGGCACCGAGCTCGACCCGCCGGTGAAGCACCGCCTCCACGAGATCACCACGCCGGTCAGCGTGGTCGTGGGCGGCCACGACTTCGCCGCCACCCAGCTGTGGGCCGAGCGGATCGCGTCGCGGACGCCCGGGGCGACCCTCACGGTCATCCCCCGGGCGGACCACTTCCCGATGCTGTCGGCCCCCGACCCCTTCCGGCGGATCGTCGCCGCCGCGGTGGGCGGCCGCTAGCGCGACGTGCGGTCGTCGCGGTCCGGGGTGTAGTAGTAGTCGCCCTGATCGGCGTCGTCGTGCTCCGGGGTGGGTGCACCGGCGAGCTCGTGCTGGAGGGCGGTGAGGTCGGTCGGCGGGGTGAAGTACTTCAGCTCCCGGGCGATCCGCGTCTGCTTGGCCTTGGCCCGTCCACGTCCCATGTCGGCTCCCCGTTTCCCGCGCTCCGGGAGGCGGTGGCAGTGCCGCGCCCGGGCGTCGTGACAACTTGAATTCGTCCTCGTGCCCGACACGGTACATCCCCGTCGCAGGTGTCGTCTGCCGGCGATGAGACAAGAGTCCGACGACACTGCGTGTTTACGGGTGCCGCCGCGCGGTCAGGCGGCCCCGCCGTTGACGTAGATCGTCTGGCCGTTGACCCAGCGGGCGGGTCCTGCCAGGGAAGACACGACCTCGGCGATGTCTTCGGGGGTGCCGAGGCGCTCCATCGGGTTCATCTTCGCCATGCGCTCGACCGTGGCGTCGTCCTTGCCGTCGAGGAACAGGTCGGTGGCGGTCGGCCCGGGCGCGACGGCGTTGACGGTGACGTCGCGGCCGCGCAGCTCCTTGGCGAGGATCGGGCTGATCGCCTCGACGGCGGCCTTGCTCGCGGCGTACGCGGCGTAGGTCGGCAGCGACAGCCGCGTGATCGACGTCGAGAAGTTGATGATCGCGCCGCCGCGGCGCACCCGGCGGGCGGCCTCCCGGCCGACGACGAACGTGCCGCGGATGTTGGTGCGGTGCACGCGGTCCAGGTCGTCGAGGTCGAGCTCGGCCAGCGGCGCCAGGACCATGATCCCGGCCGCGTTGACGACCACGTCGACGCCGCCGAGCTGCCGTTCCGCCGTGTCGAACAGGGCGGCGACGGCGCTCTCGTCGGCGACGTCCGCCTGTACCGCCAGCGCCCGCCCACCCTTGTCGGTGATCTCGGTGACGACGCTGTCCGCGGCGGCGGGCGCGTGCCCGTAGGCGACGACGACGGCCTGCCCGTCCTGCGCCAGCCGCAGCGCGACGGCCCGCCCGATCCCGCGCGACCCTCCGGTGACGACGGCAACCCTGTCCATGACGACCTCCCTGTTATCGCTGCTAACAACTTCACGTTAGCATTCACTCGATAACATGCAAGTGTTAGCGTTGTTACCGTGACCACTACCCGCGAAAAGATCGTCGAAGCCGCCGCGGCCCTGCTGAACGAGGGTGGCCGCGAGGCGATCTCGACGCGCGCGGTCAGCGCCGCCGCCGGCGTGCAGGCCCCGACCATCTACCGGCTCTTCGGCGACAAGCAGGGCCTGCTGGACGCCGTCGCGAGCCACGGTTTTGTGTCGTACCTGGGTGGCAAGATGGGGCTGCCGGAGACGGGGGATCCTGTGGAGGATCTGCGGAGGGGGTGGGATCTGCACGTCGCCTTCGGACTGGAGCACCCCGCCGTCTATACGCTGATCTACGGCGAGCCCCGGCCCGGCGTCGAGTCGCCCGCGGCGCGCGCGGCGGCCGAGGTGCTGGCGGGGCAGGTGAAGCGGATCGCGGCGGCCGGCCGGCTGCGGGTGAGCGAGGAGCGGGCCACGCACCTGATCCACGCGGCGGGATGCGGCATGACGTTGACGCTGATCGCGCTGCCACCGGAGGCCCGCGACCCCGCACTGCCGGTCCTCGCCCGCGAGTCGATCATCGCGACCGTCACAAGCGAGCGAGCGGCCGACGGCGGCGGCGATGCCAGCCTGGCGGGCGCCGCCGGGGCGCTACGGGCAGCGCTGCCGGGGGTCACGGCCCTGACCGGCGCCGAGCGTGCCCTGCTCGACGAGTGGCTGACCCGCCTCGCCGACTCGGGCCACAGCGCGGACGCCCGCCCCGGCGACCACACGACCGCCTGACCCGAAGCA
>NZ_JBEXUD010000003.1:218942-482951 GCF_040614215.1 Dactylosporangium sp. NPDC006015
ACAGCGCGGACACCCGACCAGGGGCACAACGCGGACGCCCGACCCGAAGCACAGCGCGGACACCCGACCAGGGGCACAACGCGGACGCCCGACCCGAAGCACAGCGCGGACACCCGACCAGGGGCACAACGCGGACGCCCGACCCGCAGGCAACACGGCAGCCTGACCAGAGACGCAACGTGGACGCCCAACTCGCGGGCCACGCGACCGCTTGACCCGAGGCCACACGGACGGACGCCCCAGAGCCGTACGGCAGCCGACCTCTCAGCTGGACGGATGCCTGACCTGAGGCCGCACGGCAGCCGACCCGCGGCTCAGCGCCTGCCCGACTTGTGGGCCACGCGAGCGCCTGACCCGAGGCCACACGAGCACCCAGCCCCGGACCGCGGAGGCCATGCGCACGGCCGCCCTAGAGCCGCACGGCAGCCGATCTGAGACGGCCAGGCCACCCAGGCCACCGTGTCGACGTTCGTCCCAGCACGGCAGGTGACCGGGGGCGGCTAGCCGAGGGTGGCGCAGACGGCGTCGAGGACGGCGGTCTTGAGGTCGGGCTCGGGGACGTCGGTGAGCATGGCCGTGCAGTCGCTGAGGCCGCCGACCGCGACGATCGCCCGGGTCCGCTGGGCGAGGGTCGGGGCAGGGCCGAAGAGCAGGGTGGTGAGGCGACGGCCCCAGTCGGTCACCTCGGCCGCCAGGTTGAGGTCGGCGAGCACGCTCGGGTCTTGCATGACCAGCTTGGTGATGTTGCGGTGGCGGTACGTGACGTCGAAGTAGGCGCCGAGCACGGCCCGGCGGTCGGTGGTGTCGCCGGGCCAGCGGCCGGACTCGATGTCGTCGAGCAGCGCGGACACCTCGTCGACCAGGGGCTGGAACAGGCTGCGGACGAGCTCCTCGCGCGACCCGAAGTGGTAGTAGAGCGCGGGCTTGCTGATGCCGACGCGCTCCGCGATCTCGCGCAGGCTCGCCTGGGCGACACCCTTCTCCGCGATCAGCTCGATCGCGACGGCGCGGATGCGGTCGGCGGTCTCTGTGGTCCTCACCCTTGGCACGCGTCACATCCTACTTTACTTACCGGAAGGTAAGTGCTCTCCTTTACCTATCGGTAAGTAAACGATCGTAGGGGGAGCCATGCACGTGCTCATCTCCGGCGCGAGCGTCGCCGGGCCCGTCCTCGCGTACTGGCTGCACCGCAACGGGCACCGGGTCACCGTCGTCGAGCGGACGGCGCGGCCGCGGCTCGGCGACGGTGGCCACGCGGTGGACCTGCTCGGCCCGGCCGTCGAGGTCGTCGCCCGGATGGGGCTGCTGCCGCAGGTCGAGGCCGCCCGCACCACCGCGGACACGATGACCCTGATCCGGCCCGGCCGGCCCGACGTCACGATCGACGGGGCCCAGCTCCTCGCCGGCGTCTCCGACCGGCACGTCGAGATCATGCGGGGCGACCTCGCCCGGATCCTGTTCGAGGCGACGCGGGAGCACGTCTCGTACACCTTCGGCACCAGCATCACGGAGCTGGTGGAGCGCGACGGGGGCGTCCACGCGGCCTTCTCCGACGGCACGTCCGGCGGCTTCGACCTGGTCGTCGGCGCCGACGGGATGCACTCCGGGGTGCGGCGGCTGGTGTTCGGCCCGGAGGAGGGGCACAGCCACTTCCTCGGCGGCTGCCTGGCCGTGTTCAGCGTCCCGGACCTCGTCGGGCTCGACGGGCGGGTCCTCGGGTACAACAGCGTCAACAAGGCGGTCGCGCTCTATCCGACGAAGATCCCCGGCCGCGCCAGGGTGGTGGTCCTGTTCCGCGCCGCGGAGCCCGCGCCCCGCGACCCGGCCGCGCAGCGGCGGCTGCTGCGCGACGTCTGCGCCGGCCTCGGCTGGGAGGTGCCGCGCCTGCTGGAGCACCTGGACGCCGCCGACGACTTCTACCTCGACTCGATCAGCCAGATCCGGCTGCCGTCCTGGTCCCGGGGGCGGATCACCCTCGCGGGCGACGCGGGCTACGGGCCCGGCCCCGCGGTCGGCGGCGGCAGCAGCCTCGCGATCGTCGGCGCGTATGTCCTCGCCTCCGAGCTGGCGGCGGCCGGCGACGACCATGTGCCGGGGTTCGCGGCGTACGAGCGGGCCATGGCCGGCGCGGTCGCGGCCAGCCGCACGATCGGCCCCTCGGTCCTCGGCACCCTGATCCCGCGCAGCGAGCTGCAGGTCTGGACGATGGCCCAGGCGCTGCGCGTGCTGCCCCGGCTGCCCGGCTTCGTGCAGCGCAAGCTCACCTCGTTCGGGGGCGGGCCGGCGGCGATGCTCAACGGGGTGCGGCTGCGCGACCCTCTAGTGTTGCGGGCATGAACCGGGTGGTCGCCGCCGACGCGGCCGGGCTGCGCCGCGCCGCCGAGCTGCTGCGGCAGGAGTCCGTCTGCGCGTTCCCGACCGAGACGGTCTACGGGCTCGGCGCGCACGCGTTCTCCGCCCGGGCGGTCGCCGAGGTGTACCGGTTGAAGCACCGCCCCTCGTGGAACCCGCTCATCGTGCACGTCGCGACGACCGCGGAGGCCGAGGCGCTCGCGCACGAGTGGCCTCCGGCGGCGCGCCTGCTCGCCGAGCGGTTCTGGCCCGGGCCGCTCAGCCTCGTCGTGGAGCGCGCGCACCACCTGCCGGCGAACGGCGGGCCGCCCACCATCGCGATCCGGGTCCCGGCCCACCCGGTCGCGCTGGCCCTGCTGCGCGAGTGCGGGCTGCCCCTGGCGGCACCGAGCGCGAACCGGTCCGAGAGCATCTCGCCGACGACCGCGGAGCACGTGATCCGCAGCCTGCCGGACGTGCCGCTGGTCCTGGACGGCGGCGCGTGCCGGCTCGGCATCGAGTCCACCGTCGTCGACGTGACCGTGTCGCCGCCGCGGCTGCTGCGTCCGGGCGCGCTGAGCCTGCGGGCGATCCGCGACGTGGTCGGCGCGCTTCAGCTGTCACGCCCTTCCGGCAGCTCCGGGCAGTTGCCCGGCTCCGCCGAGGCCGCTCCGGAGGTACGGTCGCCGGGCCTCGCGCATCGCCACTACGCGCCGCGGGCCCGGCTCCGGCTCGTCGACGACCCCGCCGCGCTGGTGGAAGGGTCCGACCCGGGGACCGTCGGCATCCTCACGCACCTGCCGGCGGCCGCCGAGGGGGCGCACGTCGAGCTGCTGTCCGCGGACCCGCTCGAGTACGGCGCCGACCTGTACGCCGCCCTGCACCGCCTCGACGACGCCGGCGTGGCGACGATCCTGGCCCAGCACCCGCCCCACGGCGACGACTGGCTGGCGATCCGCGACCGGCTGACCCGGGCGTCCGCCCAGTAGGTCCGAGCGGGACGGCGACCCCCCGTCTGAGTCGCCGGCCCGTCCCGACCGCCGAAATGCTGCCGGTTCCCACTGCCGTGCCGCTGCCGGTATGCTGCCGTCCGACCGTCTGCGGCACTGACCAGCAGCTTTCTGCCGGACCACAGCACGAGGGATTGGATGGACGGCGGATTCCGCTTCGAGATCCTCGGCCCGCTGCGGGCCTGGGCCGGCGAGCGACCGGTCAACCTCGGCCCCGCCAAGCAGCGCGCCGTCCTCGGCGTCCTGCTCCTGCAGCCCGGCCGTCCCGTGCCACCCGCTCAGATCATCGACGCCGTCTGGCCGCACGACCTCCCTGACAACGCGCTTCCGGAGAACGCGACCAACGTCCTGCAGAAGTACGTCGCCGCGCTGCGCCGCCTGCTGGAGCCGGACCGGTCGCCGCGGACCCCGTCGCGCCTGCTGACCCTCGACGAGGGCGGCTACCGGCTGGCGATCGAGCCGGCCGCCGTCGACGTGACCGAGTTCGAGGCGCACGTCGACGCGGCCACCGCCGCGCACGCCGCCGGCCGCGACGACGACGCCGCCGACGGCTTCCGGGCCGGGCTGCGGCTGTGGAAGGGCGAGCCGTTCGCGGGGCTCGGCGGGCCGGCGTTCGAGGCGGTGCGGGTGCGGCTCGGCGAGCGGCGCGTGTCGGCGTCCGAGGCGCTCGCGGAGATCCGGCTGCGCCGCGGCGAGCACCGGGAGCTCGTTGCCGACCTGACCGCCCTCGTCGAGGAGTTCCCCCTGCACGAGCGGCTCCGCCAGCTGCTCATGCTGTCGCTGTACCGCAGCGGCCGCCCCACGGACGCGCTGCAGACCTTCCGGGAGCTGCGGTCACGGCTGGACGACCAGCACGGCATCGAACCGGGCGAGCCGCTGCAGGACCTCCAGCGGCGCATCCTGCGCTCCGACCCCACCCTGGCGCTGCCGTCGTCGCCGGTACCGCCGACGCACACCGCACCGTCGTCGTCCTCCGCCGCGCCGATCTCCGCGGCGTCGTGGGAGCCGGTCAGCCCGGCGCCGGTGGAGTCCTCCGTCAGCCCGGCGCCGGTGGAGTCCTCCGTCAGCCCCGCACCGTTCCTGGCCGCTCCCGGGCCCCCGCCCCCTCCGCCGGTGCTGTTCCCGATGCCGATGCTGGTGGCGGCGCCGGTGGGGATGCGGCGCTGGCCACCCTTCGCCGTCGGGGTCGACCCGTACTTCGGCCACGAGTTCAACCGGCAGCCGTGGATCACCTGGATCGAGACGCTGGTCGGCATCGTCCTCAGCGCCTGCACGCTGTCCACGTTCGCCTGGGTGCCGTTCCTGTACCACGGTGCCCGCCGGCGCAGCCGTCCGCTGCTCGCCGTCGCCCTCGGGTACTTCGCCGTGGCGGTGACGTACTGGACCGTCGAGATCATCTACCTCGAGGACGACCTGTCGCAGCCACCGCTGGCGGAGGCGGTCGCGATGCTGTCGCTCTTCAGCGTCTCGCTCGGCGCGCCCGTCCACGTCCTGCTGATCAACGAGCACCTGCGGCACCTGTGGCGGCGCCGCCGCAGCGGCCCGCTCGAGCGGCGCGAGCGCGCCCGGCAGCTGCTGGTCACCAGCCCGGTGGCCCGGTTCGCGCTCGCGATCGGCCGGCCCGACCTGCCCCGCCGGCACAACGACGGCGGCCTCATCGACGTCAACGCCGTGCCCGACCACGTGCTGCTCGACATCAGGGGCATGCGCCCGGCCGTGGCGCACCGGGTCATCGCGGACCGCGCCGCCCGCGGCCCGTTCGTGTCGATGCTGGACCTGGCGCTGCGCTGCGGCGTGAGCCCCGACGACACCGCCGCGTACAACGACCGCCTGCTCTTCCTGCCGCCGCCCGTCGTTCCCCGCCCGCCGGTCCTGCACGGCTAGCCCCGGCACCACGCCGGCGCCCGCGACCGCCCACCGGTCGCGCACGCGAAGGCCCGCACGCAAAGGCAAGCACGCGGCAGGCACCACGGTCAGCACCGGCACCCGGCCACCGCCACGCCCGGCGGCACGGTCCGGGCCGCCGCGGCCACCGCCTCCAGCATCGCGTCGCGCCGCTCCGGCGTGATCAGCTCGCCCCGGACGACGACGGCGTGGATCCGCCGGGTGTTGCGGATGTCGGCGAGCGGGTCGGCGTCCAGCACCACCAGGTCGGCCGCCGCCCCCTGCCGCACTGTGCCGGAGCCGAGCCCGAGGAACCGCGCCGGGTCGCGGGTCGCCGCCTGCAGCGCGCGCATCGGCGGCAGGCCGGCCCGGACCAGCAGCTCCAGCTCGTCGTGCAGGCTGAACCCGGGGTACACGTAGGACGTGCCGGTGTCGGTCCCGGCCAGCACCGGCACGCCCGCGCGGTGCAGCGCGCCGACGAACCGGACCCGGTGCCCGAAGAGCTCCTCGTGCTCGGCGGCCTCCTGCGGGGTGCGCCCGTCGAGGTAGATCTCCTGCATCGCGAAGTCCCACCCGGCGCGGACCTCCGCGGGGATGTACCGCAGCCGCGGGTCGTCGGCGTCGACGGTGCCCGGCAGGTCCAGGACGCGGTGCATGACGAGCGTCGGCGTCTGGTGGCTGTCGTTGCCGCGCAGCCGCCGGAAGACGCGGGCGGCCCGCGCCGGGTCGAACGTCCGGGCCGCGGTGACCTCGAGCGGGTGGACCCGGTGCAGCCAGCCGTTGTAGTCGCCGGCCTCGACCACCAGCCGGGACAGGGCGCGGCGGATCTCGTCCTCGTGGCCGGAGGTGGCGTACCAGGTGGTGAAGACGTGCTCGAAGCTGCGCTGCCCCAGGTCGCTCGCGGCGGTCACCGGCACGGCGTCGGGGCAGTGCCCGGCGAACTCCAGCCCGAGCCGGTGCGCCTCCTGCGCGATCGCGGTGAACGATTCCGCGGACAGCCGGCTGTACACCTTGACGAAGTCGGCCCCGTCGGCGGCGACCTGCCGGACCGCCGCCCGGGCCTGCGCCGCGTCGGCGACCTCGACGTAGGGCGCGCCGAGCCCCGTCCACAGCGACGGCGACCCGTCGATGAGCGGGCTGGCGATCACCGACCGCGGGCCGAGGAGCGTGCCCTCGGCGACCCGCCGCCGCCACTCGTGCAGCGTCGGGTAGCCCGACATCTCCCGCACGGTGGTGACGCCGTTGACGAGGTAGAGCGGCGGGTCGACCGTGTCGATGCCGCTGCTGTGCACGTGCGCGTCGGTGAGGCCCGGGATGACGAACCGGCGGCGGCCGTCGACGACCGCGGCGTCGCCGGGGATCCGGACGCTCCGTGCCGGCCCGAGCGCGGCGATCCGGTCGCCGCGGGCGAGGACGGTCATGTCGTGGCGGGGCGGCGCGCCGGTCGCGTCGATGACGGTACAGCCGACGATCGCGACGGCGCCCCGGGTGGCGGCGGCGGTACCGGTACCGGTGACGAGGCCGGCACCGAGGCCGACGCCGGTCCCGAGCACCGCCCGGCGGGAGATGTTGAAATCCATGCCGATAACTCTTCGCCGTGCCGCGCCGCGGGTCAGTGGCGCCAGCGCGCCGGTCGGGGGTGGGGAAAACCCCACCTCCGGCACACGGGAAGAACAAGGAAGGGCGGGCGCCCCCGAAGCGCCCGCCCTTCCCGGCTTCACCGGCTTACCGGTTCACCGTTGTGCTGTTACCACGGCTGAGGCGCCGGGGGCACGACGACCGGCGGGCGGTCGTCGCAGGTGATGGTGTTCGGCAGCTCCCACGACGCGAGCCACGGGCCCGTGGTGCCGCCGCCGTCGTTGCCGCCCTTGTCGACGACCGAGAACTCGGAGCCGGCCGGGGTGAAGTGGAACGTGCCGCAGTTGTTGATGCCGACGGCACCGACGTTGCGGGCGTCCACGTTCTCGAACGAGGCGGAGCCGGCGACCCGGGCGCTGAGCACCGAGGTGCCCGTGCCGTCGACCCGGATGTCCTTGAACTTCACGCCGTTGATGGAGTAGAGGTCCTTCACCGGCCAGTCCGAGACCATCATGATCGCGTTGTAGGTGTTGTCGAGGAAGTGGTCCCCGGTGACCTGGATGTCGGCGTCGATGGTCTTGTCGAGCGCCATGAACCAGATGGCGCCGAGGCCGATGTTCCAGTTCAGCTCGTACGTGCCGGCGCGGACCGTCGTGTTGTCGGTGACCTTCACGTAGCCGGTGAACGCCTCCGCGCCGAAGCGGGAGCCGATGTGGATCGCGCTGCCCTCACGGATCGGGTCCGCGACGAGGTTGTTGGACACCGTGGTGTCCTTGCCGCCGTAGATCGCGATGCCGTTGGCGAGGACCGGGGTCTGCACCGTGTTGTGGTCGAACGTGTTGCCCGCGTTCGCCGTCTTCTCCGACCACATGGCCAGGCCGTCGTCGCCGGAGTTGCGGACGAAGTTGTTGGACACGCTGGAGTTGGTGACGCCGGTGTGGAAGTTGAGGCCGTCCGCGATCTGGTCGACGATCACGTTGTTGGTGATCTTCGTGTTGGACATCGGGCCGTCGAACCACAGGCCGACCTTGGTGTGCTGGATGTACAGGCCGTCGATCGTCGAGTCGCTCATCGCGCCGCCGATGCCGTTGACCTGGTCGGTGTCGATGCGCTCGCGCACGTCACCGATGATCGAGAAGCCGGACAGGTGGACGTTCTTGCTGCCGCCGTCCTGGGCGTACTTGCCGTAGAACCCGACACCCGTGTGGATCGAGTTGTCCGGCGCCGGCGTGCTCAGGGCGACCTCTTTGCCCTTGATGATGGTGTACCAGTTGCCGGCGCCCTCGATCGTGACGTCGTCGACGAGGATGTGGCGGTTCACCTGGTACGTGCCCGGCGGGATGTAGACCTTCAGGTGCGTCTTCTTGGCGAACGCGATGGCCTTGTCGATCGCGTCGGCCGAGTCACGCCGGCCCGACGGGTCCGCGCCGAACAGCAGCACGTTCGCCGCGATGATGCTGATCTTCGGGGCACCGACGAGCTCGGAGTCGAGCAGGTCGATGACCGTCCACGCGGCGCTGTTCTTCGGCGCGGTCAGCCGCACCGTGTCGCCGGCCTTGTACGTCTTGCCCAGCAGCAGCCGCTGCTCGTCGTAGAAGTGGTTCGGCCGGAACGGGGTGGTGATCGTCGGCGCGGGCGTGGTGGCGGCCGGCACGCAGGCGCACTCGGTGATCCACCAGTCGGGGTGCAGCAGGCCCGCGTTCGGGTCGTTCGAGAACGGGTACTGGTTGTACAGCCACGAGTACTGCGACGTGAGCGTCATCGTGGTCTTCTTGCCGCCGTTGACCGTCACGTCCAGCGGCGAGGTGATGCCGCCGCCGTTGGGCGCGTCGGGGATGCTGTAGCGCACGTTGATCGCGTTGGCGCTCTTCGGCAGCGTGAACTCGACGTACTGGCCGGGGAGCAGCTTCACCGCGCTGCGGCCCGACGCCTCGGCGGGCAGCGTGTAGGCCGTGCGGTCCGGCCCGATGACGGTGCCGTTCGTCTTGGCCTTCTCGGCCTCCTGCTCGACGAACGCGACGCTGGCGCCGCGGCCCGCGCTCAACGCCGGGTCGATGGCGGCGCGGGTCACCGCCGGTGCGGCTCCGGGGTTTCCGGCGACGGCCGGGCCGGCACCGGTGACCACGACACCGACGCCGACCGCCGCGGCTGTCGCCGCGGCGGCCCAGCGCGGTAAGGGTCCAATGCTGCGTGACATCGACGACTCGATTCTCTCGGGAGGAGGGCGGACGCCCGAGACGCTCTACGGCGGGGCGGCGCCATGAGGATGAGGGTGAGGTGACATTAGGACCCTCATCCCGCACTCCACAAGGTCCTGCGAAATATTTACGCAACGTTGCAGCCAGATCTGTCGTCGCCTTGTCGGTTCTTTGCAGCAAACTGACGCGATGTTTGCGGTACACGGGCATGCAAAAGCGGCGGAATCCGGCACCCGGATCCCGCCGCTCGGTTTGTCCGCGGCCCTACGCCTGCGTGCCGATGTTGACCATCCACGGGATGCCGAACTGGTCGACGCAGGCGCCGAACTCGTCGCCCCACATCTGCTTCTCCAGCGGGACGCTCACCTTCCCGCTCGCAGACAGCTTCTCCCAGTACCCACGCAGCTCCGCGGCATCGTCACCGCTGAGGCTGACCGTGATGTGGTCACCTGGGTTGTGCGCCATCTCCGGCGGCGTGTCGGACCCCATGATCGTGTAGCCGCTCGCGGTCTCCAGCTGCCCGTGCATGATCTGGTCCGCGATCGGCCCGGCCTCGGGGTTGAACTCGCCGAACGTGTTGAGCCGCAGCGTCCCGCCGAAGACGCTCTGGTAGAACTCCATCGCCTGGCGGGCGTTGCCACGGAAACTCAGGTACGGATTGAGCCGAGAGGTCATCACAAACTCCCTTGGTCGCGATGGACGCCGTCGACCCGACCCTAGGCCCCCGCCACCCCCACCGGCCCCGATTCACGCTTTCCCCCACGGCCGGTTCGTCTTTCCCACGGCTTGCACGCCGCCAGCACCGCCGACAGGACCAGCACCGCCGACAGCGGCACGAACATGACGCCCCCGACGAAGCCCATCGCCGGATACGCCACGTCCTTGTCCACGACCCCGCTCAGCCCCGCGACCCCGAGCGCCAGCAGCACCACGTCGCTGCCCAGCCACCCCACCGCCGTGACGACACGCAGCGTCTGCACGGCCTTCCGCCACCACGGCGTGAACCTCATCCCCCCACCCTGCCGCACGCCGCGCCACCGGTCGTCGACCCAGCGCGGTAACCCCGCCTACTCCCACCGTCGTACACGCCCCGCCCCTCGCCGTCCGGCTGACGGCGGCGGCCGGTGCGGGGGTCCGGTCCGACACGAACGGGTGCGAATCCGCAGCATCGTGAATGGCTCGGCCGGGTCCGGGGTACGGGTCCCGCTTGACGACGCGCCGGCAGACGGCCGGACGCACCCGGCAGGGGCGGCAGGACAGCGTCAGTCGGGTGCCACGGTGGCGCGACCGCGACGGTGGTCGCACCCGTCGCCGGTCACCGTCCACAGGCGGTGGCCCGAGACGATCGCACCGGAGGAGCCCGGCATGCATCGGCACACCCCGCAGACCGTCGTGGCAGGCCTGACAGCCGCCGCGCTCGGCACCGCAGTCATGGCAGCACCGGCGGACGGGAGCGCACCGGCACGGCCCGCCGCTGCCGTCGACGAACTGGCGGACTTCCAGCCGACCGAGATCAGCCGGTCGGAGCAGCAGTACGGGCTGGTCGACCAATCGACCACGTTCGACGACGCCATCGACAAGTTCAAGGGGCAGGACATCCCCCAGGCGACCCTCACCGACGTCCTCGAGGACGCGAACCACAGCGCCGAGGCCCCGTGCGGCGTGCCGCCGACCGCCGACTCGGTCCAGTTCTGCTGGAACGACGAGGACAGCGACGGCACCACCTGGATCCCGCAGGGCCTCACCGGCTCGTGGGACGCCGACGCCGACGGCCGGTGGAACGGGCACCGGGCGATCGCGGCGACCTGGTACGACGACAAGGGCCGCGACGGCACGAAACGGGGCAGCCGCATCACGTTCGTCAACTACGACGACGCGGGCAAGCCCGAGTACCGGCACGTGCTGCTCGTCGTGCCGTTCCGCAACGGCGAATCCTTCCAGGCGGTGCGGTCGCACGGCGTACGTGACGTCACGGCCAACATGAACGGCGCGATCACGTTCGGCGACGCACCCGGATTCGTGCTGAGCACCAGCGAGTACGGCCGCAGGCCCGGGTGGCTGCACCGCGCCACCGTCGGGACCTCGAACCAGCACACCAAGGTCCTGCTCGGCGGCCCGGAGGACCTCACCTACCAGCCCCAGGGCAAGCGGATGTGGACGCTGACCGAGCACAACGGCAGACGGACCGTCTTCGGCATCCCCCTGTCCTCCATCGGATAAGCGAACCCGTTGTCCGGGCACCGCTGCCACTTGCACAGTTTTCTTGTACATCAGGCCAGCGAGCTCGGGGGTGCCATGCGCACGGTCAGCTATTCAGAGGTCCGGCAGAACCTGGCCAAGCTGCTCGACCACGTGGCGGACGACGCCGAGAGGTCGTGATCACCCGCTCCGGCCATGAGTCCGCGGTGGTCATCTCGCTGCGTGAGTACGAGTCGCTGGAGGAGACGGCGTACCTGATGGCGAGCCCGGCCAACGCCCATCGCTTGAACGAGGCGATCGACGAGCTCCGCGGCGGCGGCGAGGTGCACGACCTGCTCGACCCGGACGAGGCGCCGGCGGCGTGAAGGTGCAGTTCGCTGGCCGCAGCTGGGACGACTACCTGAGCTGGCAGCAGGACCGCAGATGCTCCGGCGGGTGAACGCGTTGATCGAGGACATCCGCCGCAACGGTCATGAGGGCATCGGCAAGCCCGAGCAGCTGCGCGGCAACTGGTCGGGCTTCTGTTCGCGGCGCATCGACCATGAGCACCGCCTGGTGTACCGGATCGCCGACGACACGGTTCAGATCGCGCAGTGCCGCTACCACTACGAATGACCGGCCACCCGCCGCAGCAGCAGTCTCCAGAGGGAGCGGGGGTGAGAATCCCCCGCCCGCGGCTTGTCGCGGAGCATCACGGTGGGCCGCCAGGGACTCGAACCCTGAACCTACGGAGTCGCGGCAATGCGGTTCGGTGAAGCTGGAATCGTTGCTACACAAGGGTTCCAGCTTTGGCGTGGTCCGGCTCGGTGCGGTCGGTTGCTGTACTTTGCTGCTGTACTTTCTCCGGTCCTGACACGTCGCGTGACAGGTCGTACAATTTCTTGTACGTCTCGGTTCGGAGTTCGGGGGATGCCATGCGCACGGTCAGCTACTCAGAGGTTCGGCAGAACCTGGCCAAAATGCTGGACCACGTCGTAGACGACGCCGAGGAGGTCGTGATCACCCGCTCCGGTCATGAGTCTGCGGTCATCATCTCGCTGCGCGAGTACGAGTCGCTGAAGGAGACCGCGTACTTGATGGCGAGCCCGGCGAACGCCCGCCGGCTGAACGAGGCCATCGAGGAGCTGCGCGCGGGCGGCGGCGAGGTGCACGACCTGATCGACCCGGACGAGGCGTCGGCCGCATGAAGGTGCAGTTCGCCAGTCGCGGCTGGGAGGACTACCTGAGTTGGCAGCAGGACCGGCAGATGCTCCGCCGGGTGAACACTCTGATCGAGGACATCCGCCGCAACGGCCACCAGGGAATTGGCAAACCGGAACAGCTCCGCGGCAACTGGGCCGGCTTCTGGTCGCGGCGCATCGATCAGGAGCATCGTCTGGTGTATCGGATCTTCGACGACACCGTGCAGATCGCGCAGTGCCGCTACCACTACGAATGACCCGTCGCGCTCTCGACAGCGGTGGGGTAGCGGCCGGCGGACCTGTGCCACCGCGGTGCTGTGCCACACCACCACGCACGGTGCGCTGGGCGGGGTTCTGAGGCGCGCGCTCAGAGAGGCGGCGCCCTCACCGGTGCCAGGCTTGTAGGAAGGGCCGACCAGGTCAAGGTGGAGCGCCCTACTGGACGAACGACCTTGACCTGGTCGGCCCTTCTCTAAGAATGACGCCGGGGAGGGTGTCGCCGGACCGCAAGTGACGCACGGACCTCAGGGCGGGTCGGGTGCTCAGCTACACGCGGAGGGTGCGGCTGCGGGAGCGACGGTCTTCCGCCCGACGGACGTCGCGGCAGCCAAAATCTGCTGGAGCCCGTATGACCGTGCCTGTCCGACTGTGGCTCCGCATTGAAGACGTTTGGCATGTAGTAGCTCTGGCGCGTCCGAGTTCAGCCCTGGCGTGGCGTCCCTGCCGGCGGGCTTCCGGCGCCGGCGCGAAGCGCCGGGCGTCGCCTGCCCGCCGAGCTGGGTCACCACGTCGGGGCTGCGCCGAAGGCGCCTTGATCTAATACAGCCAAATTCGGCAATCGCCGGATCGGACAATGTCGTGTCCCGGCTGACGCTTGACACCCGCGTCCCACCTGATGCTTGACGTGCCCACTGGGGTGGGCGTGGAGCCACTAACAGTCGCTGACGAGGACGCGGCCGGATCGCAGCATGCGCGTACATGTGATCAAGCGTGGTCAACGGCATGACAGTGGCATCGTTCCGTCGACGTTGCATCAAGATTTTTCATGAATGCGCGAGTGGTCGGCACCGGTGTGCTGGCCGATGGCGGCTACAGTGTTGGGCAGCGTTCGGCCCCCGGTCTTCGGGTCGGAGGATGAAAGCTGTTAGAAGCGTATGTCGGCAGGCGTCGAGTGCTTTCAACATTCTCGGCTCCACGTCGGCCGCATCCGGTGGCGAACAGTTGGCTAGGGCCGACGCAGGAGGCAGTTCAACACGAAAGAAGACACATCTCAACTGCGACGGAGAGGATTCCGAGTGAAAGGCACCTGACACCACTGAACCAATCACCCGCCGGGATGCGGCTCATGCTGCTCCCTAATAGCAAAGTTCGAACCCGTAGGAGTTTCATGAATCAGAAGCACCAGGGCTAACAGTCTTGTTGGGGGATACCGCGAGCGTCATCGTCGCGGTGTCCATGACCGTGACACTACTCATCGTTTCCCTCTTGGTATGGAGCCTTTCGAGAATGGCCCACAGGGATGGAAGTGAGCTGGATGTCACCGTCAAGCCACGCGAGATTCGCCTCACTCAACGGCCGTACGCAGTTCCAAGAATCGAAGTAGAGCAGTCACCGAATCGAGGCGCCTCTAAACAAACCGACGATCCCCGCCAGCAACCGACTCTGAAGCCCAGCCGCAAACCTCCAGCTTCTCCCGCCGGCAAGTCGCGGCGGAAGAAGTCAGATCGGAGGCGCCGCTGACATTCGGCCCGCCGCAGGCGGGCCTTTGTCACGCAAGGGCTGGAGTTGCCCGCATGCTTACAATCTTCCTGATCAACAGGCCGGTGATGTTCACGCCCGTCGCGAGAGCTGCCAGGGTCGGATCGATGTCGCTTAGTTGAAGCTATCCGGGTCCAGCACATTACGTGCACCGGGCGGTTTCCCGGCAAACAGGGCGCTTGCCAGTGTGAATCGCAGTCCTTCTAGCCAGGTCGCCGCGTCTTCTAGGTCGACTCGGGCCTTCTCCAATTCGTGCATGCTCTGTAGACCAGGGCCGTTCGCCTTAGGGTGATGAGTTTTCCATTCCGCCATCGAGCCCCGCTCAGCGAGTAGGCGGTCCAATTCGTCCTGTCCTCCGATCTCTGCAAGCAGCTGCACGCTGACGAACTCACTTCTGTCCGCTGGCGTCCAAATGCTGTGAGCAACCGCATGGCGGGCCTCAATTCGCTTCTGAACCTCGTTAATATTTGCGAGAGCCCACGAAAGGAGCTGACCTTCAAAGAGTTCTTCGGTTCGCCGTCGCAATTCCTTCAAAAGCATGCTGCTGTTCCTCTTGAGCAGCTCATCAAACTCATCTGGATGCTTAATCGCAAGCAAAGCAAGGGCGAGTTGACGATCGACGCGGGCTGCCGCTACGGCCACGCGTCCCATCTCAGCCAAGATCTCGATAGGTGGGTAAAGCGGACTCCATCTGGCCTGCGTCCAGTCGAATCCGCTGCCATCCTGAGGTTGGTCGTCCGGCTCCCTATCCATGCCGTCCATTCTAATCGCGGTGAGTGAACGGGCGTACAATCGCATGGCTGGCCGATCATGCACCGATCAGCTCGTAGTTTGTCGATCAGAGTTCACCCCTTTGCGCATGATACGGCCGCAGGTGAGAAGCTGTAGACGTGTCCCGAGACCAAGCCGCAGCCGAGCCCGACCGTCTAACCATCGCCGCGCCGGCTCCAGACCGCAGCGCCGAGGTGCGCCTTCTTCGCTCTGCCGCCAAGTGGATGGACGATGCGCTGAACGCCTGGGCTGTGGATGACTACGGGAAGGTGGCGGTCCTCGCTCCGCTCGCTGTTGAACACCTAGGAAAGGCTGTTCTATGGCGCGAAAACCCAGTTCTTGTAGTCCCCTTGACGCCCGACGCCGAAGCCTCGCTATTCAGCCTCGCTACCCAGCCTGACCTGGCGTCGCCGAAGCTGCGAACTGTGGGCCTCGCGATCCTCCTTCGACGCCTCGCGCAGCTCCTCGGTGGGCTGCCAATTGACCCGAAGCGGTGCACTCGGATGGTGGAGATCCGCAACGGCGCTATGCATGTCGGATCACCAGCGCAATCCAGACATGTGCTCATTGACTGCTTGGCAGTCTGCGGAGTTCTGCTTGAGCGTATGGGCGAGGACCCTCGGACGTTCTACGGAGGCCACCAAGTAAACGTCCTCGCCTTGCTCGATGAGCAGCGAACGGAGGTAGGGCACCGCGTCGCGGCGAAGCTCGCGAGGGCGCGTCGCCAACTCAGCGAGCTTGAACAACGTCTCGACGGCGAGCTGTTCGAAGAGACCACCGAACGGCTTGAGGCATCCGCAGCGGACGCACTCGACCCTGACGACTTTGGCATCGGTTTGTGGGGGGTCGACGCTACCTGTCCTGAGTGTGGCTCAAAGGGTCGACTGTTCGGTCATGTTGATGTGGATGCCGAGGTTGACTACGACGTCGAACCACTGGGCAACGGCAAATACGATTCATACCCTGTTCTCGCTGGTTGGTCGGTTGCGCTTTCGCCGAGAGCCTTCGCTTGTAACGTCTGTCGGCTAACTCTCCAAGGACCTGAGGAACTGGCTGAAAGCGGGCTTCCGGCTTCTCGGCACGAGGTCGCCTTGGAGGATCTAGGCGAGGACTTCGACCCAGAGCTCTTCGCTGACTCCGAGTACGGAATTCCGGACTGATCGGGAGTAATGCGACTGGCACCCCTGAAAAGTAACCGTTCATCGTCACGCCACGATCGGATGCGCTGTATTCGGCGTGTGTGTGCGCCGCCACGGACGCACACGCATCACCGAACGTAGCCAGGATGACCGAACAACCGAGGCCGGCTGTCGCGGATGTGCTGGGACGGATCCGTCAAGCGTGTGGTGGGACTAGACAGCCGGATCGGACAAGGCATGAGAGCTGTGAAAGCTACAGTCGTCGCTGACGCCGACCTGGTTATTCAGCATCCGTGTTTGAGGTGTTAGCGGAGATCTCCGGGCCAGGCGCAGACTCAGCAGACCGTTGCAACGGAGCTTGAACCGAGCCGTCGAGTTCGCGGATAGCGGTCGTTTCGTCTGCGACGGGAACATCCACCAGCTGATGCTCTAAGTACGATGAAACTGTGGCGGCGTATTCCGCGGAAGCGGAAGCCTCCTCCATCAAAAACTTCATCATTGCAGCCTTAGCGGGACCTTCGGGCATGCTGAAGACTTGATCGACTAGTGGGGTTAGGCGGTCTAGACGCTCTTTTCTGCGCTCTAGCAGATAAGTTCTATTCAGCCCTAGCACTCTAACTGTGATTTGCCCGCGGTCGCTGGCCGCCTTATGGGTAACCCAAGGTCCGTAGAACCTTAGGTGATCTTTCGGATCTTCGCCGAATGGATTGATAATCGGGAGATTGACGTCCCAGTAGTCGCGCTTGTGATTATTGCACAACTGGCACACGTAGCCCAGATTTGTCCAGTCGACAACAAGGCTTGGATCGATCGAGACGGGAACAATGTGCTCAATGTCGCCAAACAGGGCATGACTGATTTTCGATTCACAGTAGATGCACTTGCCGAACGCCTCGACTGCGATCGCGCTCTTGACCGTGGCATGGCGATAGCGGGCTGGAATCTCGGACCTCTTCTTGCCTGCCGCTATTGCTCCAAGATATTCCTGTTTCCAGGTCTCAGCATTTGAAGTCAGGACTGCTGGCTCCTGAGCCTTCTGTAGTCGAATCAACTGACATCCCGCCGACTCTGCAACATTCGGGTGAGGGCGTCTGGTGTGTAATCTTCGAGCCCGGCGTCGCGGAGTTCTCGTCGCAACTCGTCAATGGTGTCGCTATCAATTGCGTCAACGCTCTCGAAGCGTTGGGCAATCGAGGAAAGCTTTCCCTCCACCCATACTGGCATCGTGACTTCCAGTCCGAGACCGGTCCTCAGAACCTCATTAGCGGATCCGCTCTTATCAAGTGTGTCGAGAAGTTGAGCGGAAACTCGATTGCTCTCGTCGAATCTAAGCGAGTAGACGCGAGCAGAGGGGTCAGCCGAAACAACGAACGGACTATGGGTCGAAACTATGATTTGGCTCCGCGGGAAGGCGCCTAGTAGCTTCGGCATCAATTCACGTTGGAGCGACGGGTGAAGATGATTTTCAGGCTCATCGATCAACAGGGCGAAGTCGCGATTCGGGTTAGCTAGTACGAACAAGTAGACCTGCCAGACCAGGTCGATGATCGCACCAACACCCCCTGACGCACCTTCGAGTGGAAAGTCGCCGGAGTCCGTTTGCAAGACGACTTCGGGCATTTCGATGCGAAGGCTATGGAAGCCGATGTCGGCGGGTAGAACTTGCCGAAGCAGGTCCTCAAATCCGCGAAAAGCTTCAAGTGCCACTGGATTTGGTGAGAGAATTTCGGAGCCTGGTCCGAAAACTGCCCAGGACACCAAAGTCTCTTTGAGTCGAAAGCTGGGCGATTGAAAGTTGTGACCCGGCCTGAATCGGTTGGCGGCCTCGCTCAGTACCGTATTGTACATTCCGCTCGCCTGAACCACGACTGTCGGAATCGTACTTATTCTTTGAAACTGGTAAAGGGGGCGATGTGAGCTAACGAAAAGGCCGACCACTTCTTTTCGTTGCGGAAGTTCTGGCTGGTACTCGTCTCCGGTCCTGGTCTGAACCCGGATATCGCTTCCTTCGCCCTGGCTGTACTCAAGGCGTCCAACACTGACGCTGGGTACATATTCCTCATTTTCGCCCTGTAGGAAGTCCCGACGTACGTCCGCGCGGAAGGTAAGGTTTCCATTCAGATATTTTGGCGTGCCCACAAGATGTGCCTGCCAGCCAAAGTGCTGGCTGAGAATTTTTAGAATCGTCGTCTTTCCAGTACCGTTCTGACCAGTCAAAACGGTCAGGCGTGGGTCAAAGTCAATTTCAAGGTCACCGAATTGTCGCCATTGGTGCAGTAGAATTTTTTTGAACAACGGTAATCCTTAGGGTCGGATGTGCTCGGCAACGTCAAAGTTGCCGGTCATGACAGCAGTTCCACGCGAGCAGATCCGGACGGCGCAACACACCGGAAGCTTGTGTCGTCGTCGTTCATATCGGAGGACGCGTCGTTGAATAGAGATGGCGTGCAGCGCAGAAACGGGCTTGTGAACGCGCTTCCCTTTAGCTCGAATCGGCCAGCCTGAGACTCGGTCGCGCACCATTCCCAGGTGTTGCCGCACATGTCGTAGACGCCGTAGGGGCTGACGCCGCTGGCGTAGCGGTCGACTGGAGTGGTGCTGCGGATGCCGTTCTCGCGGCAGTTGCACTTGGCGGGGGTGCGCTGGCTGCCCCACGGGTAGATGTCGCCGCGGGTGCCTCGGGCGGCCTTCTCCCACTGCTGGCTCGTCGGCAGCGACTTGCCGGCCCACTGGGCGTACGCGTTCGCGTCGTGCCATGTCACGAACACAATCGGGTGGTCGAGCTGGTCAGCTGGCGGCTGGCCGTCCTCCCAATGCTGGGGCGGTGTCGCACCGGTGGCGGCGATGTAGCGGGCGTAGTCGGCGTTCGTGGTCGGGTACACGTCGATGTAGAACGCCGGGAGGTAGACCGGCTCGTTGTTCGGGCCGGCGAAGTAGATGCCGGCGTCGACGAGGGTCATGAGTTTGCCGTCGACGGGGTGGCGGATGTGGTGTTCGTCGCCGACCGGGATGTCATCGTCGTGGGGCTGGCCGTTGGCGGGGTGTGACATGGTGGTCTCCTGTGCCTGAGGGGTCGGCGCAGGTCCAACGGTGTCCGCGAATCTGGCCTGGACGTCCATGCTGGACGCGGCAAGTGACGTGTCAAGAGCGGATTGGTTCACTGGCCTCGGGATGATTGCCTCTCCGCCGGCTTCCCACTTGGAGATCATCCGCTCGCTGACGCCGAGATGGCCGGCGAACTCGCGGATGCTCATGCGCTTGGCTTCGCGGAGGGCTCGAATCTCGCGGCCGGTCCAGCGTTGGACGGTGATCGTCGCCATGACCAGAAAGCTCCGTTGGGCGTCGCGGTGCTCTACAGGGACTCAGCCGGGATCTCCTCGTACTCCTTGCGGAGGGCGTCGAGGATTGGGTGATCCGCCGGAAACTCTACGTGGTCAATGGCTGTGATGGCACGCACGCCGATGGTGGTGTTGGTGGCGAACGCGGCCTGCATCTGCGAAAGGTCCTGCAACCGAACCGGGGCAAGGGTTGTGTGCTCGTGGACCTGTTGCAGCAGGCGCATCGTGACGCCCGGCAGGACTTCGGCGTTCGGCCAGATGACCTGTTCGCCGTCGTAGAACGCGACGTTCCACGTCGGGCCTTCGGAGATGTACCCGTCGGCGTCGGCGAACAGGGCGTCATCGAACCCGGCGAGCTGGGCAGTGCGGCGGTGCCACAACGCGCCGAACAGGCCGATGTGTTTCACCTGGGGCAGGTCGCGCGCGTACGTCGCCGATTGCACACGCCATGGTTCGACTGGCCCGGGCGGCACTTCGCGGGTGGTCACTAGCACCTGCGGCGTGGCTGGAGCGCTGGGGCGGCCGAGCGGTAGGTGTGGGTCGAAGACGGTGACCCTGGCGACGAACACGCCGTCGCGCCCGGCGATGGCCTGGCGTACCCAGGCGCGGATCTGCTCGCGGTCGAGCTCGGCGCCGAACAGGAGCCGGCTGTCGCGGACGAGGCGCTCAAGGTGGTGCGAGAACCCTCGGATGTGCTGGTCGTCGACGCGCATGGACGTGAAGTGTCCGTAGTTGACCATCGCCAGTGCCCGCAGCTCGTCGGGGGCTACAGGTTCGCCGTTCAGCTCCGCCATGCGACCAGTCTTGCAGCGGAAGTGCAGTGGTTGGGACATCGGGTGCAGTGAAAGTTCAGTGCTGAGGCAGCGTGAGGGCGTGGGGTCCGAACCGTACAGACGGAACCCTTAGAGCATGAGCAGCGAGCGTCGTATCTCGATGGTGGTTCAGGCCTGCACGGCCGATGCCGGCCGCGGCTCCTGCTGGGGCTGCGAGGGGCGGGGCTTCCGGGTCGCCTCTCGCCGGCGGCAGTTGAGCGTTGATGACGGGGCCGTTCGCTACGCCGTGCGGGTCTGCCCGGAGTGCCTCGGCCGGCCGCTCCTCGCTGTCTGACAGGTCCCTCAACGTCGAATGGAGGCCCGCGTGCGATCTTCTACCTTCTCGGTGGCAGAGCTGCCCGTTGCACCACAGCCCGACCTTGATGTCGACGTCCGTACGCTCCGGTCTTGGCAAGCGGCTGATGAGGACGGCGACCCGGTCCTCGTCATCAAGGACGACGACGTCACCGTCGTCATCGACATCGGCCTCGGCGGCTCATGGGACGCTGCGATCCGGGCGGCGGAAGGCCTCGGTGCGGAGGCGTTCAAGTACGCGTTGCGGCTCCGGGAGGTATGGGCGGCGCAGCAGCGGGCGGAGGACGGCTCATGACGGTGACGGCCGATCGGGTCCAGGTCGGCGGCAGCGAGGGCGCGGAGCTGCTCTACGAGATCGCGGTGACGCTGCTGCCGCTGATCGGGCGGTGTGTCGAGCTGTCGGCCGGTGAGCTGGTGACCCGGCACGGCAACCGCCTGGACAGTCCGGATGACCGGCGGCTGGTCATCGCCGACATCGCGCGGCGCTGGGAACGGCTCGACTACGTGGACCGTGCGAGCTTCGGGCGCGACTGGCGGGCGGCGGTCGCCGCGTTCACGGTCGAGTACGTGGATGCTGTCGAGGCGGAGGCGCCCGGATCGAGCGAGTACGAGCAGTGGGGGCATGAGGCGACGATGGCGCTCGTCTGGCGCCAGCACGCGGAGCGCCTGCAAGCTGAGTGACCCTGCGACGCGAACGGCCCCGATCTCTGAGCTTGCCGCTCGGGTCGGGGTCGCTCTGTTGGCTCGTCCGATCGTGGGATGACAGGAGCGAGCGACAAATATAAGCTCTTGACAAGCTATGTTGTCGTCTTGGGGTGAGCTGGTATGCCGATCGAGTACACGCCGCCGAAGTACGTGACGATCGTCAACACGCTCCAGGCTCGCATCGAGGACGGCACCTACGCGTCGGGCGAGATGCTGCCCAGCGAGACGGCACTGATGAAAGAGTTCGACACGTCCCGCCCCACGGTCGTGCGGTCGCTGGAGATTCTGCGGCAAGCCGGCTGGATCGAGACCCAGCAAGGCAAAGGCAGGTTCGCGCGATCCAAGCCGGTCGAGCCGCGGTCGTTGCCTGCGCATGCTGCCGCTCTCCTGGCGGACGAGGTCGGCGGCAACGTCCGGGTGGTCGACGTCGATGAGGTCCCGGCCCCACCGCGCGCCGCCTCGGCGTTGGACATCAGTGAGGGCGCGCCGATCGTCGTGCGTCGGCGGCTGGTGAGCGTCGACGAAGTCGGGCCTGTCGAGCTGGGCACGATCTACATGCCTGCCGATCTCGCGTCCGGTACCGATGTCGGCCTGCCCGGACCGCTCCCCGAAGGACTGCTGCGTCACGTGGCGGCTCGCAAGGGTGTGCGGTTCGACCGGGCGACGGAGCGGATCTCGGCCCGGCCGGCGACCGCCGAGGAGTGCGACCTTCTGGCGATCGAGCCCGGGGAGTGGGTGCTGACCGCCTTGTTCTCCGTCTTCGTGAAGACCGGTCAACCCGCCTTTGCGCTGGAGGTTGCGGTGCCACCTGCCCGGCAGGAGTTCGAGGACTCGTTCGCGATTGCTTAGGCGGCGCGTCGGCGTTGCTCAATCTCGCTGAGATCGTCAGATTTCTCTGTCTAACTACTTAACAAGCTAGGTCTGCTCGCTACACTGAAGTCACCTGACAAGTTAAGCGGTCAAATGGAGGAGCTAGGTGGCGCTCAAAGGTGGCACGCGGTTCTCGGTCCGGTTCGAGGATGTGTTCCCGGCCGGCTGTGTGCTGGTGCCGGACTCGATCGTCGAGGCGCAGGACTACAACGAGGTGACGAAGGCCCGGACCCCGGCGGTGGACAAGCTGTCCGGCTCCCGGGTGTGGACGGTCCGGGTCATGGACATGGACCCCGATCTTGCGGGCCGGTCCCGGGAGGTCGCGGTCAAGATCTCCGCGAACGTCCAGCCGGTCCCGGACGGCGCGGGGTTCTCCCCGGTCGAGTTCGAGGGGATGACGGTCACGCCGTACGTCGGTCCGACCGGTCGGCTCGCGTACTCGTACCGCGCGTCCGGGTTCAAGACGGCGGCTCGCAAGGCCGCATAAGCAACGCAAGCGCGGGGCGGTCTGTATGCCGTAGGAAGCCGGACCGCCCCGCTGCCAACCAAGCCCATTGCTGAGGTGTGGAAGGCGGTTTCATCATGCCCATTTCTGGGCGGCGTCGCCAAGCCTGCCCCGGCCAACTCCTGCTGCTCATGCCTGTTGCGCGCGATGCGCGGGGCCGTTTCACCCGCTGGTTCACCGGGATGCCGCTGCAACTGCTGGCGGTTCGTCGGGACGGGCGGGGGCGGTTCGCTGCGCTGGCGCCTGCGTAGGAAAGGTCGAAGGTGAACAAGAACAACAACGTCCCGCTGGTCAACTTCCGGCGCCTGTCCGTCCCGGCGCCGTGGTGGCTGGTCATGTGGATCGTCATCCCGTACCTGCTGTTCAAGGCCACGGTCTGGCTCGTCCGGCTGATGCCGGTGCTGTGGCGCAACCGCACCTCCGTCACCCTCGCCGTGCTCGCCGTGTGGCTGTGGCACCGGCACGGCTGGGAGATCCTCGTCCTGTTCGCCGGTGTCACTGGCGCGACGGTCGGGGTGTGGTGGTGGCGCTGGCGGCCGTGGTGTGAGCGGTTGATCGTGCTGCCGGTGCTGTCCTGGTGGCAGCGGCTGTTCGTGTACCAGCTGCACTGGCGCGAGGCCATGACCGTCTGCCGCCTCGCCGAACGGTTCGACAGCAAGCTGAACGTGCCGCGGCTGCTGCGTGTTCGCTGCACGTACGCCACCGATGAGGTGCTGCTGCGGATGCCGCGCGGGCAGAACCCGGACGACTACCACGCGGCGGCGGCGAACCTGGCGTACTCGTTCGGCGCCCGCATCTGCCGCGTCTACTCGGGCCGACGCGACCAACCACCCGCCCGCACCAACCGGTTCCTGCGGCTCGTCGACCGGTTCCGCTACCGGGACCGTCCCCGGCTGGTGTGGCTCGTCTTCGTCCGCCGCGATCCGCTGCGCCGTACCGTGCCCGCGTTCGACGTCCCGGAAGCGACCGACTTGGAGGCGCTGCCGCTCGGCGTGCGTGAGGATCTCGTCCGGTACGTGCTGCGCCTCCTCGCCACCCACGTGCTGATCGTCGGCGCGACCCGTGCGGGCAAGGGCTCGGTGCAGTGGTCGCTGATCCGCGCGCTCGCCCCGGCGATCCGGACCGGCCTGGTGCGGCTGTGGGGCATCGACCCGAAGGGCGGCGTGGAGCTGTCCCTCGGTCGGGAGCTGTTCAGCCGGTACGAGTACGCCACGGTCCCGCCGATGGTCGCCATGCTGGAGGAACTCGTCGAGGTCATGCGCGAGCGGCAGGCCCGCATGCAGGGCAAGACCCGCGCCCACACGCCGACCCTCGACGAGCCGCTGTACGTGCTGATGGTCGACGAGATCCTTGCCCTCGTCGCGCTGCTGCAGGACACGGAGCTGCGTGCTCGGGCGAAGGCCGCGCTGGCGATGCTGCTCACGCAGGGTGCCGGCCTCGGGGTGCTGGTCATCGGTGCGACCCAGGATCCGCGCAAAGAGGTCGTCGAGCTGCGCGACTTCTTCCCGACCCGGATCGCGTTGCGGCTCAACGAACCCAACCATGTCGACCTCGTCCTCGGGCAGGGTTCCCGCGCTCGTGGGGCGCTGTGCGACCAGCTGTCCGCGCGGCCGTCCATGCGCGGCATCGGGTACGTCGTCCTCGACGACCGCCCCGAACCGGAGCGGGTCCGGTTCGCGTACGTCACCGACGACGAGATCCGCGACATGGCCACCACGTACGCCGCACCGGACGTCGTCCAGCGGCCTGCGGCGGTACCAGAGCAGCGGAGGGAACCCAGGCACCTCTACAAGCCCGGACGGCACGCGCAAGGGCCGCTGCTGCCGGACTCGCTGACGAACCTCCTCGACGGTGAGGCGGCATGACCCGCCGCTTCTACCGCCTCCGCGCACCACACGTGCTGGCCGGCTCGTCCGCCGTCACGGTCCGCGTCACCGACGACGAAGACCTCTACCTCGCGGTCGGCGCGGGCCGCCGGCGCATGTACGTGACTCCGGCTGAGGCGTGGGCGCTGTGGCGGTGCCTGTCCGAAGCCGTCGCCTCCACCGGCGAACCGCCCGACTGGATCCGCGTCCCGATCACCCCGAAGGCCCAGTGAGAACGGAGGTGCGTCACATGCGTCAGCACATCGAAGGTGCCGTCCTGGTCGTCATCCTCCTCGTGGTCGCGGGCATGGCCGGCGCCGCGTCGTTCACCCACGTCCACGACTGGACCATGGCGAACTCCCCGGCCGGTACGGCGGACTGGTTCGGCTGGGCCAACGCCGCGATCTCCGAACTCGTCCCGATCGCCTGCGCGCTCGTCATCCGGCGCCGCCGTCGCTCCGGGGAGTCGACGCGGTACCCGTTCGCCGTTCTTACGGCCGCGGTCGTGCTGTCCCTGTCGGCGCAACTGGCGGTGGCGAAGCCGGGCATCTCCGGTGGCCTGCTCGCCGCCGTGCCGGCGCTGGCGTTCATGGCCCTGGTGAAGCTCGTGCTGTCCACGAAGCCACAGCCCGCGCCGCACGAGCCGCCGTCGGTGGTCATCGACCAGGTCCCGGCGCCCGAACCGATCCCAGCGGCCGTCCCGGTGGTCCAGCGCCTCAACGGAGCTATCCCGTCCGGTGTCGTCAAGTGAAGGAGGCCACCCCCATGCACCTGCTCCAAGCGTTCGTCGAAGCGGTCGCCGACCGGCTGCACGCCTCCACCGACGCTCACGCCCGCGCACAGGGCCTCGTGGTCCAGCGGCTGCCGTGGGGCGGTCGGCGGGTCGGTCGCCCGATGATCGGCCGGTACGCCGCCGTTCGCCGCGAACGGCTGCTGCGCGGCGACGCCGACGCCATCGACCGGATGTTCCTCGACGCCCCACAGCCGGCGGGCCGCCGATGACCGTCGACACGTTGCCCGGCCTCGAACCTTCACCCGAGGCCGGGCCGCGCCCCGGCTCCCGCGCCGCCCGCATGCTGATGCCCCTCGCCGCCGACGTCGTGAAGGACATGGCGACCGAGTACGGCGTCTGCCTCCGCCCGGTCGGCCTGCGCCGCACCGACCTCACCACCGGCCAGACCGAAATCATCGACGTCCCATGCGGCGCCACCCGCGAGGACAAGTGCGTGCCATGTGCGAAGCGTGCGCGGCGACTGCGCAAGACGCAGATCCGGGAAGGCTGGCACCGCATCGACGAACCGGCCCCGGCGCCGAACCCGGCGACCGAGGAACACCGGTCGCTGATCAGCCTCCGGGCACACCTCGAATACTTCCGCGACCAGGCAGTCCGGGAGTCGAAATGGGACGAGGTCGGCGAGGTCGACGAAGCCATCCGCGAGGTCGAGGAAGCCATCGCAGCGGAGGGCCTCCGCGGCACCGTGGCGCCGTCGCATGACAAGCCCGAGGAACCGAAGCGGCAGCGGTCCACCCGTCGGCGTCAGGATGCTCCAGCGCTGCCGCGGCAGAAGGTCCAGCCGCGCACGGTCGGCCGCGTCTACACCGCACCCGACGGGACAGAGCACCGACCGTCGATGTGGCTGACGATGACCCTCGACTCGTACGGCCCCGTACGGGAGGACGGCTCGCCGCTCGACCCGTCCCGCTACGACTACCGCCGCGCCGCCTGGGACGCGATCACATTCCCGCGGCTGCTGGACCGGTTCTGGCAGAACCTGCGCCGCTGCGTCGGCTGGAACGTCCAGTACGCCGGCTGCGTCGAGCCACAACGACGCCTCGCCCCACACGCCCACTTCGCCATCCGCGGCACCATCCCACGCACCATCCTGCGCGAAGTCGCGGCGGCCACCTACCACCAGGTCTGGTGGCCGCGCGTCGACAAGCCCACGTGCCGCCCGCTCTGGGACGCCGACGCCGAAGCGTGGTGCGACCCGGACACTGGCGCCCCGCTGCCCACGTGGGACGAGGCACTCGACGCGATCGACGAAGACCCCGACGCTGAGCCGGCGCATGTGATCCGGTTCGGCAAGCACGTCGACGCCCGCGGAGTCGCGGCCGACAGCAACGACATCGACCGCACCGTCGGCTACATCACGAAGTACATCACCAAATCCGCCGCAGACTGCCACACCGTGACCACCGACCGGCAACGGGCGCACCTCGAACGCCTCTGGCAAGAGCTACGCGTCACGCCCTGCTCGGAGCGATGCGCGAACTGGCTCCTCTACGGCATCCAACCAAAGAAGGCCCACGGCAAGCTCCGACCCGGAAACTGCAAAGGCAAGGTCCACCAACGCGCCACCCTCGGCATCGGCGGCCGACGCATCCTCGTCTCCCGCGACTGGTCCGGCAAAACCCTCGCCGACCACCGCCACGACGCCCGCGCCTGGGTCAAAGCCTTGCTCGGTGTCGCGGCCGGCATCGACCAGGTCCCGGCCACCGACGCCACCGACGGCACGCCGTCCCCGGTCGCGTGGGAACTGGCGAAGCCCAACGACCCCGACATGCCACCCATGCGGCACCGCCTCCTGCGGGCGCTGGCTCAACGCATGCAGTGGCGCAACGCGCTCAACGCCGCCCGCGACCGGGCCGCCCAGTACGACGGACTTCTTTCGGCAACGCACGACAACGGGGAGGAAGTGCAGCGTGGATGACCGTCCGTTCGCTCCCAAATGGCTGTCGCCGGCGCAGGTGGCGCTCCTGCTGGGGTTCGGGTTGTCCAAGGTCAAGATGAAGATCGCAACGGGTGAGCTGCGGTCGGTGAAGGACGGTAAGTACCGGCGCGTCCTGCCGGAATGGGTCGACGACTACATCCGCGAACAGGTCGAACGGCAGGAGGCCGCCTGATGCCCGCCCGCGCCCGCGCCAACGGCGAAGGCTCGATCTACCCGCACCGCAACGGCTTCGCCGCGTACGTGTGGGTCACGAAGCCCGACGGCAAGCGCACCCGCAAGTACGTTTACGGCAAGACCCGCGAAGACGTCCACGAGAAGTGGGTGAAGCTGCACGCGGAGGCCGCGAAGGGTCCGGTCGCCACGAAGACCCCGACCATTGCCAGCTACGCCGCTTACTGGCTGGAGGAGATCGTCAAGCCCAACCTGTCGCCGGGGACGTACGTCGCGTACGAGGTGGCGTGCCGCCTGTACATCGTCCCGGGCCTCGGCAAGAAGAAGCTGAACCTCCCGGCCCGCGACGCGCAGACGTGGATCAACGAGGTCGCCCGGACCTGCCAGTGCTGCGCCCAGGGCCGCGACGAACGCCGACCGAAGGGCAAGCGCCGCTGCTGCGCCATCCGCCGCTGCTGCAAGTCCACGCTGTCCCCTTCGACGCTTGGCCACATCCGCCGGACCCTCCGTTCGATGCTCGGCCAAGCGATGGTCGAGGAGACCGCCTCGCGCAACGTGGCGAAGCACCTGCGGCTCCCGGTGCAACGTGCTGCCCGGCGCAAGTCATGGGACACAGACGACGCACGGAAGTTCCTGGAGTCGGCCCGCGCCGACGGCGATCCGCTGTATGCCGCGTACGTCCTGGTCCTCGTGCTCGGCCTCCGCAAGGGCGAGATGCTGGGCCTGACCGACGACGCGATCGACTGGGCCGGCTGGGACAGGCGCTGCAAGGAGCACCGGGCGACCTTCTGTGTGGACTGCGTCGCTGAGTACGACGTCACGCTTCAGATCGATCGGCAACTCCAGCGCATCGGCACCGAGCTGCTTCACCGCGAGACGAAGACTCCCACGTCCGACGCTGGCCTACCCCTCCCACCGATTTGCGCCGTAGCCGTTCGGCAACGCCACCTTGACGCCGAACGCGACAGCACGGAGGCTGGCCCGCTCTGGCACGGCCTGCGACTGCTTTTCACAACGAAATTCGGTACACCGATCGAGCCGAGGAATTTCAACCGCTATTGGGATCGTCGCTGCCACGCTGCGGGCGTCCCCCGGATCACCGTTCGAGACGCCCGGCGCACCTGCGGCTCGCTGCTCGCAGATCTTGACGTCCATCCCCGGGTGGCAATGCAGATCCTTCGTCACGCAAAGTTCTCGATCACGATGGAGATCTACACGCAGGTGTCGTCGAAAAAGACCCGCGACGCTCTCAAGCGGCTCGGCGCGAGTCTCGGATGAGACCTGATGCGTGAATCGTCATCCTTCGGCAATGGCGGCACGGATCGGCCCTACCACCTGATCGTGGTAGGGCCGACGCTCATCGGCCCAGCGCTTGACCCACCGGTTGACCGGCTGCGGCGGGCTCTCTGCCGCTGCAAAGATGTCCAGAGCGGATTTAAGAGCGCGTCGACTCTCGGGACCGTTGAATCGGGACAGTTCCACGCTGGAGTTAAACCCAGCAGGGTGCGGCGCGGTGGGCCTAAATTCGGTGTAGGGATGCACTCCCTCGTTGCGCCGGTCGAAGATCCACTTAATGTCATCCAGCGCCTGACCCGCCTCGGCCTGGGACAAGCCGAAAGCGTGGGCAAAACAGTCGGCGATGCGCTCCGGCGCATTTTTGAAGGGTGGACGCTCAGGGACGAGGTACCTCAAGTCCTCGTAGAGTGCCTCGATGGAGCAGGCAACCGCCGTAACGGCAACGAGAGACTGACGCAGTTCCTCTGTCAGGTGCAGTGTGTCCCCACTGCACGCCAACTCGAATGCCGCACTTGCGTCGCGTTCGTGCGACGCGGCGATCTCAAGCCATCTCGCCCAGAGATTCTGTCTCATTTGGGCGTGAAACCCTGGCAGCCGCTTTCCGCGGCGGATGTCCTCTTCGCGATGCAGGCGACGGAAAGCAGCAAACTTGCTCATCAGCTGGTCTCGCTCGCCGACCGTGGTTGCAGCAGCTTTGGCCTGCTCGAAGTCTTCTTCGGCGTCCTTCAGCGTGTGATAGCGCTCCACCGTCTCGCGGCGTTCCTGCTCGCGCAGCTGCTTGGCGTTCGGCATGGCAAAGATGTTCCTGGACCGGGTAAGCCGGTGCGAGCGGGTTTCGGGCGGTGTCCGGCTGTCCACGGGTGGCTGGTGCAGGCTGCTGTACTTTGCTGCTGTACACACCCCGTAACGGGTGAGCCGGCGCCACAGGCACCGGCTCTGACCTGCACATCTGGTGGGCCGCCAGGGACTCGAACCCTGAACCTACGGATTAAAAGTCCGCAGCTCTGCCATTGAGCTAGCAGCCCGCGCAGACAGGTTACCTTGTCGGGGCGGGGTGGCACGCATGTGTTTCCCTCTGGATGGCGGGGCAGGTCAGAGGGGGATCTGGTAGAGGATGAAGCCGCGGTTGACGGCGACCTGGTCGTACAGGCGGCGGGCGGTGGCGTTGGTGTGGTGGGTGGACCAGTAGACGCGGTTGCAGTGGCGGGCGCGGGCCCAGTCGGCGACGGCGGCGATCAGGGCGCGGGCGACGCCCTGGCCGCGGGCTGACGGGGCGGTGAAGAGGTCCTGCAGGTAGCAGACGTCGTCGGTGGTGGTGCTCGCGTGGACGAGGAAGTGCGCGATGCCGACGAGCTGGCCGTCGAGCTTGGCGCCGAGGGCGTGGATGCGGGTGTCGGCCTGGAAGCCGGCCCACGCGGCGTCGAAGCGGTCAGGCGGCAGAACGCGTTCGTAGAAGGTGTTGTACCCGGTGAAGAGGACCTCCCACACGGCGCGGTCTTCCGTGGTGAGCGGGGCGACGGTGACCATGGACAGACCCTACAGAAAGGCTGTCCCAGCGTGACGGTGGTGGAGGATGCCGAGGAGACGATCACCGGGGAGCTGCGGCTGCTTGCGATGCTGCTCGGGGCGGTGCTCGGGACGTGGATCGCGTGGACGAGCCCGGAGCACGGGCACGAGCCGCGGTGGGTGCTGTTCGCGGTGCTGGCGGCGGTGCTCGGGGCGGCCAGCGGCGAGGCGTTCGGGTTCGGCGCGGCGCGGTGGCGGGACCTCGGCACGGTGCACCGGGTCCGGCTGTTTCACGTGCTGCACCTGGTGCTCGCGTCGGTGGCGGTGGCGGTCGGCCTGGTGGCGGCCACGCCGTTCGTGCTCGGCGAGCAGGGGCTGACGGGCCGCGGGCTGGCCCTGTCGGCGATCGCGATCTGCGGGGCGCTGCCGTCGGCGGCGACGCTCGGCGCGGTCCATCGGGTGGCCCGGCGCAGGATCGAGGGCTCGCCGGGGCAGCAGCTCAACACCCTGCTCAGCCTGCGGCGGCTGGTGAGCCGGCTGCTCAACCAGCTCGGGTTCCTGGTGCTGCTCGTCACGCTCGTCAACGGCGCGGCCACGGGATGGGGTGCGGAGCTGCCGAAGGCGGCGGTGCTGTTCTCCGGGGCGGTCGCCTCGTTCGTCGTCGGCGTCATGTACGTGCCGGCGAGCACGACGTTGCGCCGCCGGTGCGCGCTGTTCGTCGACCGGAACTTCCCGCTCACCGATGTCGCGCTGGGTGATCTGGTGGACAAGGCCGAGGAGCGGTCGAAGCTGGAGAAGCTGCTCGGCATCGACCAGACGACGTTCGGGGAGCTGCGCAGCGGACTGGTCATCATCAGCCCGTTCGTCGTGAGCGCGCTGGCCGCACTCGTTCCCACGAAGTTCTGAAGACGGAAGAAGTTTCTGAAGACGGAAGAAGTTCTGAAGACGAAAAAGGGGCCCCGGGGGAAGGGGCCCCTTTCTACGAAGGACTTCAGTTCGAGGCGAACGTGCCCTCGGCGAACGTGGCGTCGAGGCGGGCCTGCAGGGCCTCGAGCTCGTGGAACTCGCTGGAGGAGGCCGACTCGGAGCCCTCGGCGGCGAACGTGTGGTCCGTCTCGGCGGCGGAGTGGTCGTAGGAGGTGTAGTCCGACTCCTCGTACTGCACGCCGCTCGGGGTGGTGTAGGACATGTGGTGGCCCTGGTCGAAGCTGGTGTTCTCGGCCGAGGCGTGGTCCTGCTCGTAGACGCCGAACTGCGAGTCGTAGTTGTTCTCGCTGGCGTCGACCTCGTGCATCTGGTCGAGGGACTCGTGCTGGTCGCCGGTCTCGAACTCGCCGTACTCGCTCATGTCGTTCTCCTTTGTGGAAGTTTATGTGGTGTTCGCTGCGTTCTTGCGATGTGCTGAACACTACGGACGTTCGTCGAAGGTCAACTCCCGGAAACGTGCCACGAGGGGAAGCTTGCTGTGCGGGTGAACGAACTGCTCGTCGAGGGGTACGGGCGACTGCCTGATCTGGTCAGGGCCGCGGTCGAAGGGCTCAGCCCGGAGCAGCTGCGGTGGGCGCCGGCGCCCGGCGCGAACACGGTCGGGTGGCTGGTCTGGCACCTGACGCGGGTCCAGGACGACCACATCGCGGAGCGCATCAACGGCGCCGAGCAGCTGTGGGTGACCGGCGACTGGGCCCCGCGCTTCGGGCTGCGGCAGGACCAGCACGACACCGGCTACGGTCACACGGCCGCGCAGGTCCAGGCGGTACAGCCGGAAAGCGCCGACGTGTTGATCGAATACTTCGAGGCGGTGTCGGCGCGGACCATCGCGTGGCTGGAGAAGCTCACGGAAGAGGATCTCGACCAGATCGTCGACGAGCGATGGGACCCGCCGGTGACGCTCGGGGTGCGGCTGGTCAGCGTCCTCGACGACGACGCGCAGCACGTGGGCCAGGCGGCATACGTGAGGGGACTGATTCCCTGACAGGCGGCCGTGAAACGTCATGGAGGACACACGGCCATCACCCGCCGGGAGTGGTGTACTTGATCTGCACGATCCACACCCCTGTCGGGAGATGCAGATGGACGAGCGTGCACAAGGACGCCACCGCGTCGTGATCGTCGGCGCCGGCTTCGGCGGACTGTTCGCCACCAAGGCGCTCAAGAACGCGCCGGTCGACGTCACCCTGATCAACGGCACCGCCTACCACCTGTTCCAGCCGCTGCTGTACCAGGTGGCGACCGGCATCCTGTCGGAAGGCGAGATCGCGCCGCCGATCCGGGAGATCCTCAAGCGGCAGGACAACGCGAAGGTGCTGCTCGGCACCGTCACCGAGATCGACCCGGAGGCGAGGACCGTCACGGCGGTCGCGCCCGGGACGAGCTACACCGTGCCGTACGACTCGCTGATCGTCGCCGCCGGCGCGTCGCAGTCCTACTTCGGCAACGACGCGTTCGCCGAGCACGCGCCCGGCATGAAGAGCATCGACGACGCGCTGGAGCTGCGCGGGCGGATCTTCGGCGCGTTCGAGCTCGCCGAGCTGGAGACCGACCCGGCCGCGATCGAGCGGTGGCTGACGTTCGTCGTGGTCGGCGCCGGTCCGACCGGCGTCGAGATGGCCGGCCAGATCGCCGAGCTCGCCCACCGGCACCTGCCGGGGCAGTACCGCAACATCGACCCGAAGCACGCGCGGATCATCCTGATCGACGCGCTCGACACGGTCCTGTCGAGCTTCGGCGACCACCTGTCGACGAAGGCGCTGCGGCAGCTGCACACCATGGGCGTCGAGGTCGAGCTCGGCACGAAGGTCGTCGACGTCGACGAGACCGGCATCGAGGTCGAGACGCGCAACGGCCGGCAGCGGATCGAGTCGATGACGAAGATCTGGGCGGCGGGCGTGGCCGCGCCGTCGCTGTCGACGCAGCTGGCGAAGGCGACGGGCGCCTCGACCGACCGGGCCGGACGGCTGGAGGTCGAGCCGGACTGCACCGTGCCGGGCCACCCGGAGATCTTCGCGATCGGCGACATGATGTCGCTCAACCGGCTGCCGGGCGTCGCGCAGGTCGCGATCCAGAGCGGCCGCCACGCCGCCGGCCAGATCAAGAAGCGGCTCGCCGGCGAGGCGACCGGTCAGCCGTTCAAGTACTTCGACAAGGGCAGCATGGCCACGATCTCGCGCTTCTCGGCGGTGGCGAGCGTCGGCAAGCTGCACTTCTCCGGGATCGTCGGCTGGCTCATGTGGCTCGCCGTGCACCTGCTCTACCTGGTCGGCTTCAAGAACCGGGTCACCGCGGTGCTGCACTGGTTCGTCAGCTTCATCGGCCGCGGCCGCTCGGAGCGGGTCGCCACGTTCCAGCAGGTCTTCGCCCGCCGCGCGCTGCAGGAGTACCGCCAGCACCTGCCGTAACCGTCGGAAGGCAAAGAGAAGGGCGCCCCACTCCCCGGGGCGCCCTCCTGGTCTTCGGCGACTAGCAGCTGAGCGAGCCCGCTCCGACGCCCACGCCGAGGATGCCGACGAAGCGCTGGTACGCCGCGACCCGGCTCTGCACCTGCGCGGGGTTGCGCCCGCCGCACTCGAGGCTGCCGTTGATGCTGCGGATCGTCTCGCCGAAACCGGCGCCGTTGACCATCGCGTTGTGCGGCGTCATCGTGCCCGGGCCGGTCTGCGTGTTCCAGTACCAGAGCGCGGTCTTCATCGCCACGGCCGGGTCGGTCTGCACCAGGTTCGGGTTGCGCAGCAGGTCGATGCCGAGCGCGTCACCGGCGGCCTTGTAGTTGAAGTTCCAGCTGAGCTGGATCGGCCCGCGGCCGTAGTACGCGGCCTGCCCGGCGGGGCAGCCGTACGGCTGGCTCGTGTCGCAGTAGTGCGGGTAGTTTGCGGTGTTCTGCTCCACGATGTACACCAGGCCGCCGGTCTCGTGGTTCACGTTCGCGAGGAACGCCGCCGCCTCCTGCTTGCGCTGGGCGTCCGATCCCGTCTTCGCGAACGCCGGGTAGGCGTTCAGCGCCGCGACCAGGCCGTTGTACGTGTAGAAGGGGTTCCGGTTCGGGAACATCTGGTTGAACTGGGCCTCGCTGACGACGAACGCCCCGTTCGACGGCGGGTTCGTGGTCGGGTTCGGCGGCGGCGTCGTGCCGCCCCCTCCGCCGTTGCAGGTGTACGGGTCCCAGTACCAGGTGCTGATCGTCGGGCTGTACCCCGGGTTGTCGTGCTCGGCGATGTAGTACTTACCGTCGGTGAACTTCACGATGTCACCGGTCACGTAGTTGCGACCCTGCACCCACGCCGGGAAGCTGCACCCGCCCGCGGACCCGGTCTGCGTCGGCGGCTGCGGCGTGCTCCCGCCGCACGACCCCTGGTCCTGCCACACGCCGGTGTTCCCGGGCGGCGCCTCGTTCTGCGTCCACCACTTGGCGAGGAAGTTGTGCCCGTTCCGCGACACCGTGGCACCCCCGGTGTACACGGCCGACGCCTGCCACGCCGGCGCACAGGTGGCCGCCGACGCCGGCAGCATGTTGAAGACGGCGATGACGCCACCGACGACGGCGGTCGCGGCGAGCCCCGCCCACAGGCGCACTCTGGACACCAGATCACTTCCGTTCAGATCGACGCTGAGCCCCCATCCGACCAGCCACCACCGCGGTACAGGAGCAATCACATCGATTTATGAAGAATCTTTACGGTTCCCCTAACCTCACCTTTCCGAGGTGACTCGGGGTGACACGGGGTGACCGCGGGGTGGCGTAAAACAATCGCCCGGGCGAGAACGTTGCCGTCGGGGTGAGGCCAGTTGAGTGATTTCCGTCACGCGAGATTCTTTCGGCAAGCTTAGGCGACCTGCTTGGACGGCGCGGTTTCGAGAGGTGCGTCACAGCGGCGGACAGGCAGTACGCTGCGCGGTCTGATCGCCCTGGGTAGGCTGGCCGTCGGTCCCGTCCGACATGGCGCCGCCCCCCGCGGCGCCGGGCGCGACTGCCGCCCAATCGCCGGCTCGACACCGGCGAATCGGGGACCCAACCGCACAGTGGGGTGAATCCGCGGGCAACCGCGGTAGGGGTCGTTCCGTCCCGAACCCGTCAGCTAACCCGGTCGGCGGCCGACGGAAGGAACAACGAGCCAGATGTCATCACGACATCCCGGTCGGCGGATCATCGCCGTCCTGATGACGGCCGCCGTCCTTTTTGGGATGGCCGCCACTCCGGCCGCCGCCGAGCCGGGAGACGACACGGGCGACGAGGGATCCAACGCGTCCCTCGCCCAGGTCCTCGACGAGAGCACCCGCGCGTGGATCGAGGCCAAGGACAAGTACGACGCCTCGGTGAAGAACCAGGCGGACCTGACCGCCAAGCTCGCCCAGACCGAGGCCAACCTCGCCAGGGTCACCGAGCAGGTGTCGGCGATCGCCGTCGCCGCGTACCGGACAGGGCCGCTCACCACGTTCGTGGCGCTGATGGACTCGGGGAGCCCCACCGGCTTCGCGGAGCGGGCCGGCTCGATCGACGAGATCGCCCACCACAACGACAACCTGCTGCGCGAGCTCAACCAGCTGAAGCGGGACCAGGCGGCGCAGAAGACGGCGCTCGAGGGCGAGGTCAAGCTCCAGCAGGAGCAGGTCGCCGTCATGGCCGCGAAGAAGAAGGAAGCCGAGAAGGGCCTGGCCCAGGCGGGCGGGCCGAGCAACGGCTTCGTGTCGGCCAACCTGCCGCTCGCGCAGCCGTCGCCGCGCAACGCCAGCGGCGGCTGGTCCTCGGAGTCGTGCAAGCAGAACGACCCGACCACCAGCGGCTGCATCACGATGCGCACGCTGCACGCGATGCAGCAGGCGCAGGCGGCGGGCTTCAAGCGGTTCGTGTCCTGCTACCGGCCGAGCGGGCCGTACGAGCACCCGAAGGGCCGCGCGTGCGACTTCTCGGTGCAGGCCAAGTCTGGCTTCGGTGGCGTCGCCGCCGGTGAGGACAAGGTCTACGGGGCCAACCTGGCGACGTACTTCGTGAAGAACGCGGACCGGCTCGGCGTCATGTACGTCATCTGGTTCAAACAGGTGTGGACACCCGCGGTCGGCTGGCACCACTACAGCGGCGTGGGCGGGGACCCCTCCAGCGACCACACCAACCACGTGCACCTCTCGCTCCTGTAAGCACCGCCAAGACCTCACGTCTGCGTACGGCCGGCCGATAGGGCAACTGTCGACCGGCCGACGCAGGGTGAGGGGATCCGAAGTGAAGCACCGACTCGTGACGCGCAGCGACTTCGACGGCCTGGTGTGCGCCGTCCTGCTGCGTCACCTGGACCTCATCGGCGACATCACGTTCGTGCACCCCAAAGACGTCCAGGACGGCACGGTCGACATCGGACCCGACGACATCCTGACGAACCTGCCCTACGCGCCCGGCGCCCACCTCGTCTTCGACCACCACCACTCGGAGACCCTGCGCAACGCGGGCGACAACATGGACGACCGGACCAACCACATCATCGACGCGGAGGCCCCGTCGGCGGCCCGCGTCATCTACGACCACTTCGGCGGCGCCGCGCGGTTCCCGAACGTGTCCGACGAGCTGATGGAAGCGGTCGACAAGGCGGACTCCGCCCAGTACGACATCACCGACATCCTGCAGCCGGTCGGCTGGACGCTGATGAACTTCCTCATGGACAGCCGCACGGGACTGGGCCGGTTCCGGCAGTTCCGGATCTCCAACTACCAGCTGATGATGCAGCTCATCGACGCGTGCATCGACCACCAGGACGTCGAGGAGATCCTGGCGCTGCCGGACGTGGCGGAGCGCGCGGAGCTGTTCCGCGAGCAGCAGGAGCTCTTCGTCGACCAGCTGCGGCGGGTGAGCCACCTGGAGGGCGACGTGGTCGTCGTGGACCTCCGGGACGAGGAGGTGATCTACGCCGGCAACCGGTTCATGGTGTACGCGCTGTTCCCCGAGGCCCGGGTCTCCATCCACGTGATCTGGGGCAAGCAGAAGCTCAACACCGTCTTCGCGGTGGGCAAGTCGATCCTCGACCGCACGTCACCGACCGACATCGGCTCGGTGATGCTGCAGTACGGCGGCGGCGGCCACCTCGCGGCCGGCACCTGTCAGGTCTCGCACGACGAGTCCGAGCAGGTCCTGGCCGACATCATCGCGAAGGTCGGCGCCCCGCGCGCCGCGGCGATGAGTTCCGGCGCGTCCTGACGTAAACCTTGCATGACCTTCACCATCGCGCTGCCGGTCGCCGACCGCGTGGCCTCCCACGACTTCTACCGCGCCGTCCTCGAAACCGGGCCGATCCAGCCGGCGGGCGGGGACGGCCAGCCAGGCGGGGACGGGCTGCCGGAGCCGCTGCGGTTCGAACTCGCGGACGGCGTCGCCCTGATGCTGGTGCCCGCCGACGGCTTCGCCTGGGCGATCGGCGAGCACGCCGTCGCGCCGGCCGGCACCAGCGAGTGCGTGCTGCACCGGCCGGTGCCCGGGCGCGAGGACGTGCGAGCCGTGATCGAGCGTGCCCGGGCCGCCGGCGGGCGGGTCGTCACCGAGCCCGCCGACCAGCCGTGGGGCTACGCCGGGACCTTCGCCGACCCCGACGGCCACCTGTGGATGGTCATGCCGGAGTTCTAGGCCGCCGCGAGTGCGGCGTTCGCGCGGGCGGTGACCTGCAGCAGGACCCGGCCGGCCGTGTCGAGGTCTTCTGGCGATAAATCACCATAAATCTGCCCGGCGATGGCGTTGATCCCGGCGCTGATCTCCTCGTACCGCGAACGGCCCAGGTCGGTGAGGGCGACGTCGCCGGTCAGCAGGCCGGCCGCGAACGCCGCGTCGACGTGGCCGGCCGGGTCGGTCCGGAGGCCGGCCGACATCTGCGCGAGCAGCTCGTCGCGGGTCAGCGGGCCGGCGGCGGTGAGGTTGACGGCGACCCACTGCTCGAACGTGGTGCCGGAGCGGGCGAGCAGGCGGTCGAGGACGGCGCGGGTGGCGCGCTCGGCCTGGCCGAGGATGCGCCCGTTGAGGGTGGTCATGACGGACCTCTTTCCAGAAGGAGGGCTTGCAGGTCCGCGACGAACGCGGCCTGGCGATCGGCGGGCAGCGGCGCGAGCAGCTCCGCCATGAGCTCACGGACGATGCCGACGGCCTCGGCGCTGACCGAGCGGCCGCGGTCGGTGAGCCGCAGCTGCACGGCGCGCGTGTCCGCGGGGTCGGGGAGCCGGTCGAGCAGGCCGGCCGACTCCAGGGTCCGGGCGAGCTTCGAGACGTACAGCGCCTCGAGGCCGGTGTGGTCGGCGAGCCGCCGCTGGCTGGGCAGCTCGGCGCTGCGCGGGTCGTGCTGCAGGCCATACAGGGTGGCCAGCAGCGAATACTGCGCGTGCGTGAGCCCCAGCGGCGCCAGCGCCCGGTCCACGGCGACCTTCCACTTCATGGACAGCCGCCAGACCAGGAACCCGGGTGTAGGACTCATGCCAGAAACTGTACATGGCAATAGTAGCCATGGCTACTAACTACAGCAGCTCCGTGTCGCGCAGCAGGCGCCACAGGCCGGCGCCGTCGGGGGCGCGCAGCCAGCGCTGCGCGGCGTCCGCGGAGGAGGGCAGGCGGCGGGCGCTGCCGACCGGGGTCGGGAAGCCGCCGGCGAGGACGGCCTGGGTCGGCGAGAGGTGCCGGATCGCGACCGCCGCGACGCTGTCGGGGTGCTCGGCGACGAACTCCGCGTAGATCTCGGGGTCGTGCTGGCCGTCGTCGCCGACGAGCAGCCACCGGATGTCGGGGAACTCCGAGGCGAGCCGGGCCAGCGACGCCCGCTTGTGCGCCTGGCCGCTGCGGAAGAACCGGTCGGGCTGCGGGCCCCAGTCGGTCAGCAGGAGCGGGCCCGCCGGGTACAGGTGCCGGGACAGGAACCGGGTGAGCGTCGCCGCCACGTTCCAGGCGCCGGTGGAGAGGTAGAAGACCGGAGCGCCGGGGTTGGCGTTGACCAGCCGCTCGTACAGGACGGCCATCCCCGGCACGGACGCCCGGGCGTGCTCGTCGAGGACGAACGTGTTCCACGCGGCGAGCAGCGGGCGGGGCAGCGTCGTGACCATGACGGTGTCGTCGACGTCGGACACGATGCCGAAGCGGACGGAGGGGTCGATGATCCTCACCGGCGCCTCGACCGGGGCGCTGTCCTCGCTCTCCAGCGTGACCGTCGCCCAGCCCGGGGCCAGGTCGGCCTCGATGACGGTGTCGATGAAGCCGCCACGGTCGCAGCGGACCTCGCAGGTGCGCCCCCCGGCCGTGATCCGCACGGGCGCGTTGGCCACGGAGACGGCGGTGAACGAGCGCCAGCCGCGCAGCTTCTTGAGGCGCCTGCCGGGCTTCGGGTCCAGGCGGGCCAGCAGGACCCGGCCGAGGACGCGGACCCAGCCGGGGGCGCCGTAGCCGGTGTACGGGGTGACGGCGACCTTCCACCCGCGCAGCCGGAGCCGCCGCTCCAGCACGTCGTGGAAGGCGTCCTCGATGCGCGCGGCGCGGTGCAGGCGGACCGGACCTGATGGGGTCAACGACACTGGATCACCCTGTCACAGCGCCCACCCCGCCGCACCAGCACACGTAGGGTGACAATTCCGCGACCGTGGCATAAATCCGGGAGCCTGAACCCCCTCTTCGCTTCTAGCGTTGGTGTTATCAGGAACACACCTTCAAGGGGTCAAGATGGCAACCACGACATTCGAGGCGGTACGAGCCGAGGCACTGTTCGTTTCCAACCTGCAGTGCTCCCAGGCACCCAGGCGGGACGAGATCCGCACCGCGGTGGCGACCACGCTGCGGCGGGTCGGCATCCAGGGCTGCGCGGCGCAGGTCGCGGGCGAGTTCGGCGACCACCCGGACACCGCCGTCGCGCGGATGGCGTGGGCGCTGGCGATGGTCCGCTCGACCTACCCCGTCCGGCGCAACGCACCCAGGTCGATGCCGCTGCTGACGCGCAGCGCGTGAAAATCGAGCGACATGGGTAACGCGCGGGCATGCACGAACTTCACGTCTCTCTGGACGACGCTCAGCTCAGCCCGGCGGCGCAGAAGCTGCAGGAGCCTCTCGAAGCCCAGCTGAGCTCGGCGTTGCAGCGCGCCGCCGAGATCGTCGAGCAGGACTACCACGGCGAGTCCGCCGACGAGGTCGCCGCCCGGTTGCTGGAGGTCGCGAGATCGAGCCTTCACCCGGACATCGCCGACGCCTTCGCGCCCGACCGGGCCGAGCTGGAGCAGGCCGCCCGAGTCGTCATCACCGCCGCGCGAAACGCGTAGCTATTTCGCGAATTGCCCCGATTGTGCAACGCAGCAGCTCCACACTGAGGACCAACCGCCGTCGGACCTTGGAGGACTGCCGTGGAGCAGCACAAACTCACGATCGACATGAACGAGGCCACGATCGATCAGCTGCGCGACCACCACTTCGCGCTCTTCGGCCTCCACGCGGTCGCCACCTCGGCGAGCGGCGTCCCCACGATCTGGCTCTCGGTCCACTACCTCGAACGCCACCTCGAACTGACGTGGCAGGAGACCTACTCCATGTTCACGGCGCGCCACCAGGGCATGGCGCCGAGCACGAAGATCGTGCCGACGCACAACTACCCGGCGCCGCTGGGCAGCGTCCTGACGGTCTCCGGCAACGACGGCGCCGGCATCGTGACGCCGGGCGGGCCGGCCGGCCACATGGAGATCGACAACACCGGGCGGATGGAGCTCGGCGCCGGCCTGTGCATCCATGACACGCACGGCATGTACCAGCCCGTCGGCATCTTCGACCTGATCGACGTGGACCTGTTCCAGCCGATCCCGAAGGTCGCGTTCTTCTTCTCGCCGATCCCGCACATGGCCGGCGAGGTCGCGACCCGGGCGCTCGGCCCCGGCATCCTGCTGGACTACTCGAAGGCCCGCGACCGCAGCTTCTCCGTCGAGTACGACCTGCACGACGGCTGGTCGGTGGGGAACCGCCCCTACGCCCAGCCCATCGCGGCCAACGAGCCGCTCAACCCGCTGCTGCTGGTGCGCTCCTCCGCCCTGCAGGCCCTCGCGATGCAGCGCCAGCGCATTACCTCGGCGTCCAACATCAGGCGTTGAGTACCCAGTCGACCCGGTGCGCCTCGGTGGGGTCGGGCAGCTCCCAGCGCCCCACCATCCGGTCGATCACGCCGTCCGGCACCGGACGCGGGCGGGCCCGGTTGCGGCGGCGCATCACGTCGGGCGGCGCCTCGACGCTGACGATCTCGACCCGGCCGCCGTAGTCGGCGACCAGCCCGATGCAGCGGGCGCGCAGCTGGCGGGTGAGGTTGGTGGCGTTCCAGACGAACGGCGTGCCAGCCCGCAGCAGCACCTTGGCCTGGTCGGTCGCGGCGGCGATCACCGGGCCCTGGTCGCCCGTGGGCTGGACGCCGAGCCGCTCGCGCCAGCCGTCGAGGCTGACGACGGCCACGCCCGGGCGGTTCGCCGCGATCCAGTGGTCCTTGCCGGAGCCGGGCAGCCCCGACATGACGGTGACGGTGACCCTGGTGTCGTCGTAGGCCGCGTAGTCCGCCTCCCGCAGCGGATTGCGGAAGTAGGTGAAGCGGGCGTGGTCCGACGGGAAGCGCCGGGGCTTGTCCAGGCAGTCGTCGTCGCCGGTGTACTGGAGGAAGAGCCCGACGTTGTCGAGCATCCCGGCCTGGTCGGCGCAGACGCGGCCGAGGATGTCGGCGGTGGCCAGCAGCCCCAGGTCGTCGTTGCGGGCCAGCAGGCTGACCCGGTGGACGATCCGGTCCAGCTCGCCGCGCGGCCGCTCCAGGGCCCAGAACGGCACCTGGTGGTGGCGGATCAGCGCGGCGACGTGCTCCCGCCAGGCGATCGGCACGCCCGCCTCCCACAGCACCCGCCGCGCGATGAGGTCGCCGCGCCGCGAGTGGCCGTGGGCGGTGATCCGCCCGTCCTCCTCGACCTGGGTGCAGAACGGCTTCGCCGCGTCGTGCAGCAGGACCGCGGCGAAGAGCCGGACCCGCTCGTCCCGCGGGCGCTCCCGCCACGCCGGCAGCGCGGCGAGGGCCTCGCACGCCAGCCGCGTGTGGGTGGCGACGTCACCCTCCGCGTGGTGCACGGCGTCCTGCGGCACACCGTCCATCCGCCGGACCCAGTCGAACTCGGCACGGACCGCGTCCCACGGCACCGTCCACTCGGGACCGTCCGGGCACAGCCGTTCGAAGCCGTTCACGCGCCGACCCGGTTGGCGACGATCGGTCGGTCCTGCCAGTGGCTGCCGGAGTCGAGGATCGCGGTGTGGAAGCTGGGCCGCACCCACTTGTACCGGCCGAGCACCGCGTCGGCGGACTCCAGCTTCAGGTACAACCCCTCCATGTCCTCGGACATGTCGGTCTCCTTGACGACCTGGTCGGGGTCGGCACCGCCGGCGACCGCGGCCTCGCGCAGCGCGTCACGCCACCCCGGCGTGCGGCAGGTCGAGGGCCCGACGAGCGCGGTCAGCTCGGCGAGCTTGCCGAAGCGGCCGGTGCGCAGCACGGGCACGGAGCTGACGGGCAGCCCTTCGAGCAGCTCACGGCGCCGCACGGTCGACAGGAACGTCTCCGTCTCCCGGTCGAACACGTCGAACTCGCAGAAGTGGTGCGGCAGCGCGTCGTAGAAGACGGTGTGCTTGGCGTAGAGCCACTCGCCGTACATGACGTACCGGTCGGTCAGGACCGGCTGCAGCAGGAACCGGACGGTGGCGGCCCACGCCTTCAACGGCCCGAACTGCTTCTCCCGCGGCCCTCCGGTGAGGTAGTGGCCGCGGGACTGCAGCAGCATCTCCCCACCGGCGTCGAAGCTGACCGCACAGTTCGCCCCGTCGAGCTTCTCCTCCACGACGAGCTGCCGCCCCACCAGCTCCGCGAACGGCACCTGGGCCAGGTCATGGTCGCCCGGCTGCAGACGGGACCCCTGCAGGTGAGGCGTTCTCGGATACTTGCGCAGCACCTGACCGTTGTAGCCGACCGCCCCAAACCCCCGACACCAGTTTTTGCGCTGTGCCCCGCGCACGGCTCCGCCGCGCTCCCCAGCGGGGGAGCTGCGCTCCACCCGCACCCCCTCAAGACCCGTCACCGGGCCTACCTGTTCGTCACGGCCGCACTCGACACGCTTGCTGCGCGTCGCCCGGCTCGGCGTGCAAGCGGCGCCCGGCGCAAGTGTCGGCGCCATAAGCCCGTCCGGCCGGGACGCCACGTCCGGGCCGGACGACGCGCTCTTGAAAGACAGCAGTCGGCTCGCGGCTCGTCGGAGCTCGGCCAGACGATGACTCGGGTCCATCGGGCGCATTGCACGTGGCTCCCGCCAGACACCGGTCTCTACGCTCCCCTCCGGCGGGCCTCCAGCCGGGGGCCTCTGGGTTCCGGCGGGGCTTAGGTCGGCGCTGGCCTGACGCTATGCGTCAATCTTGACGATGACCGCTTCACCGCCAGCGGCGGCGGCGTGAAAGACCTCCGTGACTGCCTGCGCATCTCTGAGCATGTCCCGCAGCAGAACGGTCCCCCCTCCCCATCCCAGCTCCACCAGCTCGGCTTCAAGCGCGGCACGATGTTCCTCAGCCCAGCGGTCAAGTGGGGCCTCAGCGAAAAATGCCGCCACCTGACGCACGGCATCCGGGGGCATGATGCCAACCAGCCAGTCCTCGTCCCAGTCCCGTGGTAGACGTCTGAACAGCTCCACGGCCGGAGCCTGGGATGCGTCGGTCGCCCCGAAGCGGATCAGAGCCTTCATCAAGTCGCCGGTGTCCTCGGCGCAGGCCACGACCCCCTGACGCTGTTCGCTGCCGAACAGGTCGCTGTGCACGGATGGGACCAGGTCACGGAGCTTTTCGGGGCTGTAGCCACTGGTTGCTTCCGCTGACGTCCTTCTCCAGTAGTGGTCAACTCCCATGAGATCCCCGTTCGTTGCGTCGATGCGCTTCACCGCACGGTCTGCGCTTGCGTGCACCGCCGCGGCATAACCCTGAGAGGTCGCATGCCCTCAGGAAGTACAGCAGCAAAAGTACAGCAACGCACCCCACCGGAGCTGGACCACAGAGAAGCGAGAACCGTTGTGTAGCAACGAATCCAGCTTAACGAAACCGCACTCCGCGACTCCGTAGGTTCAGGGTTCGAGTCCCTGGCGGCCCACGGGCTTGGGTGCCCCCTGCTCGCTCGTCCCTTCGGGACGGCTCGCCGGGGCGCCCGTCATTCCCCGCGCACGGCTTCGCCGTGCTCCCCATCGGGGGAGCTGCGCTCCACCCGCGCCCCCTCAAGACCCATTGCCACCTGAACCTGCCTCAGCGGCTCGCTGGCGTGCGCAGTCAGGTGGTGGCCGACCGCCGATGGTCGTAGGTCGCTGACGCCAGGTCACAGCTGGCTCGCCTGGGCTGAGCTGTGCGATTGCAAGGCGGAGGTGGGTTGCAGGCCGGCGCAGCGGCTCGCTGGTGGGTGGGTGGCTGGGTCGGAGCAGTACCGCAGGATTCTGGGCTCGGGGAGCTTGCGGGGGCCGGATCTGAATGCGACGACCAGCACCACCGTGATGACGGCCAGCATGGCGGCCGCCGCGAGGACGGCGACGGCGATGAGCCATCGTGACGCCGGGCGGCGGGCATCGGTATGCATGCATCTAGTTTTTCGCTCATCGGGGTCGGGTGCGGGGCACGCCACGCGCCTGGTCGGGTGGGGGTCCGGCCAGGCGCGTGGTGGGTCGTGTTGCGGCGGTCAGCCCGGGTAGCGGATCAGGCCGATCGGGCTGGAAGCGTGGGTGACGGTGTGCAGTTTGCCGGTGTCGCGGGTGATCAGTTCGATGGTCACGGAGCCGACGTGGAACGGGTCGGTTTCGCTCGGGGTGAGGTGTAGCAGGAGCGGGCCTTCGGGGTGGACGCCGAGGACGTAGCGGGCGTCCGGCTGGCCGTGCTCGAACCCGCCGTTGGAGGGGCGTTGGGCACCTGGGATGTCGTCGGGCAGTGGGTACCGGTGGGTGAGCCGGCCGGTCTCGAGGTCGAACCCGACGAGGAAGGTGTTCTGCCCGACGGCCGAGCCCGGGTCGGCCGTGTCGTGGGTGCGCATGAACAGCGTGCGGTCGTCCGTGTCCAGGATCGGTGCTCCGAAGGACTCGGGCAGCGTCTCCGTGGGGCGCAGGCCCAGGTCGGTCGTGGGGATGTCGCGGATGATCCGCCCGGTCGTGCCGTCGGCCAGGCGCAGCCCGGAGAAGGACGACTCGGGCAGCGGGCACAGCAGGAGCTCGCCCGAGTTGCGCACCGCACACACCCGGGCGGTGCGCGGCAGGTCCGGCGGCGCCGTGCTGCGGGCCCCGGTGGTGAGGTCGACGGTGTACGTGACGCCGGACCGGCTGGAGGTCTGCACCACCAGCCGGCGGCTGTCCGGGGACCAGCTCGCGCCGGCGCTCGTGTCCACGCCGGCGAACTCCTGCCGTGCGGTGCCGGTGAGGTCCCGCAGCACCCAGGATCCTTCGGAGCGGAGCACCAGCAGCCAGCGGCCGTCCGGCGAAATCCCGTCCACGCGCAGGCCGTCCACCTTGTACTGGCGGCCGTCCGCGGCGAGCAGGGCCCAACGTCCCTGGTCGCCGTCGTCGTACAGGAAGGCCAGCGCGGCCGGGCCGACGCCGCGGTCCTCGGGGAGCACCGGCGCGGACCTGTCCAGGGTCAGCTGCCGTGGCAGGCCGTCGGCGGCCGTCGACGGCTCCTGGCCGCCTCCGTTGCTGAGCGGCCAGGCGACGCCGACCAGGCCGGCGACCACGAGCAGGGCCGCCGCGACCGGCACCAGCCGGGTCAGCGTCCGGCGGCGCTGGACCAGCCTTACGGCGCGGTCGGTCACGTCGTAGACGCGTGCGTCGTCCGCCGCGTCGACCAGCGCATCCTTCAGGGACATCATGCTGGCACCTCCGAGTCCTCGATGAGTTCCACCAGTTCAGGAGCCACGACCCGTAGCCGGGCGAGGGCGTGATGGGTCTGGCTCTTGACCGAGCCCACCGAGCAGCCGAGCGTGTCGGCGGTCTCGGCCTCGGACAGGTCCTCGAAGTAGCGCAGGACGATCACCGCACGGTGTCCCGGCGCCAGCCTCGCCAGCGCGTTGCGCAGCACGATCCGGCGCACCGTGTCGGCGGACTCGTCCCGCCCGATGTCCCGCTCCGGCGGGTCGGCGGCCAGCACCTCCCGGCCGCGCCGGCTCCGCCACGACGAGACGTGCTCGTGGTAGAGCGCACGCCGCACGTAGGCGTCCGGCGTGCCGCCTTGAACCACCCGGCGCCAGTGCCGGGCCACCTTGATGAGCGTCACCTGCACCAGGTCCTCGGCCGCGTGGTGCTCGCCCGTCAGCAGGTACGCGACCCGTGACAGGCGCCCGATCCGTGCCGAAACGAACTCCCGGAAACTTGCCTCATCGTCCACCGGCACCCCCTCATGACTGTGTCGCCCCGGTACACGAGGGAAACGGTCTCTGAGGTTGGCAGCCCGTCCGACCAAAGCCGAACCGGGCCCGGACGGCCAAAGCCGAACAGGCCCGGACGGCCAAAGCCGAACAGGCCCGGACGGACGGATGGCCTACGCCTCGAGCAGCCACCACGCGATCGGGACGCCGCCGGCGGGGGCGGCGGCGTTGAGGTGCAGGCGGAGCTCGCCGGTGGCCGGGTTCGGCACCGCCGCCTTCACCCAGACGGCGGTGCTGCGCTGCGCGAGCGCGAGGGCGCGGGTCGAGGCGTACAGGTGCAGGCCGGTGACGGTCACGCTGCTGGCGCCGGCCGGCACGGTCGCCAGGCCGCTGCGGCTGAAGCGCGTCTGGCCGCGGACGGAGAGGGCGGTCTTGCTGTACTCGTCCGGGGCGGAGGCGACGACGCCGATGCCGCCGAGGTCGCCGGCGACGCCGATGACGCCGTAGCCGATGTCGCTGCGGCCGATGACGCCGTTGCCGTTCGAGGAGTACCCGAGGACGCCCGCGTCGAAGCCGGTGGCGTCGACGGCGACGGTGGCGGTGTTGCGGACGTCGAGCGTGGCGGCGTCGGAGGTCGAGCGCAGGACGGTGGACTCGGTGCCGGCGTTGTTGTCGGCGCCCTGGAGGACCGGGTCGCCGGGGGCGGCGGCGGCCGGGGTGGCGGTGGTCATCGCGGCGGCGACCGCGGCCACGCCGCCGGCTCCCGCTCCGGTGAGGATGCCGCGTCGGCTGAGCCGGTTCGATGGCTTCTGGTTGGCCATGACTGATGCTCCCCTCGTGTCGTGGTCATCGCGACCACGTCCAGCTTCCGGGTGGGGAAACCCGAGGTCGAGCGGCTATCCGTCTGCGTTCCCGGCGGAATAGTGGTTGCTTGACAATTCAAAGACTCCAATTCGAATTCAATTTTCCACTGTACCGGAATCATTCATGGCCTAACGATGGCGGCTCCCGGGCGGGGGCAGCCGGGGCCGCCAGCCCTGGGACGGGGGCCCCGGCGGGGTGGAGTTGCTCGGGTGGAGGAAAGGGTCGCCGGCCTTCCGCGCGTCGGGCGCGCCCGAAACGATCGGCGTGACATTGTTTGGCCCGAATCAACTGCCTGAATACACCCATTTGGGCAAATTTGGGAGGATTTGTGGAGAGAAAGACCGTGAAGGGGCTCGCCCTCTTCACCGCGGCGGCCACGGCGTTGGTCGTCGTCCCGGCGACCGGCGCCTCGGCCGCGCCCGGTGCGGACACCGCGGGAGCCGCCAAGATCACGTGGGGTCAGTGCGAGAGCCCGGGCCTGCAGCGGCGGGGCGCCGAGTGCGGCCTGCTCGACGTGCCGCTGGACTACAGCAAGCCCAACGGCAAGAAGATCCAGATCGCCGTCTCGCGGATCAAGGCGAAGGTCGCCGCGAAGGACTACCAGGGCGTCATGCTCGTCAACCCGGGCGGCCCCGGCGGCTCCGGGCTGACGCTGTCGGTGCTGGGCGAGTACGTCCCCAACGGCGCCGGCCAGGCGTACGACTGGATCGGCTTCGACCCGCGCGGCGTCGGCTCCAGTGTTCCCGCGCTCTCCTGCGACAACGACTACTTCAACGGTCCGCGTCCGGAGTACATCCCGTGGAACCAGAGCATCGAGAAGACCTGGCTCGACCGGTCCAAGAACTACGCCAAGGCCTGCGGTAAGGCCGGCGGCGCGCTGCTGGACCACATGACGACGGTGGACTCCGTCAACGACATGGAGTCGATCCGCAAGTCGCTCGGCGCCAGCCAGATCAACTTCTACGGCTTCTCGTACGGCACCTACCTCGGCCAGGTCTACGGCACGCTGCACCCGAAGCAGGTGCGCCGCATGGTGCTGGACGGCAACGTCGACGTGCGCAAGGTCTGGTACCAGGCGAACCTGGACCAGGACGTGAACTTCGAGCGCAACGAGCGCATCTGGTTCGACTGGGTCGCCAAGTACGACTCGGTCTACCACCTGGGCAAGACCGGCACCGAGGTGCAGCTGCGCTGGTACGCGGAGCAGAACAAGCTCCGCAGCAAGCCGGCCGGCGGCGTGGTCGGCGCGGACGAGTTCGCCGACATCTTCCTGTACGCCGGCTACTACCAGTCGACGTGGCTGGAGCTGGCCGAGGCGTTCGCCGGCTGGGCCAACGACAAGAACACCGACCTCATCGTCGCGGCGTACGAGAACTACGTCGCCCCCGGCGACGACAACGGCTTCGCGGTCTACAACGCGGTGCAGTGCACCGACACCCAGTGGCCGCAGAGCTGGAACACCTGGGAGCGCGACAACTGGCGCACGTTCCTCAAGGCTCCGTTCATGACCTGGGACAACGCCTGGTACAACGCGCCGTGCCTCTTCTGGCCCGGCAAGGTGTCCAAGCCGGTCAAGGTCGACGGCTCGAAGGTCCAGAGCGTGCTGTTCGTCGGCACGACGCTGGACGCCGCCACGCCGTTCGAGGGCAGCCTCGAGGCGCGCCGCCGCTTCCCCAACAGCGCGCTGCTGGCGGAGGTCGGCCAGACCACGCACGCCAACTCGCTCAACGGCAACGAGTGCGTCGACAACGTGATCGCCGACTATCTCGCGACCGGCAAGCTGCCGGCCCGCAAGCAGGGCGACAAGGCCGACGCCACCTGCGACCCGCTGCCGCAGCCCGACCCGACCGAGGTCTCGCTGCAGGCGAAGTCGCTGCGGGCCGACAGCAGCGCGGTGCGCGCGCCGCTGTACCCCGTGCACCACTAGATCGCGCTACAAACAGCGGGGCCCCCGGAGAACCGGGGGCCCCGCTTTCGTACAGGAGCTACTGCTGGACGATGAACTCGACCCGGCGGTTGATCGCCTTGGCGGCGTCGCTGGTGTCGGGGACCTTCGGGCGGGACTCGCCGAAGCCCTTCGAGGTCAGCCGCTCGGGCGCGATGCCCAGCGCGACCAGCGTGTCGAGGACCGTCTTGGCACGGGCCTCGCTCAGCGTCTGGTTCCTCGCCTCGGTGCCGGTGCTGTCGGTGTGGCCCTCGATGCTGATCCGGATGCTGGGGTTGGCCTTCAGGATCGAGGCCACGTTGGCGACGACCGCCTGGCCCTGCTGGGTCAGCGTCGCCTTGTCGTTCTCGAACTCGACCGTCGGCAGCGCCACCAGCTGCGTCTGCACCTGCTCGGCCTTGGCCTCGCCGATCGCCAGCTCGTTGCGCACGATGCCGGTGACCTCGCGGGCCGCCTGCTCGGCCTGGGCCTTGACCGCCTGCGACACCACGGTGCCGGTCAGCGTCACCGTGCCGCCCTGCAGGTCGACGACCCCGGCCTTGGTCTCCTTGCCGAGCGCGACGAGCACCGGCGCCAGCGCCGCGATCTTGACGCCGTCGGTGCTGCGCTTGGCGTCGACGGTCACCTCGTCGAGCACGTTCTCGCTGCCGAAGGCCGTCTTCACCGCGTCGGCGAGCGCCGACTTGGCGGCGTCGTCGGCCACCGTACCGGTGAGCGTCGCCTTCCCCGCGTCGACGAGCAACTTCACCGCGACCGGCGACGGCGGCACCTCGACCTTCGGCGGCGCGATCACCGTCACGACCCGTACGCCCTCCACGGCGCGCGAGACGTCCTCGGCCTGCTGCTTCTCGTCGGCGGAGCCGACGCGCACCGTGCCGTCCCGCCCCGTGAACGACACCTGCGCGTCGATCCCGGCGTTGCTCAGCGCGACCTTCGTGTGGTCGGTCAGCACGTTCTCGACGTGGTGCCGGAAGGGCACCTCCATGCCCGCCGCGAGCGCGGCCAGCCCGACCACGCCGACGACGATCGGCACCACCGGGTTGACCCTGCGCAGCTCGTGCCGCACGGTCCGGGTCGTCGTCGTGCCCGCCATCAGGCGGACCCGGCGTCGCTGCCGGCGGCGGTCTCGGCGGTGCCGCCGAGCGGAGGCTTCGCGGTCGGCTCCCGGCCGGCGATCAGCCAGTCGGTCAGCTCCTTGAACTCCTCTTCCTTGCCGTCGGCGAGCAGTCGCGCCTGCCGGGCCCAGGTGACGATGCTCGGGGCGAACCGCAGGTCGGCCGCCTCGATCGCGGTGCGCAGCGTGTCCACGTCGGACTCGGCGAGCTTCACGTAGGTCCGGATGCCGGCGGCGAGGAGCGCGGCCGACATCTTCGGGCCGATCCCCTCGATCCGCTGCAGGTCGTCCGGCGGCCCGTCGTCCACGACCACCGCCGCGACGACCGGCTCCGGCTCTGCCTCGACGACCGGCTCCGGCTCGGGTGCGACGACCGGCTCCGGCTCGGGTGCGACGACCGGTTCCGGCTCGGGTGCGACGACCGGTTCGGGCTCCGGCTCGGGGGCGATCCCGGCAACCGGCTCCGGCTCCGGCTCGGGTTGCGGCTCCTGTACGGGCTCGACCGCGGCAACGGGATCCGGTGCCACGACGGGCTTCTTGGGGGTCGGCTCACGACCGGCGATCAGGTAGTCCGTGAGCTCCTTGAATCCTGCCTCGTCGCCGTCCGCGAGGAGACGCGCCTGGCGGCTCCACGAGCCGATGCTCGGTGCGAATCGCAGATTGGCGTTGGCGAGCGCGTCCTCCAAGGCGGACCGCTCGGCACCGGCCAATTCGGCATAGGTGGTGATGCCCGCCGCCTTCAGCGCCGCGGCGATCTTGGGGCCGATGCCTTCGATCCTGGCGAGGTCGTCCTCGGCCTTGGGCGCTTCCGCCGCCTCGGGTTCGTCCCCGAGGACCGGCACCGCCGCGAACGCGGACTCGACCTCGGCGACCAGCTCGTCATCCACAACGACCGGGTTGTCCACAGCGGGCGTCTCGGCCGCGGCGACCGGCTCGGGGTCGGGAGTAGTTTCGGATTCGGCAGCGGGTTCGGGCTCGACCTCGGCGGCCGGCTCGGTCTCCTCGACCGCGACGGGCGCCGGGTCCTCGACGACCGGGTCTGCTGCCGCGGGCTCGGCCGGCAGCGGCTCGGCCGCGGAAGCCGCGACCGGTTCGGGCTCGGGGTCGGCCTCCGCGACGGGTTCGGACTTCGCGAGCGCGACCGGCTCGGGCTCGGGCTCCGCGACGGGCTCGGCAATGGGCTCGGCAGCGGGCTCGGGGTCGGCGACAGGCGCTGACTCCGCGACGGGCTCGGCGTCGGCGACGGGCGCCGGCTCCGCGGCCGACTCGGCGACGGGCTCGGCCGGCGCGGCGGCGACGAGGGGTTGGGGGGTCGCGGGGGTGGTGGTGGTTTCCTCGGAACGGATCCGGCGCACCTGACGGCCCCACCAGAGGTAACCGACGAGCAGGCCGAGGAGGAACGCAACGATGATGAACAACAGTGACTGGTTGATGAACCAGGTCACGACGGGCCTCCGGGGGGAAAGTGACCGACGCGTGATGGGGGAAGTTTGCGGGCAGCTTTCCATACCTCAATGGCTTCGCAACAGAGCCGGAAAGACGGCGCGACCTGCCGGTTCTGTTCGATCACGGCGGGCGCGGGCGGGGCGCGGGAAAAGGTTGCGGAGCATTTGCGCTGATGAGAGGGCATGTGACGGGGCGTGACCGCCAGGACGGCGGAAAATCCGTGCAACCGTTGATGTGGTGCCGATGGAAAGCTTGGTGCTGAAGCTCACGACATGGCGGGTGAACTGGAGGTCGACGAAGGATGGGCAAGACGACACGGGTCCTGACCTTGGCGGCGGTCGCGGCTGCGGCGGGTGGGGTGGCGTGGGCGCTGCGTGACCTTCCGGCGCAGCTCGGAGCGGTCGCGTCGGGGGCGAGGGCGGAGCGGATGCGGCGTTCCCCGCAGTTCGGGGACGGCAAGTTCGTCAACCCGGTGCCGGCCGAGGCCCTGCCGGACGGCGCGATGGCCGACGCGTTCCGCCAGCTGATCTTCGGCCAGCAGCCGCGGCGGCCGAGGGGAGTGATCCCGGTGGTGCGGCCGGTGTTCCCCGCGAAGCAGGACGGCGACCTGCACGTCACGTGGCTGGGGCACTCGACGGCGCTGGCGGAGGTCGAGGGCGTGCGGGTGCTGTTCGACCCGGTGTGGAGCGAGCGGTGCTCGCCGACGTCGTTCGTGGGGCCGAAGCGGCTGCACCCGATGCCGCTGGGGCTGGAGGAGCTGCCGAGGATAGACGCGATCGTCATCTCGCACGACCACTACGACCACCTGGACCTGGCGTCGATCAAGGCGCTCGCCAGGACGCAGCAGGCGCCGTTCCTGGTGCCGCTGGGCGTCGGCGCGCACCTGGAGCGCTGGGGTGTGCCGCTGGACCGGATCATCGAGCTGGACTGGGAGGAGTCGGTGGAGGTCCGGCACGTCCGGCTGACCGCCACGGCGGCGCGGCACTTCTCCGGCCGCCGGTTCACCCGCGACGGCACGCTGTGGGCGTCGTGGGCGGTCAAGGGCGAGCGGCGCAGCGTGTTCTACACGGGCGACTCCGGCTACTGGGGCGGCTACAAGGAGATCGGCGAGCAGCACGGGCCGTTCGACGTGTCGCTGATCCAGGTCGGTGCGTATGGCGACGCGTGGCCGGACATCCACATGAAGCCCGAGGACGGGGCGAGCGCGCACCTCGACGTGCGGGCCGGGGTGCTCATCCCGCTGCACTGGTGCACGTTCAACCTGGCGGTGCACGCGTGGTCGGAGCCGGTCGAGCGGCTGCTGGACGAGGCCGCCGCGCGGGACATCACGCTCGCGATCCCGCGACCAGGTGACCGGCTCAACATCGACGCGTTGCCGTCAGTTGAACCGTGGTGGCGCCCCATTGCGTAAGGATTAAACGAGCAGCTCAGGGCACGTGTCGGGGCACACATGCAAGGACCCGACAAAAGGCTGGCGGATAGGCGGCCTCCCGACGTACTGTATCGATACAGAAGGAACTGGATCGATGCAGAGAAGGGAGGAGCCCGACCATGAAGGCGACGTTGCAGACCATCGCCGACGAGCTCGGCGTGTCACGCAGCACGGTGTCCAATGCCTACAGCCGGCCGGATCAGCTCTCCCCCGAGCTGCGCGCCAGGATCCTCTCCGCGGCCCAGCGGCTCGGCTACTCGGGGCCCAACCCGACGGCGCGCTCGCTGCGCAGCGGCAAGGTCAACGCGATCGGTGTGCTGCTGACCGACAACCTGTCGATGGCGTTCACCGACCCCTACGCGGTGGCCTACCTGCGCGGGCTCGCGGAGGCGGCCTCGGCGCGGGAGACCTCGCTGCTGCTGCTCAACCTGCCCAAGGACGAGGCGGCCGGCCGGCGCGTCATCAGCAATGCCGCCGTCGACGCCTTCTGCCTCTACTGCGTGCCCGACTGGCACTCGGCGCTGGAGCTCGTGCGCTCCCGCGGCGTGCCGATCGTGATCGGTGAGGACCCGCAGGCGTTCGGGCCGGAGGCGAGCTACGTCGGCATCGACGAGCGCGCGGCGGCCCGCCGGCTGGGCGAGCACATCGTCAACCTCGGCCACCGCGACATCGCCGTGGTGGCGCACTGGATCGTCGACGACGGCGTCACCAGCCAGGTGCACGCCGACCCCGACGACCTGCGCTACTACGTGACCGGCGAGCGGGTCCGCGGCTTCCGCGACGCGTTCCTGGCCGCGGGCGTGCCGTGGGAGCGGGTCGTGCTGATCAACGCGGCCGCGAACCAGCGCGAGGAGGGCGCCGAGGCGGCGGCCCACGCGCTCGACCGGCTCGACCGGGCGACCGCGATCCTGTGCACCTCCGACGTCCTGGCCCTCGGCGTGCTCGACGCGCTGCGGGTGCGGGGCCTGCAGGCCGGCCGGGACGTCTCGGTCACCGGCTTCGACGACATCCCGGAGGCGGACGCCGCCGGGCTCACCACCATCCGCCAGCCCAGCGTCGAGCGCGGGCGGCTCGCGGGAGAGCTGCTGCTCGACCCGCCCGAAGACCCGGCGCTGCGTCGCCTGACGCTGCCCGTATCCCTGGTGGTCAGGTCGACCACCGGACCCAACACTGCCAAGGAGAAGTCATGACCCCGATCGCCCTGATCATGTCGCTGGAGGCCGTCCGCCTGGAGGCGAACTCGGCCATGCCCAACGCCCCCGTCATCGACGACCGTCGCCGCGAGTCGGCCACCATGGGCAAGATGCGCAACTTCACCGCGCGCACGCTGCGCCGCGCGGCCGACCGAGTCGAGCCCACGCCGGCCCTCACCTACGGGTAACGCGGGGCCGGACCGGCCGCGAAACCTGAAGCACGCCTGAACGACAGAAGGGCCCGGGGCAACCGCCCCGGGCCCTTCTGTGTGCGGCTAGAGCGCCGCGTAGTCCGGGGTGTCCGCCCGGGCGGCGCTGGCGCGGGCGCCGAGGCCGATCGCGTCGTAGTCCTGCCGGCTGGTGGCCCGCAGGATCAGCGCCCAGATGACGCCGATGACCGCGACCGCACCGTACGCCGCCGGGAACGCCCAGACGGCCGCGTTCTCGGTGCCGGGGGCGAAGCCGAGCAGGCCGCCGAAGTTGTCGACGACGAGCCAGATGATGTACCCGAGTGCCACCGACGACAGGATCGGCGCGATCAGCCGGGACCAGGCGCCTTCGCCGCGGGCGTCCTTCAGGAAGAACCCGATGACCGACAGCGAGGTCGTGAAGACCAGGAACAGCACGCCGACGCCGCCGGAGGTGCCCAGCCAGAAGAACAGGTTGAGCATCGGGTCCCAGCCCTGGACCGCGAAGAGCACGAGCACGACGAGCGCGATCACGGTCTGGAAGATCGAGCCGGACGACGGGGCGCCGGAGCGGGCCCGGGTGCGGCCGAAGAACGCCGGGAGCACCCGCTCGCGGCCGAGCGCGAACGCGTAGCGCGCGGTCGTGTTGTGGTAGCTCAGGGCGGCGGCCGCGATGCTGGTGGTCAGCAGGACGAGGCCGAGGTCGGCGGCCCAGGCGCCGCCCTTCTCCGCGAGGGTCGGGAAGAACGGGCCGCCGGACTCGGCCATCTCCTGCGCGGCCGGCACGGTGGCGTCGACGCCGATGCTGACCGCGGCGGCCCAGCTGGTGACGGCGTACGAGACGACCATGACGGCCAGGCCGAGGAACGTGGCGACGGCGACGGTCCGGTTCTTGCCCTTGGCCTCCTCGGCGAAGACCGGGGCGGCCTCGAAGCCGACGAACGCGGTGACGCAGACGGCGAAGGCCGGGCCGGCCGCGTCCTTCAGCGAGCTCCAGTTCCACGGCTCGAGGCTGACGCCGCCCTCGGCCGGGTTGCTGAGGAAGATGAAGTCGAAGATCGTCACGGCGATCAGCTCGGCGCCCAGCAGGACCATGAGGACCTTGCTGTTGACGTCGACCCGCAGCAGGCCGAGCACGGCGATGACCAGCCACAGCGCGAGCGCCAGGATCCACCAGTCGACATTCAGGTCGGCCTTGTCCGCCAGGATCAGCGAGGCGTAGAAGCCGAACGCGCCGTAGAGGCCGATCTGCAGCAGGTTGTAGGCGAGCAGCGCGACCAGGGACCCGCCGACGCCGAGCGGCCGGCCGAGGCCCTGGGAGATGTAGCTGTAGAACGCGCCGGCGTTGGTGATGTGCCGGGACATGGCGACGTAGCCGAAGCTGAACACGGCCAGCACCACGGCGATGATGACGAACGCGAGCGGGAAGCCGGTCACGCCGACCCAGCCCCAGGCCGACGAGACCAGGGCGCCGACCACCATGAGGGGGGCGGCCGCCGTGAGGGCGAACATGATGACGGACGGCACGCCGAGACGGTCTCGGGCCAGTGCCTGGGATACCACGCTCGGTCGCGCAGGCGACGTTGCGGACATCGGTCCTCCAGGGGTTTTGAGGGGGAAGGGGAGAGGAAAGTCCGCTAGCCGCGCTGCGACAGCACCGAGTCGCCGACCGCCGCCTCGACCTGGAGGATCAGGTCGCGCAGCGGTGGCGGCAGTGCGCCCACCGCTTGTTGAAGTCTTCTGATGCTGGTCTGGTCGGTGTCCCACAGGACGTGACCGGTGAGCCCGGTCGCGTCGGCCAGGCCAGCAAGGGTGGTGTCGGCGACCCGCATCGGCTCCTGCCCGGTGAGCAGGCGGCGCAGCCGCACCACCCGCCCGGCCGGCAGGTTGATGTCGGTGGCCACCCACCGGGTCGTGGTGCGCAGCAGCCGCCGCACCTGGGTCTGCTCGACCAGGCCGACGCGGGCGAGCCGCTGGCCGACCGCGTCGACCGCGGTCTGGCCGAGGAAGAGCAGCCAGGTGCGGATCTCGCGGTGCTGGGTCTCCGCGACCATGGTGGCGAGGTTGGTGTGGGCGAGCGGATCCGACGGAGGATCCCGGTTGATCACTCGCAGCCGGGCGCCCTCGCAGACGATCCGCTGCTCCAGGACGAGCTCGCCGAGCATCGCTCCCGCGAGGCCGAGCTCGACCGCCCGCTGCGACAGACGGGACCGGCCGTCCCTGTCGTCGTGCGCGATCAGGAAGAAGTCATCTGCAAGCAGCATCCGCCCGCACTCCTCGAAGAGGGCAGGGTGAAGCGCGCCACGAACCCCAGCCTGGCGCGAACCGTCACCGCACATCCGTCTTCAGCTCAGTTTGGATCCGAAAGATCTCACGGACCCAACGCGAAAGCATGCACTGCGGGACAGTGCCACCGCAACTTATGTAATGAGGATTTTGAATGATTGTCTTCAGACAAGTGATATTGACGCCGGGCACAGCCAGCGGAGGCTACCGAGCGTGAGGTGCAGTAATTCGGGTCCAAACGGCACCCATTCACACCCTGGGTAACATTCGGATCCGTACGGCCGAGGCATTGTTGAGCTTTATCCGCTGCTGATTGCGGTACAGAAGTCAATGATCGATATCGCACTGGGTAGTCGGCGCCGGACACGCCGGACGGCCGGCTCCCACACAGCGCGTAATGAGAGCCGGCCTCACGGTTGCGGAAGCGTCAGGTGGCCGCCTCGGCGGCCTCGTCGACCGCCTCGAGCAGCTCCTCCAGGGCGTACCCGCCGTCGTGGCGGACCCCGTTGATGAAGAACGTCGGCGTGCCGTTGACCCCGCTGCGGACCCCACCGACGAAGTCGCGGCGGACCCGGTCGAGGTGGACGTGCGCGCCGACCTCGTCGGCGATCTCCTCCGACGGCAGGCCCAGCCGCTCGACGCCGACCATGAGCTGGCGCGGGTTGATGCTGCGCTGGTGCTCGAAGAGCCAGTCGTGCGCCGGCCAGAACCGCCCTCTGGCCGCGGCCGCCTCCGCCACCTCGGCGGCCAGCTCGGCGTAGGGGTGCACGTTGGTGAGGGGGAAGTGCCGGTACGTGTAGCGGACCGTCTCGTGCCGCAGCCGTAGCAGGTCCCGCACGATCGCGTGCGCCATGCCGCAGTAGGGGCACTGGTAGTCGCCGTACTCGACCAGCGACACCGTACCCTCGCCCTGCGCGTGCTCGTCGGGCCCGACCGGCACCACCAGCCGGGCCACCGTCACCTGGAAGGGGGTCGTGGTCACAGCACCGGCCGCCGTCCGCTGTCGAGGCCTTCGAGCGCGTTGAGGATGCCGTCGGCGCCGGGGTTGACGCCGGCGGCCGTGACCTGGCTCCAGGCCACCATGCCGTCGCCGTCGAGCACGAACAGGGCCCGCTCGCAGACCCCCGCGCGATCGTCGTAGACGCCGTACCGCCGGGCCACCTGCCCCTTGGGCTCGAAGTCGGCCAGCAGCGGAAAGGTGATCCCCCGGTCTTGCGCGAACGCCCGATGCGACCAGACGTTGTCCACGGAGATGCCCAGCACGCCGGCGTTGTAGCGCTCGAACTCGGGCATGACCGCCTGGTACAGCGCCATCTGGTCGCCGCAGACGGGGCTCCAGTCGGCCGGGTAGAAGGCGAGCACCGCCGGGCGGCCACGGTACTGGGCCGTGCCGACCCGATGATCCGGTGCGACGGGCAACTCGAAGTCGGGTGCACGCTGTCCTGCGTGCAGCGCCGGGGATACAGAACCGCTCATTCCTCAACGGTTCGCCGGGCTGCGGCGGGGCGGGTCACTCCGACGGGGTGACCGTGGTGACCTTCAGCGGGCTGCCGGTGCACTGCGACTCGAAGCCCGGGTCGGGCAGGCCGGTGACCTTGACCCGCTGGCCGGCGCGCAGCCCGGCGGCGGGCGGGCCGATCAGGACCCACACCATCTTGTCCGTGACCAGCTCGACGCAGGCGCCGGCGACGCGGACCTGGCCGGTGGTGGTGAGGACGGAGAAGTCGTCGGTCGGCTCGTGCGGCGCGGTGGTCTTCGGCACCCCGGACGGCAGCGTGGTGAGCACCGAGGTGTCCGGGCCGGGCGCGGACTTCGACGGGGAGGGCGCGGGCGTCGAGGGCGCGGGCGAGACGGAGGGCGCGGGCGCGGCGGCGGTGTCGGCGGCATTGTCGGCGGACTTCGCGGCGCACCCGGTCAACGCGACCGGCAGGGACAGCGCGGAAACGGCGAGGAGGAGGCCCAGTGCTTTGTTCATGGCACTTGGACCTCCTCCGGCCGCGCGCGGTTCCGCGCGATGTCGAATCACCGGCTAGGACCTCAGCCGGTGATGCGGACCTTCACGCTGGTGCCGTTGGTCGACAGCACCTTGATCTTCACACCGTTGTTGGGGACCTTGACACCGTAGTACGTGTTGGTGGCGGGGTCCTCACGGTAGTAGTTCTTGCTGTCGTCGAACGTGGCGACACCGTTCTGGCCACGGATGTAGCTCGAGGTGCTGTTCGGGCCGTAGTGCAGCGAGAACGAGCCGGCCTTGGTCAGGCCGAACGTCGCGTCGTAGCCCTGGATGCGCGGACGCCACGGGGTGCCGTCCAGCTTGTAGACCAGGTCCGGGTGCGCGTCGATCGGCAGGATCAGGCCGCCGCCGTGGTGCTGGCTGGTGTTGTTGTCCGAGAACGAGGTGTCCCAGTACGTGACCAGCAGACCCTGCTCGTACGCGAAGTGCTCGACGAGGTCGGGCTTGCTCGCGAACCCGAAGTTGTACGGCCCGGTCTTGAGGTACTGGTCCCAGGACGTGTACTGGCGGTTCGAGGCGATGTAGAAGTTGTCGTAGGCGGTGGTCAGCGTGCTGCCCACGGCGGTGAACCCGACCGCGGTCCAGCCGTTGGCACCGGCCTCGGCACCGTCGGCGAAGACCGTGGTCGCGCCGTTGGTCACCTTGATGTCGTCGGCGAAGAAGCCCATGCCGCCGGCGGCACCGTCGGTGAAGTAGTGGAACCGCAGGCCGACCGTCTTGCCCGCGTAGGCGGACAGGTCGAACGACGCCGGCACGAAGCCGTTGCTGGCACCGTCGATGCCGTTGCCCTCGGCGGCGGTGGTGATCGTGCCCGGGATCGACTTGAAGCCGGTGCCGTCGTCCACCTCGACGTAGGCGTAGTCACACGCGTCGGGGCCGCAGTCCTCGATGTCCCACGCCGCCTTGAAGCTCAGCGTCGTGGTCCCGGCGGGGATCGCCACGCTGCGGGTCAGCGAGTTGTTGAGGTTGTCGCCGGAGCCGCTCCACCAGGACTTGGTGCCTTCCGGCGGGGTCGGCAGCTGGGTGACGATCTGCTTCTTCGGCAGGACCACGACGACGGCCTGGGCCTTGTTGCTGTTGTACTCGTGGGGCCCGAGGTCGAGCGTCTTGTTCTGCCCTGCCACGACGATCTCGTAGTCGAGCCAGCCGAGCTGCAGCTTGTCCCAGGCGCCGAGGTCGGCGGCCCGGTCGCCGATGTTGTTGTCGCCCGCCTTGCTGACCCGGCTCTGCGCCATGATGGTCCACCAGTTGACCGGGTTCTCGGCGTTGCCGCCGGCGCCCGAGGTGTCGTAGTGGTCCGGCAGGCCGAGGTCGTGGCCGTACTCGTGCGCGAACACGCTCAGGCCGCCGTTCTCGGGCTGGATCGTGTAGTCACGGATCCACAGACCGGTGTTGCCGATCTGCGTGCCACCCATCTGGTTGAACGTCGGGCCGCTGGTGAAGTTCTGGAACGCCGCCCAGCGGTGGCTCCAGATCGCGTCCTCGCCCTGGTACGGGTCGCCATCGGCCTGGTCGCCACCGGAGTGGACGATCTGGAAGTGGTCGATGTAGCCGTCGGGCTCGTTGAAGTCGCCGTCGCCGTCGTAGTCGAAGCGGTCCCACTGGTCGTAGGAGGCGAGCGTGGCGGCGATGTCGGCGTCGGTCTTGCCCTGCGCCTTCTGGCCCGAGACCCACGCGTCGACCGCGTCACGGATCAGGTTCCAGGTGTTGCTGCAGACGTTGCTGGCGCACGGGTAGCCGTTGCTGCGGCCGTACCGGGCCTCGTTGTACGGGACCTTGACCCAGTCGGTCACCAGACCGTCGACGCTGTAGCGCCCTGACGACTGCTTCTCGTAGTACGTCTTCAGGGACTCCGCGCCGCTGCCGGTCGCGAAGTACTTGTTGTAGAAGTACTGCTGGCTGAAGTCCTGCTCCCAGAGGGTCGAGTTGTCGACCGACCGGTCCGGCTCCGGGATGGCGTTGTGCAGCGGCCCGTCGAACACCGTCGGCCCGGGGGTGGCGGCGCTCGTGTCCTGGTCCGGGTAGCTCGGGTGCCGCTGGTTGCCGAACTCGGCGAGGACGACGAAGATCTTGTCGGTCTTCTCGCGGCTCAGCTCGACGTACTGGTCGACGCGGGCCTTCTTGGTCTTGGTGTCGCCACCCTTCCCGACCTGGCCCTTCTTGCCGATCTTGACGACCGTGCTCGATCCACGCTTCTCCGGCGTCGCCTGGCCGCTCAGGATCTGCGAGATCGCGACCTCACGGGATTCGCGCCGCTTGTCCTCCAACGGGTTCGGCAACTCGTCGGAGGGTGACGCGGCGTCGGCTACGGAAGGTCCCCCGGCTGACGGCACCGCGTACGCGGCACCACCCCCGGCGAACACCCCCATACCCGACGCAAGCGTGAGACTCAGAAGTCCCACGGTCAACTTACGCACAGGTACCTCCCTGGTGGGGCTAAGCACCAAGGCATGATGTCGATGCCTCGATGCACCTGTCGCGAGAGACTAAGTGGTCCTTGCAGGGTGTAAAGATCCACATCGGGGTAAGGGTGGTGGTGCGAGGGTCAAAGCAAGGGTGAACCCGGCTATTGAGCGCGATCTCTCAATGTGCTGAGGTCCCGGACGATCACGTGCAGGCGACCGGTCTGGATCAAGCCCTCCTCACGCAGCGTGCGCAACGCCTTCGTGACCGCCTCACGCGACGACCCCGTCCAGCCGGCGAGCTCGTCCTGCGACAGCGGCAGGCTGATCCGCAGCCCCTCGTCCGTCTGCTCGCCGAAGCGCTCGGCGAGCTCGACGAGACGGGCCGCGACCCGCCCGGTGGTGTCGTAGGCACCGAACTCGATCCGCTTGCGGTCCGCGTCGCGGAGCCGGCCGATCAGCTCGCGCATGAGCAGCATCGAGACGCGCGCGTGGCCCAGCAGGTAGCGCTCGAACTCCGGCGACGGCACGGCGAGCGCGACGACCGGTTCGAGGGCGGTGACGGTCGCCGACATCGGGCCGCCGTCGACCGCGGACAGCTCGCCGAGCAGCGCGCCGGGGCCGCGCACGGCGAGGACCACCTCGGTGCCGGAGGCGGTGTCGGAGGAGACCTTCACGCGGCCGGCCTTGAGCACGATCACCGACTCGGAGCGGCTCGCCTCGCGGTAGATGACCGCGCCGCGCTTCCACTGCCGCCGGTGCCCGGCCGCCTCCAGCGCGGCCTGCTCGTCTGTATTCAGCAGGTCGAAGAACTCGGTCACGGGTTCAAACTCTGCACCACATATGCCCGGACTGTCTGTCGGCGTCCTTTCACTTCGAGGTCGCCGAGGGGGGTTGCGACCACGCCGCGCAGCGCGTCGTGGGTGGCGCCGCCGATGACGACCTGACCGGGCTCGGCGATCGTCTGCAGGCGCGCCGCGACGTTGACGGCGTCGCCCATCGCGTTGAAGCCGCGCAGCAGCTCGCTGCCGATGTTGCCGACGAGCGCCGGGCCGGTGTTGGCGCCGACCCGGAAGCGCGGCCAGCCGGGGTGCCCGGCGGCGATCACCCGCACCGCGTCCTGCATCTGCAGGGCCGCGCGGACCGCCCGCGTCTCGTGGTCGTCCTGCCGGGCGGGCGCGTTGAACAGCGCCAGCAGCGCGTCGCCGACGAACTGCACGATCGTGCCGCCGTTGTCGAGGATGCAGGGGACGGCGACCCCGTGGTACCGGTTGAGCATCTCGACGATCTCGCCCGGCTCGACCGCCTCGGAGAAGGTCGTGAAGCCGCGCAGGTCGGCGAAGAGCGCCGTGACGTCGACCAGCTGGCCGCCGAGCGCGGCCTGCCCCGGGTCGGCGAGCAGCGCGGCCGCGACGTCCGGCGACATGTACTGCCGGAAGAGCGTCGACAGCTCCCCGTACAGTCGCGCGTTCTCCAGCCCGATGGACAGCTGGTTGGCGAGGGTGGCGCGCAGCTCGGGGCGCCCGGTGGCGGGGATCCGCACCCCGCCGGCGACCTTGCCCTTGACCGTCAGCGGCAGCACGTCGGCGCCGGTCACGGCGGTGACGCCGCCGGAGACGAGGCCGACCTCGACGTCGCCGAAGGACGGGCGGACCGCGTCGACCGCAGAGCGCAGGAACTCGTCCTCGCCGGCGCCGACGCGGGCCTGCTCGCCGACGGTGACGAGCGCGCCGAGCCGGCCCGTCAGGTCGCGCTCGGCGAGCAGCGCGGCGGCGGCCCGGTCGAGCACCTCGGCCTGCTTCTCGGTGAGCCCGAAGCGCTCCGCCATCCGCGCCGCGAGCCGCTCCGGCCGGCCGCCCGCCTCGGACTCCTGCAGGGCGGTGACGAGCTCCTCGAGCGCCTCGGTGTACTGCGCCCGGATCCGGCGGGTGGTCTCGGCGGCCGCGATCCCGTCGAAGAGCCCCGCGGCGCTGCCTTCGCGCCGGTACTGCACGTAGGCGGAGTAGCCGACGAACAGGAACGCCACGGTGAGGATCAGGTGCCACTCCCACCACGACAACCGCCACTTGTCGGCCAGGGTCACCGCCAGCATCGCCTCGGCCAGCAGCACGAACGCGGTCACCACCGACAGCAGCACCACGCCGGGCGCGCGCCGGTACCGCAGGTAGAAGCGGACCGCGGCGACCAGATACAGCGCGACCGCCGCGTACGAGGCGACGACCATCGGCCCTTCGACGTCGCGCACCTGGGTCTGCCGGTTCAGCGGCGGCAGGTCCAGCACCGACACGACGATCCAGGCGAACAGGACGGCCGCCAGGAGCGGGCGCAGGGCCAGCTGCCACCGGGTGATGCCGGGCGGGAGACGTACCGACGACACCAACGCCAGCAGTGCACCGATGATCAGGCCGACCGCCATCGCCATGTCGAAGCCGGCGTTGGGGTGCGCGATGAGGACCTTCGGGGTGGCGAGCGCATGCGCGAACAGGAAGCCGGCGCCGGCCAGGAACACCAGCGAGACGAGGAACAGCCGCCCGTCCTGCCGGCGGTGCGCGGCGACGCTCATCGCGGCGCCCACCGCGACGTTGACCGCGGCGACCACGAGGACCAGCCAGAAGTGCGTGTCGTGGTGCTGCCAGATCAGGTCCGCCCCCGGACGGGTCAGCAGCAGCCACAGGCCCGCGAGGGGCAATGCCAGGTGGCTCGCCCAGACCACGACACGAGGCATCGAACGCACCCATTCTCTAGCTGGTCACTTTGGCGACATTGCAGCAGTTGCGTTGTGCGTCTTTGGACGCAGACACGGTACGCCAACCTCGGTCTCATATTCATCGAAGCACCTGACGGGTGCGATCAACTGTGGGAGTCACCGATGAGGTTCAAGGCACCGCTCGTCACGCTCGGCGCCGGACTTGTTGTCGCCGGCGTTCTGTACACGCTCAACGTCGACCTCAGCAACGATGTCGAGAAGAACCAGGCCGCGGCCTCGGCCAAGCAGACCGGGACCGTCGCCGCGCCGGCCTCTTCGCAACCGGCCGCCGACCCGCCTCCTTCGCAACCGGCGTCCAGCGCGCCGGTCGGCGACGGCAGCGGCAACGCCGGCCAGCAGGGCACCGTCACGTACGCCGGCGCGGTCGACGGCGGGGCCGCCTCGCTCGCGATCGTCGTCAACAACGGCAAGGCGATCGCCTACGTCTGCGACGGCAAGAAGGTCGAGGCGTGGCTCAACGGCACCATGGCCAACGGTCAGGTCGAGCTCACCGGCGCCAAGGGCAGCCTGAAGGGCACGTACGGCGGCGGCCAGGTCAAGGGCGACGTCACCGCCGGCACGAAGTCGTGGGGCTTCACCGTCAAGGTGGCCGCGGCGCCCTCGGGCCTGTACCGCTCCGCCGCGTCGCTGCGCGGCAAGCTCGACGCCAGCTGGGTCGTCCTGCCGGACGGCCGCCAGGTCGGCGTGCAGACGAAGAACGGCGAGACCAGCGAGGCGCCGCCGTTCGACGTGAACAGCAAGACCGCCACGGTCGACGGGACCAAGGTCCCGATCGAGGCGGGCAACCCCAACGCCAGCTCCGGTTACTGAGAGGAGAGCCGTCACCATGTCCCCGGATGAGACCCAGACCGCTCCGGTCGTCCAGCCCACCAACCCTCAGCCCACGAACAGGACGGCCGCGACCCTCATCGTGCCGGTGCTGGTCGCCTGTTTCGTCGCCGGCGCCCTCGGCGTCTACGGCAAGGTGCACGAGCCGACCGGCATCGCGGTGAACGTCGCGGGCTTCTCCAGCCCGCAGACGGTCAAGGTGTGGCTCGCGACGCTCGCCTTCGCGCTCGCGGTCGTGCAGCTCTTCACCGCGCTCGTCATGTACGGCAAGATCCCGCTGCCGAACGCGGGCTGGCTCGGCGGGCTGCACCGCTGGTCCGGCCGCCTGGCGTTCATCGCGTCGATCCCGGTCGCCCTGCACTGCCTGTACGCGCTGGGCTTCGCCGACTTCGACACCCGCACGCTCATGCACTCGCTGTTCGGCTGCTTCTTCTACGGCGTATTCGCCGCGAAGATGCTGCTCCTCGCCAAGAAGGGCGTGCCGAACTGGGCACTGCCGCTCTTCGGCGGGCTGGTCTTCACCGCACTCTCCGGCCTGTTCGTCACCTCCGCGCTGTGGTTCTTCACCACGTTCGGCGTCAAGATCTGAAAGGGAATCGAAGAACCATGAGCAACACGACTCGACGGACCCTGATCGCCGGCGCCGGTGCGGCCGGCCTCACCGCGGCCCTCGCGGGCTGCGCGGCCTACGGCGACACGGGCACCTCCTCGGACGGGGCGGCACCCGCCGCGACCGGCGGCGCGGACACCGCGGCGGCGGCCACCGGCAGCGGCGCGACCGGTGGGGGCGCGACCGGTGGGGGCGGTGGCTTCGCGAAGACCTCCGACATCCCCGTCGGCGGCGGCAAGATCTTCGAGGACCAGAAGATCGTGGTGACCCAGCCGACCGCCGGCCAGTTCAAGTGCTTCACCGCGGTGTGCACGCACGCCGGCTGCGTCGTGGGAGACGTGTCTGGCGGCACCATCAACTGCCCGTGCCACGGCAGCAAGTTCAAGGTCGCCGACGGTTCGGTCGCCAACGGGCCGGCCGGCAAGCCGCTCAAGGCCGTCGCCATCAAGGTCGACGGCGACTCCATCGCCAAGGCATAACTCCCACAGGGTCGGGTGCCCGGGATCCCTCGCGGATCCCGGGCACCCGGCTGTGTAACCCGTTGGTGGCCCGTCGGCGTTTATAGCGCTGATGGAACCGGACGAGCACGACTTCGAGGCCTTCTACCGGGCCCGGACGCCGGCGTTGCTGCGCACGGCGTACCTGCTGACCGGGGACCGGCACCTGGCCGAGGACCTGGTGCAGGACGCCCTCGCCCGCACCCACCGGGCGTGGCGGCGACTGCGCGACGGCGGCAACCCCGAGGCGTACGCCCGGCAGGTCATGTACCACCTGCAGGTCAGCCGGTGGCGGCGCAGGCGCGTCCCGGAGTCTCTGTTCGGTGACCTGCCCGAGCGCCGCGACGGGCGCGACCATGCCACGGACGCGACCAGCCGGCTGGCCTTGCGACTGGCACTGCGGCAGGCGCTGCTGACGCTGCCGGCCCGCCAGCGCGCGGCCGTGGTCCTGCGCTACTTCGAGGACCGCAGCGAGGCGGAGGCCGCCGAGCTGCTGGGGTGCCGGGTCGGCACCCTCAAGAGCCACCTCGCCCGCGGGCTGGCGGCGCTGCGCAGGGCACTGCCGGACGACCACGCCGGCACGGCGACGGAGGGGATGTTCCGATGAACCTGCACGATCGCCTGGACGACCTCGCCGGCGAGATGGCCGGCACCGACCTGGCCGGCCTGCGGCAGCGGGTGGACCGCACGTCGCGGCGGCTGCGGACGCGCCGGACGCTGGCCGCCTCGGCCGCCGGGGTGGCGGTGGCGGTGGCCCTGACCGGCGGCGCGGCCCTGCTGAAGGTCCGGCACGAGGACACCCGGCCGGACGTGGCGCCGGCCGTCTCGGCCACGCCGTCCCTGCCGTCGTCCCTGCCGCCGTCCCTGCCGCCGTCCGCGCCGTCCTCCTCGCCCTCCTCGGCGCCGCCGTCGCCCGCTGCCGCGATCCCGGGCGCGCTGTCCTTCCTCACCCTGAAGGCCGGCAAGGCGATCGAGCTTCACCGGTACGCCGGCGGAACCCCGCAGACGGTGAACTTCGGCACCGCGACCGGCGAGGACATGTACGCGACGCCGTCGCCCGACGGGACCCGGCTGGCGATCAACACGTCCCCGGACCGCGACCGGATCGCCCCGGGCGACCTGGTGGTCGCCACCAGCGGCGGCGCCCGTCACGTGGTGGCGAAGAACGTCCGGTGGGACGGCGGCAACACCGTCGTCTGGACGCCCGACGGCTCGGCGCTGGTCGCGGGCGGCGTCCGGTACGACGTGGCGACCGGCGCGGCCCACCCTCTCCCGGACCGGCCGCAGTACCTGGCGTACTCGCCGAGCGGCGTGACGACCGCCTACCTGTTCCAGGGCAACGACCTCAAGGTCTCGACCGAGGGCGCGGGCGCGACGCGGACGGTGCCGGTCACCGGGCTGGACGAGTGCGAGCGCACGGCGGGCTGCCCGACCTCGGTGCAGGCGGTCTCCGACAGCGGCCTGCTGGTGGCGCTGGGCAACGTCAACAGCGACCCGAGCCACGTGTACCGCACGGTGGTGGTCTACAACACGGTCAAGCGGATGCGCCTGCAGCTGGGCGCGTTCGAGCACGTCTGGTTCCGCCCGGACGGCGGCCTGGTCGTGGTGACCGCGACCGAGGTCAAGGTGCTCGACCAGGCGTTGAAGGTCACGCACACCTACCCGCTGCCGGCGCACGACCCGGCGGCGGTCATGTTCTACCGGGCCTGAGGAAGTCGAGCAGGGACTCGGTGAACGGCGGCCCGTCCGACCACAGGACGAGCGTGGGGCAGGCCGGCGGGGGCAGCGGGACGGCGTCGACGGCGACCAGCCGGTCGATCTTCGTCGGGTGCTCCGCCGCCAGCGCCGCCGCGACGTGGCCGCCGAGGTCCCAGCCGACGACGGCGAAGCTGTCGTGGCCGAGCGAGTGCATGAGCGCCAGGCTGTCCAGGACCATCTCGTGGACGAGCGCCGGCCAGTCCTCGTCGGTCGCCCGGGCCGACGCACCGTGGCCGCGCAGGTCCGGCCGGACCACGGTGTGGTGCGCAGCGAGGAGCGGGGCGAGCTCGTCCCAGACCTCCAGAGTGCCCGCGTGCCCGTGCAGGAGCAGCACCGGCGGGCCCGAGCCTTCGCGCCGGATTCGAAGGGTCACGTCCCAGAGGTCGACCCATTCATCGAACACCCTCATTTCATACCCAACTGTCGCGGGCCTCCGGTAGGGCCAACCACGGAAGAGGTAACCGACTTTCGTCAATATAAAGGAAAGTCTGTTGCTTTCGAACGAAAGACGTTACTGTCTGGCGCACATCGATGTCCTCCAGTCGGCGGGAGGCCATCGGGCAGTCCGCTCACAGGAGGTCCGGTGAAACACCCCCACCGCCGACGATGGACCGTCGGCACGTCAGCCCTCGCCCTGATCGCGTCGAGTCTCGTGGGTCTCGCGACGTTCGCGACCGTCGAGGCCGCCGCCCCCGCTCCCGCCGCCGCGGCACCGCCGCCCGCCAGCGACTTCGAGAAGGTCAAGCTCGACGGCGGGCTGACCATGGGCGAGCCGATCGAGCTGGCCGTCCTGCCCGACGGCAAGGTCATGTACATCAACCGGGGCACCACCGCCGCCGGCGGCCAGGTCCGGCTGTACAACCCCACCACCCAGTCCACGACCGTGGCGCTGACGCTCCAGCTGGACGCGCGCTTCGAGGACGGGCTGATCGGCATCACGCTGCACCCGCAGTTCGCCACCAACCGCTGGGTCTTCATCTTCTACTCGCCGAAGGTGACGCCGCTGGTCAACCGGATCTCCCGGTTCACCTTCAACCCCTCGACCAACGTCCTCGACCCCGCCAGCGAGGACATGATCATCGAGTGGCCGACCGAGCGGAACCTGTGCTGCCACTCGGCCGGGTCGATGACCTGGGACAGCAACAACAACCTCTACTTCGCGGTCGGTGACAACACCAACTCCGGCGGCGACTCGGCCGGCATGGCGCCGATCGACGAGCGGACCAACCGCGACCCGCAGTACGACGCCCAGCGCACCTCGGGCAACACCAACGACCTACGCGGGAAGATCAACCGGATCCACCCGGAGAGCAACGGCACCTACACGATCCCGGCCGGGAACCTCTTCGCGCAGAGCGCGCAGACCCGGGGCGAGATCTACATCATGGGCACGCGCAACCCGTACCGGATCTGGGTCGACACCAAGGCCAACAACACCCTCTACTGGGGTGAGGTCGGCCCTGACGCGGGTGCGACGGTCGCCAACCGCGGGCCGGCGGCGTTCGACGAGTTCAACCGGGCGAGCGGCCCCGGCAACTACGGCTGGCCCTACTGCGGCGGCCCGAACGTGGCCTACAACGACTGGGACTTCGCGGCCAACGCGCCGCGCGGCTGGTTCCCGTGCGGCGGCAGCACCGGGCCGGTCAACAACTCGCCCCGCAACACGGGCCTGCAGCAGCTGCCGGCGACCAAGCCGGCGCTGGTCTGGGAGCAGCACGGCGGCAGCGTGCAGTGGCCGCAGCTGGACAGCCCCGGCGGGTGCGGCTCGCCGAACCACACCGAGGTGTACCACTACGACCCCAACCTCAACTCGTCGGTGAAGTGGCCGCAGTACTACGACAACAAGTGGATCATCTCCGAGTACTGCCGCAACTGGGTCAAGATGGTCAACTTCGACAACAACAACCCGGCCACCGGCAACCCGGTCTCCGGCGGGATCGAGCCGGTCAACGCGGGCATGCCCTTCGTGCACCCGATCGACTGGCAGTTCGGCCCCGACGGTTCGATGTACATGCTGGAGTACGGCAGCGGCTACTTCTCCGGAGCCGCCGACGCCGGCCTGTACAAAATCAACTATGTCCAGGGTGGACGGTCGCCGGTCGCCAAGGCCACGGTCAACAAGGACAACGGGCTCGCGCCGCTCGCGGTGACCTTCTCCAGCGCCGGCTCCAGCGACCCTGACGGCGACGCCATCACGTACGCCTGGGACTTCGACAACAACGGCACGACGGACTCCACCGCGGCGAACCCGTCGTACACGTACACGACGAACGGCGCGAAGCAGGCACGGCTGACGGTGCGCGACCCGGCGGGCCACACCGGCACGACGCTCGTGCCGATCACCGTCGGCAACAACCGGCCGACCGTCACGATCTCCGGCGTCCCGGCGGGCGGCATGTTCGACTGGAATGACAACTTCACGGTCACGGCCTCGGCCACCGACCCGCAGGACGGCCCGATCGACTGCTCCAAGATCGTGATCGCGGTCGCGCTCGGCCACCAGGAGCACGCCCACGACGAGGGCTCCGGCACCGGCTGCTCCGCCACCTTCAACACCGGGCCGGTGCACGCCGGGCCCGACTCGGTGCTGTTCTTCGTCGTCCGCGCCACCTACACCGACAACGGCGCGGCCGGCTCGGTGCCGCTGACCGGCTCGTCGGAGTTCACCCTCTGGCCCAAGTACTGGCAGGCCGAGCACTACGTGTCGCTGTCCGGCCCGCAGGTCATCACGGCGGCCGCGGCCGACGGCGGCAAGCGGCTCGGCGACATCCAGTCCGGGGAGAGCGTCCGGCACCACGCGGTGTCGCTGAAGAACATCACGGGCGTCAAGGCGCGCGTCTCCTCCGGCGGTGGCGGCGGCACGGTCTCCTTCCGCTACGACTCCCCCACCGGCACCGAGGTCGCCCGCCTCACCGTGCCCAACACCGGCGGCTGGGAGACCTACGCCGAGGTCAGCGGGCCGGTGACGAAGCCGGACGACGGGACGCACGACCTGTACATCGTGTTCACCGGCGGCTCGGGGGCGATCCTCGACCTGGACAGCTACACCTTCACCGGCCCGGGCATCGGCACCCCGGGCGGCGCGCGGACCGGCACGCTGACGGCGCTGGGCAAGTGCGCCGACATCAACGCGAGCCAGACTGCCGACGGCACCAAGGTCCAGATCTACGACTGCAACGGCACCGGCGCGCAGCAGTGGACCGTCAACGCCAACGGCACCATCACCGGCCTGGCCGGCAAGTGCCTCGACGTGAAGGCCAGCGGCACCACGAACGGCACGCTGGTGCAGCTCTACACGTGCAACGGCACCGGGGCCCAGCAGTGGGTGATCGGCGCGAACAACTCGATCCGCAACCCCCAGGCGAACAAGTGCCTGGACATCCCCGGCTCGACCACCACCAACGGCACCCAGCTGCAGATCTACGACTGCAACGGCACGGGCGCCCAGACCTGGACCCACCCGTAACGTCCCGCTCTCAATGATCCGGAAGACCTTGTGCACCCCTGGGTACACAAGGTCTTCCGGATCACGGCTTTCCGGGGGTGTGCAGGGGGAGGGTGACGCGGAAGGCGGCGCCCTCGCCAGGGGCGGTGCGGAGGGTGACCTTGCCGCCGTGGGCGGTCACCAGGGCGCTGACGATCGACAGGCCCAGGCCGGAGCCGCCGAGCGCGCGGGTTCGGCTCGGGTCGGTGCGGTAGAAGCGTTCGAAGACGCGGTCGGCGTCCTCCTGCGTCATGCCGGGGCCGTTGTCGGCGACCTCGAGGACCGCGTCGCGGCCTTCCGTCCCGACGAACACGGTCACCTCGGTGCCGGCGGGGGTGTGCGTCAACGCGTTGGTGATGAGGTTCTGAAGCACCTGGCGCAGCCTGGTCTCGTCGCCGAGGACGACCGGCTCCTCCAGGTCCACGTCGTCGTCGCCACCGCCGAGGGTGCGCAGGCGCAGCTTGTGGTGGTGCGCGGTGACCCGGGCGTCGATCATCGCGTCGGTGGCCAGGGCCAGCAGGTCGACCGGCTTCTTCTCCAGCGGGCGCTGCTGGTCCATCCGGGCGAGCAGCAGCAGGTCGTCGACGAGCAGGCCCATGCGGGTGGCGTGGTGCTCGATCCGGCCGACGGTCTCGTCGGCGCCGCCCGACTGGCGGTGCAGCTCGGCGAAGCCGCGGATCGACGTCAGCGGGGTGCGCAGCTCGTGGCTGGCGTCGGCGACGAAGCGGCGCATGCGCTCCTCCGACGCGAGGGCCGCCTCCTCGCTGGCCCGCCGCTCCTCGAATGCGGTCTCGATCTGCCCGAGCATCGTGTTCAACGCCGTCGACAGGCCGCCGACCTCCGTTCTCGGATCCGCCTCTGGTACGCGTCGCGTCAGGTCACCCGCCGCGATCGCCTCCGCGGTCTGCTCGACCTCGACGAGGGGCCGCAGGCTGGACCGCACGAGCAGGTACGCGACCACCGCGAGCAGCAGCAGGACCCCGCCCCCGACGCCTACGGTGACCCAGATCTGCTGGGTGACCGTCGCGTCGATCTCGTCCTCGCTCAACGCGACCATGACGAACCCGTCGGGGCCCTTGGCGAAGAGGACGCGCCAGTCGTGGCCGGTGCCGTTGGTCGACGGCACCGTGAAGAACGGGCCGGGACCGCTCAGGTCGCTGATGTTGGCGGGCAGCTTGGGCTCGGCCTGCCCGTCGTCCACCGGCTCGAACTCCGACCTGGTGATGGTGCCGTCAGGGGCGATGCAGGCGGACCAGTAGCCACTGGGCAGTGCGGGACCTCGACGGCCGTTGGGACCCGTCGACGTTTTGGGCAGTCCCGCGGGGGTGCAGCCCCCGCCCGCCCGCGGCGCGGTTTCCCGCAGCTGGTTGCGCAGCTTGTCGTCCAGGTAGTTGCGGGTGCTGTAGACGCCGATGCCGCCGGTGATCGCCAGTGCGACCGTGAGGAGCGACAGCATCAGGGCGACGAGCTTGACGCGGAGCGGCCAGGCGTTCATGTCCGTGGCAGTCGGAGGGAGTAGCCGACGCCGCGCAGGGTCTGGAGCAGGCGGGGCTCCGAGGTGTCGATCTTCTTGCGCAGGTACGACACGTAGGACTCGACGACGCCGGCGTCGCCGCCGAAGTCGTACTGCCAGACGTGGTCGAGGATCTGGGCCTTGGACAGGACGCGGCCGGGGTTGGTCATGAAGTAGCGCAGCAGCTTGAACTCGGTCGGCGACAGCTGGACCTCCTGGCCCGCCTTGAACACCTCGTGGGTGTCCTCGTCGAGCTCGATGTCGGCGAAGGTCAGCCGGGACGACGCGGCCGCGGCGCCGCCGGCCGGGTCGGCGACGCGGCGCAGGACGGCCTGGATGCGGGCGAGGATCTCCGACAGGCTGAAGGGCTTGGTGACGTAGTCGTCGCCGCCCAGGGTCAGGCCTTTGATCTTGTCCTCGGTGGCGTCGCGGGCGGTGAGGAAGAGGACCGGCACGCGGGTGCCCTCGCCGCGCAGCTTGCGCAGCACCTCGAAGCCGTCGAGCTCGGGCATCATGACGTCGAGCAGGATCATGTCGGGGCGGAAGCGGCGGGCCTCCTCCATCGCCTGCCGGCCGCTGGTGGCGCTGGCCACGTCGTAGCCGTGATACTTCAGGCTCGCGGACAGCAGCTCGACGATGTCCGGCTCGTCGTCGACCACAAGCAGCCGCGTCATGATTCGCTCCCAGGTGCGTCAGTGTTCCCTTGTCACCGTCGACATTGCCGCCGCTTCCTGGCTGCCGGGTCCGGTTTCCCTGAAAACCAGCTGTGAACGCGCTGCATCGGCACCGAGGAGCAACGCGAGCAACACCGGGAACTCCAGGTACGCGTGGTACGAGGCGAATGCCGCGTACATCGCCCGGCCGGAGGCGTAGTCGACGGCGAAGAGCATGGCGAGGACGCCGCCGAGGCCCGCGCCGAGGGCCCAGGCGCGCGGGCCGCGCAGCCACGGCACCCGCCGCTCGAAGGCCCTGGCCGCGTCCGGCGCGTGCCGCGGCAGGAACCAGACCCAGACGAAGTAGTGCATGGTCTGCAGGAACGCGAACACGACGAGGAACCGCGCGCCGATGACCGTGTCGGCGCCGGGTGGGGCGCTGAGCGCGACGATCTTCGCGGGGTCGCCGGCGAACGAGGCCACCGCCGAGGCGGAGACGTCCCGCAGTGCGGCGTCGGCGACGCCGTACAGCAGCAGCGACGGCAGCACGAGCACCCAGCCCACCTGGATGCCCCGGAACCAGCGGCGGGTCGCGGGTGGCAGGGTCGCGGCCCACTCCCACAGGAAGAACAGCGGCACGACGTTGTGCAGGTGCGCGAGGACCACGAAGTGGTAGGCCGGCCAGGTCAGCGACACCGCGCCGGCGACCGCGAGGACCGCGCCGGACAGGCCGAGCAGCCAGCCGCGCAGCGCATGCGCGCACCCGGCGGCGAGGACGGCGTAGCCGATGAGGATCTCCGCGGTGCGGGCCGGCTGGCCGACGACGATCGCGGCGAGCCGGCAGAGCACGATCGCGGTGATCAGCCCGAGCAGCACGGCCAGGAACCGGCCGTTGAGCACCGGCGCGAACCGCCCGGTGACGTAGCGCAGCTCCAGGACGTTGTGCAGCACGCCGAACGCGATGAGGCCGAGCACGGTCGTGGCGAGCGGCGCGCCGAGGGCGACGGTGAGGGCGGCACCGGCGGCGACCAGGAACTGCAGCGTTACCTTCATGTGGTGATCCCGGCGCTGCTGCTGACCCTCGCCGTGGAGGTTCCGCTGTACGTGCTGGCGCTGACGGCGCTCCGCCTGGTGGCCTGGCGGAAGGCGGCGCTGCTCGGGGTCGCCGTGAACCTGTTGACGCACCCGGTGCTGTGGTGGTCGCTGGCGCCGCGCCCGTCCGCGGGTGCGCTGTGGGGCGCGGAGGCGGCGGTCGTGGTGGTCGAGGCGGCGGCGCTGTGGCTGGCGTGCCGCCGCGACCCGGCGCTGCTGCTGGTGACGAGTCTCGGGGCGAACGCCGCGTCGGTGCTCATCGGGCTGGTGTCCTAGGGCCGCTCTGGGCTGCTCTAGGACCGGGACCGGCGTAGGAGCCACACGACGAGCACGATGACGGCGGTCACCACCACGATCCCGCCGATCACGACCACGACCGCCACTCCGGTCGCGGACGGCTCCGGGTCCGGCGCGATGTCAGCGAGCACGATTTCCATGCCGCGCAGTGTCCCCCGTCGCGCCGGAGCCCGGAACTGGCTGTTACTCCCGAATCTGGTCCGCCGGTGGGATGTCGCTCGCCGGCGGCGGCTCGGCGGGCCGCCACCACTGCCACAGCAGGAACAGCAGGCCGAGCGCGAGCATGCCGAGCCCGATCCACAGGTTGATCCGCACGCCGGCGGCCTTGTCGATCTCGGCCTGCGAGTCGAACAGGCCGACGATGGTGACGATCACGCCGTACACGGTGAACAGGCCGCCGATGACGCGGCGGACGTCGAACAACCGGGCCGCCCTGGCGGTCTCCGCTTTCGTCGGCTGGTCGGACATGTGCAGCACCCCCCTACAGGAACGGCAGGTAGAACGCGAAGGCCAGGATCAGCGCACCGGCGCCGAGCAGGATCGGGGAGCGGTACCAGGCCCGGTCACCGGCGAGCTCGCCGGCGCTCAGGTCGTGGCTTCCGATGCCGTACACGAGGCCGCTGAGCTCCTCGTCGGTCTTCCGGGTGGTGAAGAGGGTGACGACGACGGAGACGATCGCGACGGTCACGAACGCGATGCCGGCGCCCCAGAACGACTCGTCGAGGTCGGAGCCGAACGTGAACCAGCCCCACCACTTGTAGCCGGCGTAGACGATGAACGCCGCGACCGTGCCGGTGAGCAGCCCCCAGAAGCCCGCCCACGCGGTCATCCGCTTCCAGAACATGCCGATGATGAACGCACCGAACAGCGGGGCGTTGAACAGCGAGAACAGGGCCTGGATGTAGTCCATGATGTTGCTGTAGCCGGAGGCGATGAACGCGGTGCCGATGCCGATGATGACGCCGACGACCGTGATCCAGCGGCCGATGCGCAGGTAGTAGCCGTCGGGCTTGTCCCGCTTCACGTACTCCTGCCAGATGTCGTACGTGAAGACGGTGTTGAACCCGGAGACGTTGGCGGCCATGCCCGCCATGAACGACGCGAGCAGGCCGGTGACCGCGATGCCGAGCACACCGTTCGGGAGGAACTCGCGCATCAGCAGGGGGATGGCGTTGTTGTACTGCAGGTCGCCCTGGTCGGCGCCGAGCCCTTTGACCGTGACGAGCGCGACCAGGCCCGGGATGACGGTGACGAACGGGATGAGGACCTTCGGGTAGGCCGCGATGATCGGCGTCCGGCGGGCGGCGCTCATGTTCCGCGCCGACAGGCCACGCTGGACCTCGGCGAAGTTCGTCGTCCAGTAGCCGAACGACAGCACGAACCCGAGCCCGAAGACGATGCCCCACCAGGGCGCGCCGAGCGGGTTGTCGCTGCCGCCGGTGCCGGCCCAGGTGTGCAGGCCGGCCTCGCCGAGCTTCGTGTCGCGGACCGCGTCGAACAGCCCGTTGATCCCGCCGACCTTCACCAGGCCGATGATCGCGATCGGCAGCAGCCCGGCGATGATCACGAAGAACTGGAGGACCTCGTTGTAGATCGCGCTGGAGAGACCGCCGAGGGTGATGTACGCCAGGACGATCGCGGCCCCGACCACGATCGCGGTCCATAGCGGCCAGCCGAGCAGCGCCTGCATGATCAGCGCGAGCGCGTACAGGTTGACGCCGGCGATGAGGACCTGGGCGAGCGCGAACGACAGCGCGTTGAGCAGGTGGGCGGGGCGGTTGAAGCGGCGCCGCATGTACTCGGGGACGCTGCGCACCTTGGAGCCGTAATAGAAGGGCATCATGACGATGCCGAGGAACACCATCGCCGGAACGGCGCCGACCCAGTAGTAGTGGACGGTCATCATCCCGTACTTGGCGCCGTTGGCGGCCATGCCCAGGATCTCCAGGGCACCCAGGTTGGCGGAGACGAACGCGAGACCGGTCACCCAGGCGGGCAGCGAACGCCCGGACAGGAAGAAGTCGGCGCTGTTCTTGATGGAGCGGCGGGCGGCGAGGCCCACGCCCAGGACGGTGATGAAGTAGAGCGACAGCAGGACGTAGTCCAGCGCGTCCATCTGTAGGCGGAGACCATCGGCGAGTGTTCGCACCCGTTCCTCCCCAGCGACGACGAGTGAGCGTCAATTCACCTACCCACGGGTAGGTGACGCTCAAACCCGGCCATCAGGGGAGATGCTCACCAATGATCTTCAATAGGTCCTGCGCGCCGTAGGGCTTGTCGAGGAACGCGTCGCAGCCGGCGCTCATCGCCGCGGCCCGCTCGTGCGGCAGCACGCTCGCGGTCAGGGCGATCACCTGCGGGCGGTCCGGTTGGGCGCTGAGATCGGCGGCGAGGCTGAGCCCGTTGCCGTCGGGCAGGTTGACGTCCAGGAGGATCAGGTCGACGGCGTGCTCCGCGAGCGCGTCGCGGGCCACCTGGAGGCTGCCCGCCTCCACCAGCTCGATCCGGCGGATCGTGTCGTCGGTGGCACGGGCGAGGATCGCCCGGACCAGGACCCGGTTCAGCTCCTCGTCCTCGACCAGCAGGACCTTGCTCATGCCGTCACCTCCGCTGCGCCAGGCCTGCTCATGTCAGATCGCTCCGTTTCCGCGTGCGTCGGACAGTGTGCTGGCCACGGCGGCCAGGTCGACCCACTCGCGGACGCCGTCGGAAGCGGCGGCGCTGCGGGGCATGGTGCCGATGACCTTGCCGGTCAGGCGGACCCGGTCGGCGTCGGACAGGTCCGGCTCGGTCAGCGCCAGGACCGGGATCCCCCTGGTCGCCGGGTCGCCCTCGAGCCCGGCGAGGAGCGCGAAGCCGTCGACGTCGGCCATCTGCAGGTCGCAGATGATCAGGTCGAAGCGCCGGTCGCGGGACAGGCGCAGCCCTTCCGGGCCGTCGTCGCAGGTGACGACGTCGATGCCGCCGTCGCGGAGGTGCTGCTCGACGACGTGCCGGGTCTGGTCGTCGCGGTCGACCACCAGCACCGAGGCGCCCTCGGCGCCGGCCCCCTTCGCCGGGACGATGTGCCGGGCGAGCTGGGCGAGCAGCAGGTCGTGGTCGACGGGCTTGACGAAGAAGTCGGTGGCGCCGAGCGACAGCCCGGCCCTGCGGTCGTCGACGATCGTGGCGAAGAAGACGGGGATGTCGCGCAGCGCGTCCTCCTGCTTGAGCTCCCGGATCACGTCCCAGCCGTCGATGTCCGGCATGATCACGTCGAGCAGGATCGCGTCGGGCGTCCAGCTCCGCGCCGCGACCAGGCCCTCGCTGCCGCCGGGCGCGACCCGCACCCGGTATCCGGCGGCGCTGAGGTAGGTGCGCAGCAGCTCGGCCGCCCGGGCGTCGTCGTCGATGATCAGCACCCGGCCGCGCACGGAGCTCGCGCTGACGCTCCGGTCCGCGAGCGGTTCGTCGGTCGCGGCGTCGGGGATCTCGGCGGTGGCGTCCGGGAGCCGTACGGTGAAGCGGCTGCCCTCGCCGAGCGCGGACTGCAGCGCGATCGAGCCGCCGTGCGCCTCGACCAGCCGCCGGGTCAGCGCGAGGCCGAGCCCGGTGCCGGCCTTCCGCTGGGCGGCGTCGCCGACCTGCTGGAACTCCTCGAAGACGCGGCCGTGGTCCGCCGCGGCGATGCCGACCCCGCTGTCGGCGACGGTCAGCGCGACCTCGCCGGCGCCCTGCGCGGCGGTCAGCGAGATCCGGCCGCCCTCGGGCGTGAACTTGATCGCGTTGGACAGCAGGTTGTCCAGGATCTGCCGGAACCGGAGCGGGTCGACAAGGACCCCGACCCGCGGCACGTCGATCGTCACCTCGAGGCGCTTGCGGTCGGTGAGCGGCCGCAGGCCGGTGATCACGTCGTTGACCGCGGCGTCGAGGGCGAGCGGCTCCGGGTGCAGCTCCATCCGCCCGGCCTCGACCTTCGCCAGGTCGAGGATGTCGTTGATGAGGCAGAGCAGGTGCCGGCCGCTGTTGTGGATGTGGTCGACCCACTCGGCGGGCACGGCGCGCCGGTCGCCGTCGGGGTGCTCGGCGCGCATCAGGTCGCTGAAGCCGATGATCGCGTTCAGCGGGGTGCGCAGCTCGTGGCTCATGCCGGCGAGGAAGTCGCTCTTGGCCTGGCTGGCGTACGTGAGCGCGTCCACGGACTCGGCCAGCTGCTCGGCGAGGCGGCGCTGCTCGGCGACGATGGTGCTGCGCTCCGCCAGGACCTGGGCCTGGCCGCCGAGCACCGCCGCGAGGCGCAGGTCGTCGACGGTGAACAGGGCGCGGTAGTGGTCGAGCAGCAGCACGGCGCCGCGCTCGCCCTGCGCCAGCGGCAGCTCGAGCGCGGTGACGTACTGGGCGCCGGTGGTCTGCGCGTACCAGGCGGCCAGCTCGCTCTTGTCTCCCCTGGCCGGCTGCCTGGCGGTCAGGAGCGCCTGCAGGTCGGCGGCGGTCAGCTCGGGCATCGGCTCGTGCGGCACGCTGGCGCCGGAGCGGCAGACGGCGGCGACCTGCTCCAGGCGGTCGTCGGGGGCGGTGCGGACCAGCACGACGGCGTCGGCGCCGGTCGTCTCGTGCACCACCTGGACGTAGCGGCGCCACACCTGGCCGGTGCTGACGGCGGCCGGCAGCCGCTGGAGGTCCTCGGTCGCCTCGTACCAGACGGTGGCCGACATCATCCGGCGCAGCCACGCGGGCGGTATGAACGCGACCAGGTAGCCGATCGCGGACACCAGCGCCACGACCCGGCCGGCGGGCGCCAGCCAGCTGGTCGTGCCCGGGTACAGCACGGCGCCGGTGAACAGCATCAGCATCATCAGCACGAACAGGTAGGTGGCGGCCCCGGCGAGCCGCAGCCTGGCCCGGGCCGCGCCGGAGCGCCGCTGGGCGCCCAGCAGCAGGTACGTGCCGGCGATCACCTCGGTGACGGTGAACGCGCCGGAGGCCAGCAGCAGGTAGCCGAGGTTGAGCGGCCGGGGCGCGACCGCGACGGCGGCGATGCTGGCGAGCAGCGCGACCAGCAGGACGCGGCTGAGCCAGGCCGGCACGTGCCGCAGCTTGGCGGTGAGCCGCAGCGTCAGGTACGGCTGCAGCATCAGCAGCGCGGTCGAGGCGGCGCTCGCGGCAAGCGGCAGCGGGCTCACCAGGACCTGGCGGGCCATCGCGGTGGCGCACACCACCACCGGGGGCAGGAAGATCAGCGTGATGTCCCGCTGGATCGGATCCCGGGTGGCGGCGTACCCCACAAGTGCACGCAAGAACACCGCTACTACGAGCAGTGTTGTGACTAGAGTTACCATTCGACTACGCCCCGTAACAGTAGAACGGGACTCACTCTAGCCAGGGGGACGGATGGGCGCGACGGAACCGGCCGACGAGCTCGCCCTGTTGCGGGCCGAGATCGCCGACGGGGCCCACGACCTTTCCAACGCGCTGGGCGCCATCCTCAACTATGTGGCGTTCCTGTCCGAGGACCTCGCCGCCGACTCCGCCGCCGCGGACTACCTGCCGCACCTGCAGAGCGCGGCGCACCGGGCCCTCGGGGTCGTCGAGCGGCTGAGCGCCAGCGGCGCCCGCCACTAGCGCCACCTTCTCCGTTACCGGCGCTCGGTCAGGCTCTCGCGGTGGTCGTTACCGGCGCTCGGTCAGGCTCTTGCAGTGGTCGTTACCGGCGCTCGGTCAGGCTCTCGCGGTGGTCGTTACCGGCGCTCGGTCAGGCTCTTGCAGTGGACGCAGAGGGTCGCCGACGGGAAGGCCGTCAGGCGGGCGACCGGGATGTCCTCGGCGCAGCGCTCGCACCGGCCGTACGTGCCATCCGCGAGCCGCTCCAGCGCCCGCTCCACCTGGTCCATCCGGCCGCGGATCGACAGCGCGAGGGCGAGCTCCTGGTCCCGGCTGAACGCCTTGGTGCCCAGGTCGGCGACGTCGTCACCGGCGTCGACCACACCCGCGAGGGTCATCTCGGCGACCGCCTCGGCATACTCGTCGGCGAGCTCCTGATGACGCGCCGACAGCGCGGCACGCAGGTCCGAAGAGCGCTGCGCGCCACCGGCGACCGTCATTTCTGGCTGGACGAGCATTACGGGCCCCCCTGGAGTTCGATTGGGTTTCGGTTTGCCCATCGCAGACCTGCCGCAAACCTGTCACCTGCCCGACTCGCGGCGCCGTGTCACTGTTCAACGGGGGCGTGAGCGGGCACCATGAGGTACGTGTTCACGGTCGACCCCGACGACCTCGTCGCGCCCGGCGCGGACGCGGTCAGCGTCGAGGTGCCCGCCGGCGAGGCGCGTCAGGCCCGCCGGGTGATCACGCGCGCGCTGCACGTGTGGGACCTGCCCCACCTCACCCGCGCCGCGGTGATGGTCGGGCATGAGCTGGTCGCCAACGCGCTGCGGCACGGCATCCCGCCGGCCGCGCTGCGCCTGCTGCGCCGCGACGGCGCGGTGCTCATCGAGGTGGGCGACGCGAGCCCCGCCCTGCCACGGATCACCGAGATCGACAACGAGACCAGCACCTCGGGGCGGGGCATGTTCATCGTGTCGCGGCTGGCCCATTCGTGGGGCGTCCGCCCGCAACCGATCGGCAAGATCGTCTGGGCCGAGCTGATCTAGGCCGGCTTCCTTCCCGTTCATCAGCGCTGGTGGTCGTTGTACTCGTTTGTCAGCGCTGATGCCCGTTGTTCAGGCGGCCTGCTTCTCGCCCGCTCGTCGATCAGGCGGCCTGCTTCTCGTCCCTGATCGGCAGGATCTGGTCCAGACCGGTGATCTCCAGGGTCATGGACACGTCGTCGTTGGGGTTGGCGACGATCAAGGTCGCGCCCGCCTGCTGTGCCCGCCGCCAGCAGCCGACCAGCGTCCCCAGCCCGCTCGAGTCGATGAAGGCGAGCTCGGTCAGGTCGATGACCAGCTCCGTCACGCCTGCGTCCAGCTGCTTGACCACCTCGGTGAGCAGCTTCGGTGCGGTGTCCAGATCCAGGTCACCCACCGTGTCGAGTCGTGCCCGCTGCCCCTCGCGGCGCACCGACAGCTCCCAGACTGTCTCGTCGTTGACCACGTTGCGCTGTGTCCTTTCGCGAACCGAGCTACGGATCGGCTACTGATCGCTGGTCAACAGTGTGTGGTACCCATTGGGCGGACTTCAAACGCTCACACCGTTTGACCCGGTCCGGGGTACGACGCAGACTCGAACCCATGACCAGCGACCTGGGCTTCGTGGGGCGTGCCCCGGACGCGCTGGACGACGCTGCCATGCTGGCCGTCGCCCAGCGGCGGGCACAGTTCCTCGCCGACGCCAGCCGCACCGTCTCCGGGTCGCTCAACCTGCCGCACACCGTCCGGCGCTCGCTGACCGCATGCGTGCCGCACCTCGCCGACTGGGCGCAGATCATGCTCATCGGTCGGGACGGGGCGTCGTACACCAGCCTCGTCGTCAACAAGACGGGCACCTCCTCCGCGGCCCGGCGCCATCCCGACGCCGACGGGGTCAACGGGCAGTCGAGGCTACTGGTCACCGGGCGGCCGGAGCTGCTGCACGTCTCGCTGGAGCAGGACCCGCTGGAGCCCGACGGCCTGCTCGCCCTCGTGCCCGACGAGCGGATGCGCGAGCAGGTCGCGGCGCTGCGCCCGGCCGACGTGCTGGGCCTGCCGCTGACCGCCCGCGGCACGACGTTCGGCACGCTGACGCTCGCCCGCCGCACCGGCTTCGGGTTCGTGGCCGAGGACATCTCCATCGCCGAAGAGCTGGCGGTCCGCATCGCGCTCGCGCTGGACGCCGCCCGCCGGTATGCCGAGCGCGCCGGCGTGGCCACCGTCCTGCAGGCCAGCCTCCGGCCGCCGGAGCTGCCGAAGCTGGAGGGCAGCGCGCTCGCCGCCCGCTACCGTGCCGCCTCCACCGACGCCGAGATCGGCGGCGACTTCTACGACGCGTGGGGCAGCCCCGACGACTGGTCGTTCGTCCTCGGCGACGTCTCCGGCAAGGGCGTCGAGGCGGCCGTGGTCACCGGCCAGGCCCGGCACACCGTCCGCGGCGCCTCCGCCGTCGACCGCGACCCCGCCGCGGTGCTCCGTGCCCTCAACACGATGCTCGACGGCACCGCCTCCGGCCGGTACGTGACCGCCGTCTACGGCCGGGTCCGCCGCCAGCCCTGCGGTGCCCTGCACGTGAAGGTCGCCTCCGCCGGCCACCCGCCGCCGCTGGCCGTCCGCGCCTCCGGCACGGTGGAGCCCGTCGCGGTGCGCGGCCTCGCGGCCGGCCTGGTCCCCGAGGTCGAGTACACGTCGGCGGAGGTCACCCTGTCACCCGGCGACACCCTCGTCCTCTACACCGACGGCGTCACCGAGGCCCGCCGCCACAGCGTCCGCGACGGCACGCGGCGCCTCGCCGAGCTGCTGTCGCAGTACGCGCAGGTGGGCGTCGACGCGCTGGTGGAGGCGATCGAGATCGCCGTCCTCGAAGGCTCCGACGGCATGCAACGCGACGACCTGGCGGTGCTGGCCCTGCGGGCGGCCGCCTCGTGACCGCTTTGCCCTTCGGGCCGTACTTCTCGTTCCTGGAGCGCCGGGACGCGGCGGGCGCCGTGGCGCACGCGCTCGCGCTGGTCGACGGCGGCGCCGACCCGGTCGACGTCCTGCTCGACGTCGTGGGCCGCGCGCAGGAGCAGGTCGGCCTGCGCTGGGCGGCCGGCTCGTGGACCGTCGCCCACGAGCACGCCGCGACCGCGATCAGCGAGTCCGTCGCCCTCGCCGTCGGCGCCCGCATCGCCGCTCCCGCCGACCCGCTCGGCCACGTGATCCTCACCTGCGCGGAGCGCGAGTGGCACGGCCTACCGGCCCGCCTGGTCGGGTACTGCCTGCAGGCGGCCGGCTGGCGCACCACCTTCCTCGGCGCGTCGATGCCGGCCCGCCAGTTCGCCCGCTTCCTCGACGACGTGGACGCCGACGCGGTCGCGATCAGCTGCTCCGTCGCCGCCTCCCTGCCCGCCGCCCGCCGCCTCATCGACGCCGCCCGCGAGGCGGGCCTGCCGGTCCTCGTCGGCGGCGGCGCCTTCGGACCGGACGACACGCGGGCCCGGGCGCTGGGCGCCTCCGGCTGGGCGAAGGACGCCCGCGCCGCCGCGGCGGTGCTCGACGGCCTCGTCGCCCGCGGGGACCTTCACAGCGCCGCCACGGACCGCGCCCGCCACGCCGGCGCCGACGAGCACGCCGAGATGGTCGTCCGCTTCGCCGAGTTCCGCGCCACCGCCCGCCGGAGCTGGCTCGAGTCCCCCCACTCCGGACCTCAGGACCCGGCCTCGCAGGACCCGGCCTCGCAGGACCCGGCCTCGCAGGACGGCGGCCTGTTCGACGACGCGATCGACCACGCCCTGCACGCCCTGTCGGCGGCGCTGCTCACCGACGACCCGAGGCTGCTCCGCGAGGCCAGCGACTGGCTGACGGCGCTCTTCGCCGCCCGGGGCGAACCCGCCGGCGCGATCCCGGGCTTGTGGCTCGCCCTGCACCGCACCGTCGGCGAACCCCTCCCCGAAGCCGCCCGCCACCTCAAGTCCCTATAGCTCTGAGCAGCAGAAACTACTATACGTACTGCCCTGAATGCGGGTTTGAAGGTCAATTTGCAGGCGTGGTGTAGGTTGCCAAGTAGGCGGTGAGGCACCAGCCCGAAGCGTGCCGGACCCGCGAACGTTCAGCGCAGGCTGCCCACCAACACGGTGCGGCCAGCCATCGACCAGCAGACCCCCACTGACCCCGGCCAACTCGCAGGCGCGCGTTACCGGCACCCGTCCGCGGACGCGTCCACTCGCCCGCGGACGCGCATTACCAGCGGTCGCTCGTAGCGCGTGTTCTCGGCGGACGTACGTAGCGCGCGTTACCGACGGACGTTCGTAGCGCACGATCATCGCGTCTTCGTCGCCGGTGCTGGCGGGGTTACCGGCGGGCGTGCATAGCCAGGGGCGCGTGCGTCACGCAGCGGTTCGCGGCGCGGGTTACCAGGACGATTTGCGGCGCGGGTTACCAGGACGATTTGCGGGCGCGTGCCTCGTAGAGGAGGACTGAGGCGGAGACGGAGACGTTGAGGGAGTCGCCCGAGCCGAGCATGGGGACCGCGACGCGCTGGTAGCCGTGGCCGTACCACTCTTTGCCGATGCCGTAGCGTTCGCTGCCGACGACGAGGGCGGTGCGGCCCGAGTAGTTCGCCTGGCGGTAGTTGACCGCCTCGTCGGTGTCGGCGAGGAGGACCGTGAAGCGGTGGCGCTGGAGCCAGGCGACGGCGTCGGCGGTCTGCTCGAACTCGATCGTCGGCACGGTGAGGATCGTGCCCTGGCTGGCGCGGATGACCTTCGGGTGGGTCAGGCGGGTCTTGCGGTTGGTGAGCACCAGGCAGTCGGCCCCGCAGGCGTCCAGGGACCGGATCAGGGTGCCGAGGTTGCCGGGGATCTCGAGGCCGTCGGCGACCAGTACCAGCGACGTCTTGCCGAACCGGAGATCGTCGGCGTCCCAGCGGGGCAGGGCGGCCAGGGACAGCAGGCCGTCGGGCTTGTCGCGCTCGGAGATCTTCTCCAGGGTCCGCAGCGAGATCCGGAACGACCGGTCTGCCCGCGCGGCGATCTCCTCGGCGCGGCGGTGGGCCTCGTCGGCGTAGATCGCCTCGGGGCACCAGAAGAACGTGTCGATCGGCGCGCCGGCCTCCAGGAGCATGTTGTGCGCCCAGAGGCCCTCGGCGACGAAGAGCTTGTAGCGGTTGGGTGCGGTGTTGTTCTGGATGTGCTGCACCTGCCGCACGGCGGGGTGTTGGACCCCGATGGCCTGGAGTTCCATCACAACGTGACGGTAACGGACAGTTCCTCAGCGTCGGTGATGGCCCACGACCGGACGTTGCCGGCCGCGGTCAGGTCGGCCTTGACCTGCTCCAGGACGGCCGCGGGGCCGGCCACCGCCAGCAGCGCCACCTCGGCCCGCATGGACTGCTGAGCCGCCGACTTCGCCTTCCGCACCGCCGCCAGCACCGCCGTCGCGACCGACAAAGGGGAAATGTCGGAAATGTCGGCGGAGGGATGATTTGGAAAGGAAGAGGAGGGGCCGCTAGCCGCAGAGGAGGGCCCGCCGCCAGCCGCGGAGGCAGGTTCGCCGCCAGTGGCGGAAGTGCCGGTCGGCCAAGAGGCGCGGTGGATGGAGCCGGGCTGCCACCAGGACCAGATCTCCTCCGTCACGAACGGCAGGAACGGGGCGAACAGCCGCAGCAGGGTCGACAGCGCCGTGGTCAGAGCGGTCCGGGCGGAGTCGGCGGCGGGAAGCTCGCCGTAGGCGCGGGACTTGACCAGCTCCAGGTAGTCGTCGCAGAAGGACCAGAAGAACTGTTCGGTGCGTTCGAGGGCGCGCGCGTAGTCGTACACCTCGAAGGCCGCCGTCGCCTCGGTCACCACGGTGGACAGGGCGGCCAGCAGGGCCTGGTCCACGGGCTCGGTGACGGCTCCGCTGGTGGGCACGGGGAAGCCGAGCACGAAGCGGCTCGCGTTGAGGAGCTTCGTGGCCAGGCGGCGGCCGATCTTCATCTGGTTCACGTCGAGCGCCGTGTCGACGCCCGGGCGGGCGCTGGCCGCCCAGTAGCGCAGGGCGTCGGCGCCGTGCCGTTCGAGCATGGCTTCCGGGGAGTCGCCGGCGTTGTCCTTGGACTTGCCGATCTTCTTGCGGTCGGGGTCGACGATCCAGCCGGCGATCGACGCCCGCTTCCACGGCAGCACGTCGTGCTCCACGTGGGCGCGCAGCACGGTCGAGAAGAGCCAGGTCCGGATGATCTCGTGGGCCTGGGGGCGCAGGTCCATGGGGAAGACCCGGGTGAAGAGGTCGGGGTCGTCGAGCCAGCCGCCGATGATCTGCGGGGTCAGCGAGGACGTCGCCCAGGTGTCCATGACGTCGGGGTCGCCGATGAACCCGCCGGGCCGGCCGCGCTGCGACTCGTCGTAGCCGGGTGGCGTGTCGCTGCTCGGGTCCATCGGCAGCGCCGAAGGCACGATGGGGTCGTCGTGGACGGGGTGGGCGTCGTCGTCGAGGCGGTACCAGAGCGGGATCGGCACGCCGAAGAAGCGTTGCCGGCTGATCACCCAGTCGCCGGTGAGGCCTTCGACCCAGTGTTCGTAGCGGGAGCGCATGTGGGCCGGGGTCCACTGCAGCTCGCGGCCCCGGGCGAGCAGCGCGGCGCGGAGTTCTGGCGAGCGGCCGCCGTTGCGGATGTACCACTGGCGGGTGCCGACGATCTCGAGGGGTTTCTCGCCCTTCTCGTAGAACTTCACCGCGTGGGTGATCGGCCGTGGCTCGCCTTCGAGCATGCCGTCGGCGCGCAGTGCCGCGACGATCTTCTCCCGGGCCTGGTTGACGGTGAGGCCGGCGACGAGTGCGTACTGGTCCTCGTCGACGCCGGGCGGCGGTTGCAGGCCGAGCCGGCCGTTGCGCTGGATGACGGTGCGGGTCGGCAGGTCGAGCTCCCGCCACCAGGTCACGTCGGTGAGGTCGCCGAAGGTGCACACCATCACGAGGCCGGTGCCCTTCGCGGGGTCGGCCAGGGGGTGGGCGAGCAGCGGCACGTCGACGTGGAACAGGGGCGTGCGCACGGTCGTGCCGAAGTGCGGCTGGAACCGCTCGTCGGAGGGGTGCGCGACCAGGGCCACGCAGGCGGGCAGCAGCTCGGGCCGGGTCGTGTCGACGGTGAAGTCGCCGAAGCGGATCCGGTGGTAGGCGCCGGGGCGTTCGCGGTCTTCGAGCTCGGCCTGCGCGACCGCCGTGCCGAACGTGACGTCCCAGAGGGTCGGGCCGTCGACGGCGTACGCGTCGCCGCGGGCGAGGCTGTTGAGGAATCCCTGCTGGGCGGCGGTCCGGGCCCGGTCGCCGATCGTCGTGTAGAGCAGGGTCCAGTCGACGGACAGGCCGAGGTTGCGCCACAGCTGCTCGTAGGCCTGCTCGTCGACCTCCGTCTGGCGTTTGCAGAGGTCGATGAAGTTCCGCCGGCTGATCTTCTGGGGCGGGCCGCCGGGGGTCTTCGTGATGACGAGGTGTTCGTCGTACGGCAGGGCGGGGTCGCACTGCACCCCGTACGTGAGCTGCACCCGCCGCTCGGTGGGCAGGCCGTTGTCGTCCCACCCCATCGGGTAGAACACGTCCCGGCCGCGCATGCGCTGGTAGCGGGCGATCGCGTCGGTCTGCGTGTAGGAGAAGACGTGGCCGATGTGCAGTGCCCCGCTCACCGTCGGCGGCGGCGTGTCGATCGAGAACACGCTGTCGCGGGTGGCGGTCCGGTCGAATCGGTAGGTCCCTTCGGCGTCCCATACCTTTACCCAGCGCGCCTCGAGGCCATCGAGGGTCGGCTTGGCAGGTATGCGCGTCGAATCGGACATGTGCCCCATGCTAGAGCGGTGGATGCCGCGACACCCCTCAATAACCGCATCGCCGCCGGTCTGGTGTTCCTGACCAGCGGTGCCGTACTCGTCCTGGAGATCGTCGGGCTGCGGCTCGTCGGGCCGTACGTCGGTGTGACGCTGTCGAGCAGCACCGCGATCATCGGTGTGGCCCTGGCCGCGATCGCGTATGGCGCGTGGACCGGTGGCTGGCTCGCGGACCGGCGGGGCGACCCGCGCCGGCTGTTGTCGCCGTTGTTGCTGCTGGGCGCCGCCGCGACGGCCGCGACGCTGCCGATCGTCCGGGTGGCCGGTGCGTGGCTGCGCGACGCCGGGCCGTCGAGTGTGCTGCTGCTCGCGGCGATGGCCTTGTTCGTGCCGGCGGCGTTGCTGTCGGCGGTGACCCCGCTGGTGGTGAAGCTGCAGCTGGCCGATCTCGCGCACACCGGGAGGGTGGTGGGCCGGCTGTCCAGCGTCGGCACGCTCGGCGCGATCACGGCGACGTTCGCGACGGGGTTCGTGTTGGTGGCCACCGTGCCGACGAGCGTGATCCTGCTGGTCCTGGCGGGTGTGCTGGCGCTTGCCGGCTTCGGCTTCGGCGGGTACTGGCGGCGCACCGGCAACCTGTCGGCGGCCGCGGCGTTCGTCGTGATCGGCGTGCCGCTCGGCATCGTCACCCCTTCCCCGTGCGACGTGGAGACCGCGTACACGTGTGCCGCCGTCGGCGAGGACGGGGGTGAGGGGCGCGTCCTGTTCCTCAACGGTGCCCAGCACTCCTATGTGGATCTCGGCGACCCGAAGCATCTGGAGTACGCGTACACCCAGTGGATCGGGTCCTATGTGGACGGTCTGCCGGCGGGTCCGCTGGATGTGCTGCATGTGGGTGGTGGTGGGTTCACGCTGCCGCGGTACGTGGCCGCGACCCGTCCGGGCAGCGACAACCTCGTCCTGGAGCTGGATCCGGCGCTCGTCGAGCTCGACCGGCGGCGGCTCGGCCTGCGGACGGGTCCGCTGCTGCGGGTCGAGACCGGTGACGCCCGCGCGGGTCTGCGCCGCCAGCCGTCCGCGTCGCGTGACCTGGTCATCGGTGACGCGTTCGGCCATCTCGCGGTCCCGTGGCATCTCACGACCCGCGAGCTGGTCACCGACGTTCGGCGGGTGCTGCGTCCGGGTGGTGTCTACGCGCTCAACGTCATCGACGGTCCGGCCCGCCGCTTCGTCCGTGCCGAGGTCGCGACCATCGCCGCCGTGTTCCCGTTCGTGACCCTGGTGGCGCCGCGGCCCGCGTTGCGGGGCGAGACCGGCAGCAACTTCGTCGTGCTCGCTTCCACGTCGCCGGTACGGGCGATGCCGGACTCCCTGACCGGCGAGGAGCTTCGCGCGTTCGTCGGCGGAGCGCGGGTCCTGACCGACGACTACGCGCCGGTCGACCAGCTGCTCACCTGGGACTGAGCGGTTTCGGGTCCCGTCCGGTCAGGTGCCGTACGTCGTCGCTGACGGTCGCGAGCTCGCCGGCGGCGATCGCCTCGTAGGAGCTGACCCATCCGGCGACCTCGAACGCCGGCGCCCCGTAGTGCGCCCGCGACGCGTAGGCCTCTTCGACGGTCTCGGGGACGTAGGTGAGGCCGAGCCTGGCCGCGACCTCGTGCATGGTCAGCGCCTCGGGCCCGGTGAGCTCGTAGGTCCGTCCGTCGTGCCCGTCCTGGGTGAGTGCCGCGACGGCGCTCGCGGCGATGTCGTCGTAGGCGACGGCGGCGAGCCGGCCGTCGGCCGCGGGGCCGCGGATGACGCCGTCGGGGCCGGCGAGCATCGGCAGCATCTCCTGGTAGAGGTTGTCGCGCAGGAAGGTCCAGCGCAGGCCGGTCTGCCGGATGTGCTGCTCGGTGTGCCAGTGGTCCCGGCCGAACGTGAAGGTGCAGTCGGGTGCGGCGCCGGCGAACGACAGGTACACGATCCGCTGGACGCCGGCCGCGACGGCCGCGTCGACGGCGCTGCGGTGCTCGGCGACCCGGTCGCCCGACTCGCGCGCCGAGACCAGGAACAGCGTCCCGACCCCGTCGAGCGCCTGCCGCATCCGGCCGGTGTCGCCGTATTCGGCGTCCTTGCGGGTCAGCCGCCGCGCCTCAGGGACCCCCGCCGCGACTCGTCTGCCGACCTGCCCGGACGCCCCGGTCACCGCGATCACACACCCAGTATGCGCCGCCGCCCCGCCGTGATCCCGTGCGGTGCGGGATCATGGCGGGGCGGTGAGCCGGACGCGGGTAACAGCTACTTGGGCTGGGCGGCCTGGCCGCGCAGCGAGATGGCCTGGAGGAAGATGTCGCCGATCTTGGCCGGGTCGGGGGCGACGAAGGTGCCGCCGCCGACGGCGTCGGTGATCTGGCGCATGGCGCCCTCGCCGACCTTGTCGCCGATGCCGATGAGGATGACCTGGATGGGCTTGGCCGGGTCGGCGGTCGCCTTGAGCTCGGCGATCAGCTGCTCGAGGGAGAGGCCGCCGGCGGGGTCGTCGTTCTCGCCGTCGGTCATGACGATGAGGGAGTTGATCCGGCCCTGGTCCCAGCCGCTCTGCACGGCCTTGTAGCCGGCGAGGATGGTGTCGTAGAGGGCGGTGTCGCCGTTCTGCTTGGGGCGGATGCCCTGCAGCGCCTGGAGGCACTGGTTGCGCTGGCTGACCAGCGGGCCGATGGGGACGAGCTGCTTGTAGTCCTTGGCGCCGTCGAGCTGGGTGGAGAAGGTCCACACGCCGAGGGCCCAGGAGTCGTCGAAGAGCTGCATGCCGCGGCGGGCCGCCTCGAGGGTCACCGTCATGCGGTCGGCGCCGCCGGCGGTGGGGACCTTCGTGAGCATGGAGCCGGACACGTCGATGACGGCGAGCATGCGGGCCGGGAGGGTGATCGCCTGCCACTTGGTGAGCAGGCCTTCGATGGCGGCGGCGTCGGGGACCTGGCCGGCGGTGAGGGAGGTGGGTGCGCCGGTCGGGGTCTGGAAGCCCTTGCCGGCGACGCCGTCGGAGCCGCGGAGGCCGATCGCGCCGAGCCGGTCCCGGAACTGGTCGCCGCCGAGCACCTTGAGCAGCTGTTCGGCGGCGGCGGTGCGTTCCTTGCTGAGGATGACGAACGGGTAGTCGAGGGCGAGCGGCGCGGGCTCGGCGTAGATCGCGGCGAGGCGGACCGGCGGCTGCTGGGCGTTGTACTGGATGACGGCCTGCTCCGACAGCGGCGCGACGGTCAGGCCGGCGCTGAGTGCCTGCGGGTCGGAGCCGCGCGGGAACTTCTGCATGAGGTCGTCGCGCAGCGAGGACCGGCCGGCGGCGAGCGCGCGGAGGGCGGCGGTCGCGGTCTGCGTGGCCTGGGTCTGGTTGCCGCCGGCGGAGGCGGTCGCGGCGGCGGCGAGGGTCATCAGGCCGGCGAGGCCGGTCGAGTCGCGGCTGGGCTCGACGATGCCGAGCTTGACCTTCTGGTCGCCGGCGACCTTCCCGATCAGGTCGGTGTACTTGACTTTCGTCTGGGGCCAGCCGAAGGAGGTGGTCGCGATCGGCTCGGGGACGGCGACGACGATGGGGCTGCGGGCGATCGACTTGGCGTCGGCGGGGAGGCCGGCGGGGTTGACGGCGCGGAGGCGCTGAAGCCACAGGGACGAGTCGGGCACCCACACGTCGGGGATGCGGGTCTTGCCGTTGGCCTGGCCGACGCCGGTCAGCGACTTCTTCGAGGTGGCGGCGATCGCGGCGGCCACGTCGGCGGACGCGGCCTCGATGACCTCGACGTCGACGCAGCCGTCGCCGGTCTTGGCCTGCGCGGACCAGTCGGCGACCTGCTGCTTCAGCGCGGGTGCGATGTCAGAGGGTGCGCTGACCGTGAGCTTGGTGGACGCACCGCACGACGGCTGGGAGTACTTCCGGAACGCATACCAGCTGCCGGCGAGGACTACGAGCACGGCGACGGCGGCGGCGCCCATCTTGAGCGCTGCGCCTGACGACCCCGCTGAGCGGTGGCGACCTTTCACGGCTCTTATCCTCCGGACCGGCGGCCTCTGCGGCCTTGTACCTTCGGTTGGAAATCACTGACGGTACGCATCCCAACAAACGAACGCCCAATCTACAAGGCACCGAAGAATCGTAGTTATCCGAACACGGTTCGCAATCACGCCGAGACAAACCGCCGCAAGCAGGCATTCCGCTCGCACTTAAATCTGCCCTAATCGATCTTCAGCGTGCCCGGGCGGTCACGGAGTGTCACAACCAGCGGCCGGTGGTCGGAGAACGGCACCGCCGGGGCCGCCACCCGCAGGACCCGCGGGAGGCGCTCGATGCCGCGCCCGTCGGCCAGCACGTGGTCGAACTGCACGCGTGGCGCCGGTGCCGGGAAGGTCGGCAGGCGCGCGAGCCGGTGCCAGCCGGAGAAGAGCCGGGGCAGCCCGCCGGGGAGGTTGAGGTCGCCGAGGAGCACGCGCGGTGCCGGCAGCGGCCGCAGCGCCCCGCGGACCAGCTGGAGCTGCCGGACGTTCCAGCCGGGGACGAAGGACAGGTGGGTGGTGGCGACCGTCACACGCCCGGCGGGGGTTTCGAGCACCGCGGCGATCAGGACCCGCGGCTCGTCGTCGAGGAACAGCAGCTGGGGTCCGGCCAGCAGCGGTGAGCGCAGCGGGGCGGCCGGCAGGCGGGTCACCCGCCAATCGACCACCGGATACCGGCTCACCAGCGCGACGCCGTAGTGCGGGTCGGTCCCGTCCTGGTCGCCGTCGGTCGCCGTCCGGAAGCCCTCGCCGGGGGTGCCGACCACCGCCGGCACGAACATGACATGCCCCGCGCCCAACGCGTCGGCCGCGATCGCGGCGAGGTCGGCGTGGCCGCTGCGGTGCTGGCCCCGGTCGACCTCCTGGAGCCCGAGGACGTCGGTGTCCAGCGCGGCGATCGTTGCGTGGACGCGGCCGGCGTCGACCTGCCCGTCGGCGAGAGACCGCCCGTGCATGAGGTTGAACGTGCCCAGCCGCATGCCTCATTGTGGCCGCCGCAGCTTCCGCACCGCCGCCTTGGCGATCGTCTCGGTCTCGGCCCGGTCCACCTCCGGCTGGCCGAAGTGCACGAGGGTGCAGGTCGCGCCGCCGACGCGGACGACGAGCAGGTAGCCGCCGAGGGTGTAGGCGTCGTCGCCGGCGCCGCCGGACGCCGCCATCCTGACCGCCGCGGACTCGTCGCCGAGGCTCGGCAGCCCGGCGTCGGTCACCGTGACGCTGGTCGTCCCGCCGCCGGGATCGGTGTCCGTGAAGGCCGCGCACCGGGTGCCGAGCTCCCGCAGTACATCCACCGCATCCGGATCCGCGGAGACCTCCTCGGCGAGGAAAGGCCCCGCGGAGCCGCCCTCGAACCGGACGCCGGTGCCGCCCCCGCGGAACCGGTCGATCAGGGCGCCGCAGCCGGCGACGCTGACCGTGCTGTCCCCGCTGACCTCGGGCTCCACCTGCGGCGGGCTGGTCACGTAGCCGTCGGGCAGATCCTCGACGGCGAGCAGCGCGCCGCCGGTGGCCGAACGCGAAGGCTCCGGCCCGACAGATGTCGGACCGGAGCCACACGACGCCAGCGTGAGCGCCAGCGCGATGCCGAGCAGGTGTCTGGTCATCAGGCCTGAACGGTCGGCTGCGAGCCCTGGTGCAGCGGGGTCCGCGCGCCGGTGGCCAGGTCGACCGCGGTGACCCAGGAGTGGCCCTGGTGCGACGCGGTGAGCACGCCGGTGCGGGTGCCTGCGTAGACCATCTCGCGGTCGTCGGCGGCGCCGATCTGGTGCCGGTTGCCGCCGTCGGCGTCGGCCTCGGTGACCCGCACCGCGGTGCCGTCCTCGGTGTAGGTGGTCCACGTGACCTTCCGGCCGTCGGGCGACCAGGCGGGGACGACGCCGAAGCCGCTGGTGCCGCTGCCGCCACCGCCGTAGTAGTCGATGGCGCGCTCGGTGCCGGTCTCGACGGTGCCGACGCTCAGGCAGTTGTCGGCGATCGACTCGCACTCGCCGCCCCGGAACGCGATCTTCGTGCCGTCGGGCGACCAGGCGACCGCGTCGTCGGCGCGCAGGCGGTCCACGAGCTTCACCGGGCCGGCCTGCTCGGTTGCCTGCTCGGTGATGTACGCGACCTCGGGGACGGCCTGGTCGCGGCAGGAGGCGGGGAAGAGCGGCTGCGACCCAGAGCCCTCGGGACCCTCGGGGCCGTCGGCCGCGACGCGGAAGACGCCGGGGCCGCCGGTGCACGACAGCGCGGCGTAGGCGATCCACTTGCCGTCCGGGGACCACGAGGCGCCGCCGGAGACCCGGTCGCTGACCTGGCGCTTGCCGCTGCCGTCGGCGTTCATCACCCAGACCGTGTTGTTGTGCAGGTAGGCGAGCTTCGTGCCGTCGGGGTTGAACCGCGGCCGGGCGTTGACCTCGTCCTCGGTGAGGCGGACCTCGCTGTAGCCGTCGCTGCTGTAGATGACGCCGGCCCGCACGTAGGCGACGGCCTTGCCACCGAAGGCCGCAGAGGAGGCGCCGGCGGGAGCGGCGGAGGCGGTGGTCGAACCGATCATCGTCCCGAGGCCCGCCAGTGCGGCAAAACCGGCCAGCGTGACTGCCTTCTTGATCGTGTTGCCGTTCATCCGTGCCCCCCGTGGTGCCGTCTCTTCCGTGTGACGCTGAGACCATCGGCGCAACCGTGCCGCACCTGAACGGTTCCCCGCCGGGAACTTGCGGGAAATTCCGCCAATCGGACATTTAGCGCGGGCGGTGTGAACAATCTGCACTTGCAGTGCCTTTTCAGGACCGTGTCTCACGGGTGAGGATCGGAGGTATGACTGACACACAGGCCCGCGTGGCGATCGTGACCGGCGCGGCCCGCGGCATCGGCGCCGCGACCGCCCTCCGACTGGCCGCCGACGGGCACGCCGTGGCGGTGCTCGACCTGGACGAGGGCGCCTGCAAGGACACTGTCGAACAGATCCAGGCCGCCGGCGGGCGCGCCCTGGCAGTCGGGGCGGACGTCGCCGACGCACAGGCCGTGGCCGCCGCCGTCGACCGGGTCGCCGGCGAGCTCGGCCCGCCGCTGGTCCTGGTCAACAACGCCGGGGTGCTGCGGGACAACCTGCTGTTCAAGATGAGCGACAGCGACTGGGACACGGTGATGGGGGTGCACCTGAAGGGTGCGTTCCTGATGAGCCGGGCCGCGCAGGCGCACATGACGGCGGCGAAGTTCGGCCGGATCGTCAACCTGTCGTCGTCGTCCGCGCTCGGCAACCGGGGCCAGGCCAACTACTCCGCCGCGAAGGCCGGGCTGCAGGGCTTCACGAAGACCCTGGCGATCGAGCTGGGCCCGTTCGGCGTCACCGTCAACGCCGTCGCGCCCGGGTTCATCGCGACCGACATGACCGCCGCGACCGCCGCCCGGGTCAAGGTCGACTTCGAGGCGTTCCAGCAGGCGGCGGCCGAGCGGATCCCGGTCCGCCGGGTGGGCGTGCCGGCGGACGTCGCGCACACCATCTCGTTCCTGGCGAGCGAGGGTGCGGGCTTCGTGTCCGGGCAGGTCATCTACGTGGCCGGAGGCCCGCTCAATTGAACCCGACATCGCAGCCGACATCGCAGCCGGCGGACCTGGCGAGGGAGTTCCTCGCCGCGCACGACCCCAACGCGCTCGACCCGCGGGACTTCCTGCGGGCCCGGTTCGACGCCGGGCTCGCGTGGGTGCAGTTCCCGGAAGGGCTCGGCGGGCTCGGCCTGCCGCGGGAGGAGCAGGCGGCCGTCGAGGACGTGTTCGCCGCGGCGGGCGCCCCCGACAACAACCCGCGGCGCATCGGCATCGGCCTCGGCATGGCCGCCCCGACGATCCTGCGGCACGGCACCGACGAGCAGCGGCGGCGCTGGCTGCGCCCGCTGTGGACGGGCGAGGAGGTGTGGTGCCAGCTGTTCAGTGAGCCCGGCGCCGGATCCGACCTCGCCGGCCTCGGCACCCGTGCGGTCCGTGACGGCGACGGGTGGGTCGTCGACGGCCAGAAGGTGTGGACGTCGATGGCGCACGAGGCGCGGTGGGCGATCCTCATCGCCCGCACCGACCCGGCCGTGCCGAAGCACCAGGGCATCACGTACTTCGTGCTCGACATGACCGCGCCCGGGGTGGAGGTGCGGCCGCTGCGCCAGGCCACCGGCGAGGCCGAGTTCAACGAGGTGTTCCTGACCGGCGTCCGGATCCCCGACACCGACCGGCTCGGCGCGGTCGGCGAGGGCTGGGCGGTCGCGCAGACCACGCTGATGAACGAGCGGGTCGCGATCGGCGGCGGCGCGGCGCCCCGCGAGGGCGGCGGCATCGGCATCGTCGCCGACCTGTGGCGGGAGCGGCCCGAGCTGCGGACCCCGGCGCTGCACGACGCGCTGCTGCGGCTGTGGGTCGAGGCGGAGGCGGCCAGGCTCACCGGGATGCGGCTGCGCCAACAGCTGGCGGCCGGCCAGCCCGGCCCGGAGGGGTCGGCGGCGAAGCTGCTCTTCGCCCGGCTCAACCAGGAGATCTCCGGCCTGGAGCTGGACCTGCTCGGCGAGGAGGGGCTGCGGCACGACGAGTGGACGATGCGGCGCCCGACCATCGTCGACTTCTCCGGCCGGACCGCCGGATACCGGTACCTCCGCGCGAAAGGCAACTCGATCGAGGGCGGCACGTCGGAGATCCTGCGCAACATCGTCGCGGAGCGGGTTCTGGGGCTGCCGCCGGAGCACCGGCTCGACAAGGACGTCGCGTGGAAGGACCTGCCGAAATGAGCGGCCAGCGGAGCGGCTCGGGCCGCTCATCATGTGACAGGTTCCGGGCAGGCCGACGCCGGAGCGAAGCGGAGGTGGCGGCATGACCGATCTGCTGTACAGCGACGTCGAGGAGGAGCTGCGCTCCAGCGTGCGCGCGCTGCTGGGTGACCGGGCCGGGTTCGAGGCGGTGCTGGCGAGGATCGAGTCGGCCGAACCCGTCGACCTGAAGCTGTGGCGGTCCCTGGCCGTCGACCTCGGGGTGGCCGGGCTGCCGGTGCCCGAGGCGGCCGGCGGCGCGGGCGCGTCGTGGCGGGAGACCGCGGTGGTGATGGAGGAGCTCGGTCGCAGCGTCGCGCCGGTGCCGTTCCTCGGCAGCTCCGTCCTGGCGGTGGCCGCGCTCACCGGCACCGGCGACCCGCTGCTCGACGCGGTCGCCGCCGGCAGCCGGACGGCGACCCTGGCGGTGCCGCTGTCCTGGCGGACCTCGCAGCCGTGGACCGTCACCGCCGGGGGTGACCGGCTGGACGGCGCCGTCACCAGCGTCGTCGACGCCGCGGCGGCCGATGTACTGCTGGTGCCTTCCGCCGCGGGGCTCTACGCGGTGGACGCCGCGGCGGCGCGCCGGGTGCCGGTGGTCAGCTTCGACCTGACCCGGCCGCTCACCGACGTCACGTTCGCGGGCGCGCCGGGGCGGCTGGTCACCGCCGACGCGGCCGGTGCCGTGGACCGGGCGCTGCTGGCCGGGGCGGCGCTGCTCGCCTCCGAGCAGCTCGGTGTCGCGGACTGGTGCCTGACGACGACCGTCGAATACGTGAAGACCCGGCGGCAGTTCGCCCGGCCGGTCGGCTCGTACCAGGCGGTCAAGCACCGGCTCGCGGACCTGTGGGTGAGCGTCACGCAGGCCCGCGCGGTGGCCCGCTACGCGGCGGGCTGCCTCGCGACCGGCGACCCGGACCTGCCGGTCGCGGCGGCCGTCGCCCAGGCGTTCTGCTCCCCGGTGGCGGTCAAGGCCGCCGAGGAGTGTGTGCAGCTGCACGGCGGGATCGGCTTCACCTGGGAGCACCCGGCGCACCTGTACCTGAAGCGGGCCCGCGCCAGTGCGGCGACGTTCGGGTCGGCCTCCGCCCATCGCACGGCGTTGGCCGACCTGGTGTCGCTGCCGGGCTGAGCCCGGGCTGAGTCCGGGCTGAGTGAGGTGTCGCGTTACAGGAGGAGCCGGGTCAGCGACTCGGCGACGCAGACCGGCTTCTCCTGGCCCTCGCGCTCGACGGTCACCTTGTTCTTCAGCTGCAGCCAGCCCTCGCCGATGTCCTCGGCGGACAGCAGCTGCACCGTGGCGCGCACCTTGGACCCCACCGGCAGCGGCGACGGGAACCGCACCTTGTCCAGGCCGTAGTTGATGCCCATCCGGGAGCCTTCCACCCGGTACACGCCGGAGACCAGGACCGGCAGCAGCGACAGGCTCATGAAGCCGTGCGCGATGGTGGTGCCGAACGGTCCGGCCGCGGCCCGCTCCGCGTCCACGTGAATCCACTGGAAGTCGCCGGTGGCCTCGGCGAACAGGTTGATGTGCTCCTGGGTGATCTCCCGCCAGTCGCTGTGGCCGAGGATCTCGCCGACTGAAGCCAGCAACTCGCCGCCGTTCGCAAACGTTCGCATACCCCTGATCCTGCACAGCAAGTGCAACATCCGTCAACGACGGGCGGCCGGCCCCGTGGATCGGGACCGGCCGCCTTTGTCACCAGGACGTGTCTTGCAAGGGCGCTGTTACGTGCCGATGCGGTTGAGCTTCAGCGTCACGCCGATGTCGGTGTTGACGACGGTCGTGCCCGGGACGGCCGGGGTGACCACCGAGGTGGAGACCCTGCCGGTGCCGGGGAGCAGACCCTTCACCGTGACCGTGTAGGACGTCGACGCGCCCGGCACCGGGTCGGTGCTGGTCACGTAGAGGTCCGTGCTCGGCAGGGTGTTCACGGGCAGGCCCTGACCACCGTTGCCGTACGCGTTCTCGGCCCCGACGACGAGGTTCTGCCCGGCGGGCAGCGCACCCATCGTCCCGAAGTCGTAGGACATCGCGATGTCCTGCGGACCGCCCGAGCCCAGCCAGACCTGGAAGCGGCGCTGGTTGAGCGTGCCGAAGTCGTTCACCCGCCACTCGACGACCGTCCAGGTGCCGACGCCGTCGGTGAGCACGTTGATCAGCAGACCAGTCGCGCCCGTGCCGTCGAGGTCGGTCCAGAACGGCGCGAGGACGTTGTTCGGCTTCGCGGGGTTCGGGATCGGGGTGATGTCGCAGCAGTTGTTGTTCTCACGGCTGTCGTCGCTGCCCGGGTACAGGTAGCCGTTCGAGTCGACGGTGAGCGAGGAGTAGTCGACACCGTTGTACTTGAACGACGGCACGTTGAACGTCGTCAGGTCCTCGTCGCCGACCGGGGTCACGAGCGTGCCCCCGAACAGGTCGAGCGGGATGTACCCGGCGATGGTGCCCGGGGCGATCGACGGCGTGCCCGGGATCGCGCCGGCGAGCGACGCGCCCTTCTTCTCGGCCTTGAACGGGTTGGCCACCGTGGCACCGTTCGCGCCGACGATCGGAAGGTTGATCGTGGACGTGGTGGTGAAGTCCGCCGTGGTGTCGTTGAAGGTGTTGTTCGTGGCCTTCACGGTGCAGGTGCTGTTCTGCAGCAGCGTCAGCGACGGCGGCGTGCAGGCCTGCGTCACCGTGATGTCACCCTGCTGCGGGACGAACGCCACCGGCAGGTGCAGCGCCGGCACGCTCGAGCTGACCGGCTTCAACCGGACCTCACCGAAGTACTGCGCCTTGGGGGCGTTGGACTTGATGGTGATGTTGATGGTCGCGGTCTCCCCCGCCTTCACGGTGAAGATCGCCGGGGACACAGTGATCGAGGAGCCGGCCGGCGAGGTCGCCTCGGTCCTGTAGGTCTGCGTCTTGCCGGAGACGTTCTTCGCCGTGCGGACCGCGGTGAGCTTGCCCGGCATGACCGGGGCGTTCACCGACGGAAGGTTGATCTGCACCGCGTTGACCGGGTCGTTGCCCAGCGCGTACATCCGGTCGGCCGTCTCGTCGAACGTGAGACCGGGGTTGGCCGCGAGGTTGACCTGGACCCGACCGGCGCCGAGATCGAACGGGTCGGCCGGAGTCGTCCCGTTCTCCTTCTTCACGTTGGTCGTCGCCGTGGTCATCAGCGAGGACTTGATCTGACCCGGGGTGAAGTCCGGGTGGGCCGCCTTCTCCAGGATGGCGGAGCCGGCGATGTGCGGCGACGACATCGAGGTGCCCGCGATCGCCATGAAGTACTGGCCGGGCGGGCCACCGGCCGCGTCGTCCAGGACCGGCGTCTGGCCGGCCAGGATCTGCACGCCGGGGGCGGAGATGTCGGGCTTGATGAACTGGCCGCCGGGGCCACGCGACGAGAAGGTCGCCATCGTGTCACCGGTGCCGATGACCTTCGTGCCGGCCGTGAACGTGGCCGTGTTGCCCGGGTGGGCGGCCATGAAGGCCAGGAACGCCGTGCCGTCGGCGAGGTGCACCGTCGGCAGCCAGTGGTTGTCGCTCAGCGCGTCCTGCGGTGTCGCGTTGTACAGGATCATGCCGGCGGCACCACCCTGCCGCACGTTGAAGCCCTTGATGATGCGGCCGGGGCTGCGCTCGCACGCGACGATCTTGTTGACGAAGATGCCGGGCGGGGCCGGCACGGTGCAGGTCGGGTTGTTGTACGGCGGAGCCGACGCCATCACGATCTGCTTGGCCGGGGTGACGCCCTGGGTGATCGAGACGCCCTTGTAGGTCGCTGAGGTGCCGTCGGTGGATGCGACGGTCAGGACCGACTCGAAGGAACGCTTCTGGGTCGACGCCGCGACGGTGGTGACCCAGCCCGACAGGTGGTCGGTCGTGGACGCGCCCGGGCCGGAGTTGCCGGCGGAGGCGGCCACGAAGACGCCGGCCTTGTAGGCGTCGAAGAACGCCAGCTCCACGATGTCGGTGTACGGGCTCGCGCCACCCGAGATCGAGAAGTTGATGACCTTGACGCCGTCCTTGATCGCCTGAGCGACCGCGGCGGCCGAGTCGGTGCTGTAGCAGCCGGTGGCGCCACAGACCTTGTACACCGAGACCCAGGCGCCGGGCGCGACGCCGTTGATCGGCCCCCGCTCGACACCGAGGACGTTCGCCGACGCGACCGGGTTACCGGCGGCGGTCGACGCGGTGTGGGTGCCGTGACCGTCGGAGTCGCGGGCGGTGTACCCGAACATCTCGATCGGCTGCAGCGCGTTGTAGGTGTCAAGGAAGCCCTTGCCACCGATGAGCTTGTTCTGGCAGACGAACGGGTCGGCCGCCGGGGTGAGCGGGTTGTCGCCGAAGTCGCAGGCACGCGGCGTGCCGTCCGCCTTCGCGGGCGGGGCGCCGAGGTTGCCGTTGTCCGCGAACGACGGGTGCTCCGGCCACACGCCACTGTCGAGCGAGCCGAAGATGACGCCCTTACCGGCGTTCGGCTTGCCGCCGAGCGACGGGTAGACCTGGTCGGCACCGATGAAGCTGGTGCTGGAGTCGGTCTGCGGGGCGCGTGCGGCGTCGGACTGGACCGCCACCACGTTGTCGAGCGTGAGGATCGCGCCGATCTTGTTCGCCGGCACCGACATTGCGATACCGCCGTAGACGGTCCGCAGCTTCTGGCCGACCTTGGCGTCCGGAACCTGCTTCTGCAGCTGCCCGAGGAACTTGTCCTCAATTGCCTTGATGCGGCTTTCGTAACGCTGTTCCGCGGTACTTCCGGAAAGCGCCTTACCGGTGACTGACGGGCTCGTCGCCTCATATCCGGCAATACCGCCGGCATAGGTCGCGGTCGAGTCGTAGTCGAGCTTCACCGCAATCGGCAGCCGGGTGCTGTCGGTGCGGTTGAGCAGGGACTGGTCGGTCTTTGCCATGCGACTCGTGGGTGACTTCGCGGCCGAGCTCTGCTTGGCCAGCGACGCACCCGGCACCGATGTCAAGCTGCCGCTCTGCACCGGTGCTGCCTGACTCGGGCTTGCCGAGACGATCACGAGCAGTGGCGGAACGAGTGCTGACGCCATTGCGGCGCGCACCCATGTCCGTCGGCTCATCATGCCCCCTCTCAGGACGGGCTGTGTCCGAAGGGTTGTTACTGACTCCCCCGTGGTGCTGCTCCGGCGTGGCCCACCCTCGGCCTACGCGCACGCCGGCGCCGCATATCCCGAATGCTCGATATACGCCGTCACAACATGCCAGTTTTCTGCAGCGCGGAACAGAGGCCGTCACTCCCGAGAATCGCGCCGAACAGGGGTTGTAGGGCAACGTCGAGGGTTGCCGAGGGCATGGCATTAACACATAGCAAGGTATTGCTATGTCGATCGCACCTATTGGCGGAGAAAAGGTCCGGAAATGACGAAACCCGCCCTTTCGGGCGGGTTTCGCTGGAAACGTTCAGGCGTCATCGCGGGGTGGCGGATTGATGACCACCGTCTGGTCGGCGTTGTCCACCGGCCGCTGCGACGGCACCTGGAGCTGCCCGCCGGCCGGTGGGTTCGCCGGCGGCGGGGTCACGGCCGGCGGCACGGTCGGGACCACCATCGTCGGGGCGTCCACCCCCGCGGACTGCTCGGTCGCCGCCGCCTGCCGGAGGCGGGCCTGCCGGGCCTCCTCGGCCTGGCGCACCGCCTCGGCCTGCCTGGCCGCCTCGGCCTCGCGCTCGGCCTCCGCCCGCCGCGCGGCCTCCTCGGCGGCCCGGCGGGCCTCCGCCTCCTCGCGGCGGGACTGCGCGTGGGCCTTCACCCGCTCGGACACGGCCGGCGCCTCCTGCTCGACGCGGCTCAGCCAGCCCTCCCAGCGCTGCTGCATCGGCCGGACCAGGCCGCCGCCGACCCCGACGATGAGGATGCCGGCGACCGTGGCGAGCACCGCGATCAGCACCGGCATGGTCACCGACGTGGCGATGCCGATCTGGTTGAGCGCCGCGATGATGCCCAGCCCGAGCACGAAGCAGTACCCCAGGTTCGCCAGGAGCCGCCCGTACGACAGGCCGCCCAGTGCGCCGGTGACGACGTCGCGCAGGCCGCCGGCGAGCGCCGCGGCGACAACCACGATCACGACGGCGACGGCCGCCTTCGGCAGCCACGACACCACGTCGTCGATCAGGTCGGACACCGGGTTGGCGCCCCACACGCCGAACGCGATCTGCAGCGTGAAGAGCAGGACCGCGTAGTAGACGAGCTTGGCGATCAGGTCACCGGCGTCGAAGCGCGCACGCGACAACGCCCGGCCGACGCCGCCGCGGTCGGCGAGCCGGTCGAACCCGACCTTCGCCAGCAGCTTGCGCACCAGCTCCCGCAGCGCGACCGCGACGGCCCAGCCGAGCAGAAGGATGACGATGAACAGCAGCAGCGACGGCACGAACCGCACGACGTCTGCGAGGGCATCACGAACCATGCAGTGACGCTTGCCCAAACGTCGGCGGCCCTAATCGTCCATGCCGGCCAGCCCCTTCGGGCTCTCCGTCTCTCGGGCGTGCTCCGGACCGCCCGCCAGCTGATCGGCGAGGGTCACGCTGCAGTGCTCGACGGCGAAGTCACCGAGTTCGTCGACGTCGAAGCCGGGGAACGGCTCCAGGATCCGCACCTGTTGCTCGGTCATACGTCCAGTGAAACCCCCCGTGGGTGGGTAGAACAGTCTCATGACCAAACCAGTGACCGGTGTGCTCTTTGATGTCGACGGGACCCTCATCGACAGCGTCTACCTGCATACGACGGCCTGGTGGCAGGCGTTCCGACAGTTCGGGCACGACGTCCCGGCGGCCCGCATCCACCGGGCGATCGGGATGGGGTCGGACAAGATCCTGGACCATCTGCTGGGCCCCGGCCACGACCCCGGCGACGACGACGCGATGCGGGCCGCGCACTCGAGCCTGTACGCGGCGCACTGGACGGCGCTGCGCCGGCTGCCGGGCGCGCGGCGGCTGCTGGAGACGTGCGCCGACCGGGGGCTGCGCAACGTGCTCGCCACGTCGGCGTCGAAGCCGGAGCTCGGCGCGCTGCTGCGGTGCCTGGACGCCGACGCGGTCATCGACACGGTGACCAGCGCCGACGACGCCGGGGAGAGCAAGCCGGCGCCGGACATCGTGGAGGTGGCGCTGCGGCGGGCGAAGCTCGACGCCGGGGAGGTCGTGTTCGTCGGCGACTCGGTCTGGGACGTGCAGGCGGCCGGGAAGCTGTCGATCCCGTGCATCGGCGTGACCAGCGGCGGGCTGTGCGCGGCGGAGCTGCTCGACCACGGCGCCGCCGCCGTCTACGCCGACCCGCAGGACCTGCTGGACAACCTCGACGAGGCGCTGACCACCGCGTTCCGCGTCGCGCTCACCGCCTAGAGCCCGCCTAGAGTTTTCAGCGGCGCCGGGTAGCCGCGCGGGGGCTCGGGCAGGTTCCACGGCTCGTGGACGGCCTTGCCCTCGACGTCGGCCAGTTCGGGCACGTAGCGGCGCACGTAGTCGCCGTCCGGGTCGAAGCGGTGCGCCTGCCTGATGGGGTTGAAGCGCCGGTACGGCTTGGTGTCGTTGCCCGTGCCGGCGACCCACTGCCAGTTGCCGTAGTTGTTGGCGACGTCGCCGTCCAGCAGCAGGTCGAAGAAGTGGTCGCCGCCGGCCCGCCAGTCCACGCCCAGGTGCTTGGTCAGGTAGGAGGCGGTGATGAGGCGGGCCCGGTTGTGCATCCAGCCCTCGGCGAGCAGCTGCCGCATGCCGGCGTCGACGACCGGGACGCCGGTGTGCCCCTCCCGCCAGGCCTGCAGCGCGTCGGACTCGTCGCGCCAGCGGTCCTCCGCCGACGCCCGGTATGCCTTGTGCCGCAGGTCGGGGAACGCGAACAGCACCTGCTGGTAGAAGTCGCGCCAGCACAGCTGCCGCAGGAACGGCTCGGCGCCCGCGCGGCCGTGGACCCGGGCCGCCACCTCCCGCGGCGACAGGCAGCCGAAGTGCAGGAACGGGCTGAGGCGGGACGTCCGGTCGGCCGCCATGGCGTCGTGGTCGTCCTCGTAGCCCTCCAGGTGCGGCAGCCACGCGGTGAGCTTGCGCCGCCCGGCGGACTCGCCGCCGCCGGCCTTCGCGGGCCGGTCCCGGAACCAGGACGCCGGGAGGTCGTCGGGGAGCCGGAGCTTGCGGGGCGCGGCCTCGACGTCGCGCCAGCCGGCGGCCTGCCACGCCCGCCAGAACGGCGTGAAGACCTTGTAGTGGCCCGCGCCGCCGGTGGGGCGCAGCGCGCCGGGCGGGACGACCGTGACGCCGTCGAAGGTCTTCAGCGCGATCCGCTCGGCGGCGCAGGCGTCCGCCAGGCGGCGCTCCCGCTCGCGGGCGTACCCGCTCACGTCCGCGGCGACGCCGATGCCTTCCGCGCCGGTGCGCTTCGCGACCCGTACCGACTCCGCGGCCGGATCTCCGCGCAGCTCGACGAGGTCGGCGCCGCGCTGCCGCAGCGACGCCTTCAGGTCGGTGAGGCTCTCGTCGAGGAACCGGCGGCGGTTGTCGCCGGCCCGCAGCGTGGGGTCGTGCACGAAGAGCGGCACGACCCGCTCCGCGGCGCGGGCGGCGGCGGCGAGCGCCGGGTTGTCATGCACCCGCAGGTCGCGGGTGAAGAGGACGACCGCGGTCTTCATGCGCTCGTCCCCCGCGTTTCGGCGGCGGTCATGCTGCGGTGCCGCGCAGGTCGAGGACCGCCGGCAGGTGCAGCTCGGTGGCGGGCTCGCGGGGCAGCGGCACGACGACCGGCGGCATCTCCGGCTGCGGGTCGAGCGCACCGGCCGGGGTGCCGGGGATCGGCACCGGGGCGCCCGGGCGGGTCAGCAGGCAGCGCAGCGCCACCGCGATGCGGCGCGCCTTCGGCACGGTGGCGCGGCGGACGAAGACGTCGTGGTCCTGCGCCTCGACCGCGTCGAGGATGCCGCCGTACAGCCGGAACGCCGCCCGCATGCACGCCTGGGAGCTGGGCGCCAGCATCTGGATCCCCGGCGCGGCCGCGATGTAGTGCTGCCGGGCGCGCTGCACCTCGTACCGGACCAGGCTCTTGATCTTCTGGCTGCTGCGCCGCTCGCGGGCCGCCGCCAGCAGGTCCTCGCGGCCGACCCCGAACCGGTGCAGGTCCTCCTCCGGCAGGTAGATCCGCCCGCGGTCGAGGTCCTCGGCGACGTCGCGGATGAAGTTGGTGAGCTGGAACGCGAGGCCGAGCTGGCGGGCGGGCTCGCGGGCGGCGGCCCGGTCGCTCGACTCGAGGATCGGCAGCATCATCGTGCCGATCACCGCCGCCGAGCCCTCCATGTAGTCGAGCAGGTCGTCGTACGTGGCATAGCCGGTGACGGTGAGGTCCATGGCCATGCTCGCCAGGAACTTGCGGAAGTCCTCCAGGTCGATGTCGAACACCTGGATCGTGTGCAGCACCGCGGGCAGGAGCGGGTCGTCGGTCGGCGCGCCGCACAGCCCCCGCACGAACGCGTCGCTCCAGGCGTCGAGCTCGCGGGCGCGGCCCTGCGGGGTCAGCCGCTCGGTGCGGTCGACGATCTCGTCCGCGTAGCGCGTGAACCCGTAGAGCGCGTGCACGTGCCGGCGCTTCCAGGCCGGCAGCAGCCGCGTCGCCAGGTAGTACGTCCGGCCGTGGTGGCGGTGCAGCGCGCGGCACCGCTCGTAGGCGGCGGTCAGGGGCGCTGACTCCATGGTGGCCTCCGGTTGAATCGACGCACTAATCGACGCAAGTTCGAGCCTACGCTACGCTTCGGTGATGCGGGTAGTGAAAGGGCTTCGGTCATGCGGTCGGTGACGGGTCCGACCGGTCGGGTGGTCGTCGTCGGGGCGGGGCTGGGCGGGCTCGCCGCGGCGATCCGGCTGGCCGCCGCGGGCCGCGAGGTCACCGTCCTGGAGCGGGACGACTACCCGGGTGGCCGGGCGGGAAAACTCAGCATCGGTGGCTACGAGTTCGACACCGGTCCCACCGTGCTGACGATGCCGTCGCTGCTGGAGGACCTGCTCGGCACCGTCGGGGAGGACCTGGCCGGCTGGCTGCCGATGACCCGGCTCGACCCGGCGTACCGCGCGCACTTCCCCGACGGCTCCACGCTCGACGTCATCGCCGACACCGCGCGGATGGCCGGCGAGGTCGCCCGGGTCTGCGGCTCCCGCGAGGCCGACGGCTACCTGCGCTTCGTCGACGACGCGCGGGAGCTGTGGCGGCTGGAGCGCGACGACTTCATCGACCGCAACCTCGACCGCCCGCGGGACCTCGTCACCGCCAACCTGTGGCGGCTGGTGGCCCGCGGCGGCTTCGGCCGGCTCCAGTCCAAGGTCGACAGCTACTTCAAGGACCCGCGGACCAGGCGGATCTTCTCCTTCCAGGCGATGTACGCCGGGGTCGCGCCGCACCAGGCGCTCGCGCTCTACGCGGTGATCGCCTACCTCGACTCCGTCGCCGGCGTCTACTTCCCGAAGGGCGGCATCCACGCGGTCTCGCGGGCGCTCGCCGACGTCGCCACCAAGCACGGCGTGACCATCCACTACGGCAGTCCCGTCGCGTCGGTCTCCGTCGCCGGCGGGCGCGCGACCGGCGTGGTGTGCGCCGACGGGCGCCGGTTCGCCGCCGACACCGTCGTGCTGAACCCGGACCTGCCGGTGGCCTACCGGGACCTGCTGCCACCCACCCGGTGGCGCAACCCGATGCTGGGCAGGCTGCGGTACTCGCCGTCGTGCGTGGTGCTGCACGTGGGGTCGCGGCAGGCGTACGGTGCGATCGCCCACCACAACATCCACTTCGGCCGGGCGTGGCGGGAGACCTTCGACGAGGTCATCAACCAGGGCCGGCTGATGAGCGACCCGTCCCTCCTGGTCACCAACCCCACGCGCACCGACCCGTCGCTCGCCCCGGACGGCCGGCAGACCTACTACGTGCTCGCGCCGACACCCAACCTCACCGCGCCGCTGCTGGACTGGCGGGGGACCCTGCGCGGCACGTACCGCAGCGAGCTCATCGACACGTTGGAGCGGCGCGGCTACGTCGGGTTCGGCGACGGCATCGAGGTGTCGCGCTTCATCACCCCGACGGACTGGGCCGATCAGGGCATGGCGGCGGGGACGCCGTTCGCGGCGGCGCACACCCTGCGGCAGACCGGGCCCTTCCGGCCGGGCAACCTCCACCCCACACTGTCCAATGTGGTCTTCGTGGGGTCCGGGACGCAGCCGGGTGTCGGCGTGCCGATGGTCCTGATCTCCGGCCGCCTGGCGGCGGAGCGTATTACGGGGGTGGTGTCTTGACTTCATCGTCTTCTTCTCGTGAGTCTCACCTTGTCGAGCTGGTCGACGACGGCGGTGGGGCGGTCGGTTCGATGACGGTGGACGAGGCGCACCGGGCGCCCGGGCTGCTGCACCGCGCGTTCTCGGTCCTGCTCGTCGACGGCGACGGGCGGCTCCTGCTGCAGCAGCGGGCGGCGGTGAAGACCCGGTTCGCGCTGCGGTGGGCCAACGCGTGCTGCGGCCACCCCGCGCCCGGCGAGACCGTCACGTCCGCCGCTGCCCGGCGGCTCGTCGAGGAGCTGGGCGTCAGCGCCGTCCCGTTGCGGGAGGTCGGGGTGTACGTGTACCAGGCCTCCGACCCGTCGTCCGGGCGCGTGGAGCACGAGTACGACCACGTGCTCGTCGGCAACGTGTCGGACATTTCGGATTCGTTCTCTTCGGGTGCAGTTGATCCCGAAGAAGTCGCCGCCCTCGAATGGGTCGCCGTCGAGGATCTCGAGGCACGGCTGTCGCACTCCCCGGACCTGTACGCACCGTGGCTGGCCGGGGTCGTGTCCGTCTGGCGGGGCTCGACGGCATGACGGCCGCGGCGGCGTATTCGGCGGGCGCGGTGGCCCGGCGGCTCGGCGTCGCCGTGACCACCCTGCGGACCTGGCACCAGCGGTACGGGATGGGCCCGTCGCTGCATGAGCCCGGCCACCACCGCCGGTACACCGAACAGGACATCGAACGCCTCGAGACGATGCAGCGCCTGATCGTCCAGGGCGTCGCCCCGCACGAGGCGGCCCGCTGGGCGCTGCGGTCGGCCGCCGCCCCTGCCGCCGTGTCCAGCTCCTTCGTCACCGATGCGGCCGCCTCCTCGCGCGGCCTGTACCGGGCCGCGCTGCGGCTCGACGCGCCGGCCGTGCGGCAGCGGGTCGCGGCGGCCGTGCACGAGCTCGGCGTCGTCGCCGCCTGGGACCAGGTGCTCCGGCCGGTGCTCGCCGCCATCGGCGACCGGCACGCCGCCACCGGCGCCCTGGTCGAGGTCGAGCACCTGGTGTCGGGCTGCGTCTCGGCCGTCTTCGGCGCCGTGCCGCGCCCCGACCCGACCGTCCCGTCCCGCATCCTGCTCGCCTGCGCCGACGAGGAGCAGCACAGCCTGCCCATCGAGGCGCTCGGCGCCGCGCTCGCCACGGCCTGCGTCGGGACCCGCATGCTCGGCGCCCGCGTCCCGCCGACGGCCCTCGCCACCGCCGTACGGCGTACCGGCCCGGCGGCCGTGCTGGTCTGGTCGCAACTGCGCACGACCGGCGACCCGGCGCAGCTCTCGCCGGTCCTCGATGCCGCCTGGCGACCGCTGATCGTCGCCGCCGCCGGCCCCGGATGGGACGTGGCGGCGCTTCCCGTCGGCGTCTCGGCACCGTCCACATTGACCGAGGCATTGGCGCTGCTCACCTCGGTGGTCAACTGACTTCACCTTTCTTCGTCTGTGTAAATGTCTCTTGACGAGGTACTCCCGGGTTCGTGCCACGGACTGAACGCAGGAGGCCTTCGGGTGCGTCTTGTCATTAGCGTGTGCGTTCGCCACCATGCTGACCACCGACCCCCGGAGCTGACGATGACCCGCACCCGCCTCGCCCTAGGAGCGCTGATCAGCGCCGCCGCTCTGGCCCTCACCGGCTGCGCCGCGTCCGACGCCTCCTCGGTGTCGTGGCACGGGCCGTCCTCCGGTGTCGTCGACGGCGGCCAGGACGGCGGCACGCAGGCGCACCCGATCAGCGACTCGACCGCACAGGCCGCCACGGGCGCCGGCAAACCGTCCGCGTCCGCGTCCGCCACCCCCTCGGCGTCGACGTCGGCCGCACCGTCCGCCTCCGCGTCCGCCACCGCCCCTTCCGACGGCATCATGCGCAAGACCGGCAACGACGGGGTCGCCCTGACCTTCGACGACGGCCCGTCCGCCGACACCCCGAAGCTGCTCGCCATGCTGCGCCAGCACAACATCAAGGCCACGTTCTGCGTCGTCGGCGTCGCCGTCCAGGAGTTCCCGCAGTACCTGCAGGAGATCGTCAAGGACGGTCACACCCTCTGCAACCACACCTGGAAGCACGACGAGAAGCTCGGCAAGAAGTCCGCCGACACCATCCGCGCCGACCTCCAGCGCACCAACGACGAGATCCGCAAGGTCGTCCCCGGCGCGCAGATCAAGTACTTCCGCCACCCCGGCGGCAACTTCACCCCCGCCGCGGTGCAGATCGCCACGGAGCTGGGCATGGTCTCCCTCGGCTGGACCGTCGACCCCTCCGACTGGAACACCAAGAAGTGGTCCGGCAACCAGATGACCCAGCACATCATCAGCAACGTGAGGAACAACACGAAGCCCGGCGCGGTCATCCTTTCCCACGACGGCGGCGGCGACCGCAGCGCCACCCTCGCCGCCTACAAGACCCTCCTGCCCGAGCTCAAGCAGCAGTTCACGCTGGTCGCGCTACCCGTCTAGGCGCCTCCACGACACCACGATGGATACCCATTTGGTTTTCGCGGAAGTGGTCACGTATGCTCTGAAAGCCTCCGGCGGGGCCGGATGGGAGCAACACCGCAGAAGTCGCAGAGTATGCGATGATGGCGGGGCCGCCCTCATCGTCTAGCGGCCCAGGACGCCGCCCTTTCAAGGCGGTAGCACGGGTTCGAATCCCGTTGGGGGCACGACCCGGGTTCGCCCGGGTAGCAACAAAGAGCAAGGTCCTGTGGAGCAGTTGGAGTGCTCGCCGCCCTGTCAAGGCGGAGGTCGCGGGTTCAAGTCCCGTCAGGACCGCAAGGCCCATCTTGGGCAGGTAGCTCAGTTGGCACGAGCGTCCGCCTGAAAAGCGGAAGGTCGGCGGTTCGACCCCGCCCCTGCCCACAAAGCTCTTCGCCGGGCTTTCAAGACCCCGACCAGCGGTAACGCAGGTCGGGGTCTTTGCATGCGGGCACCTCTCAGCAAGACCACGATCCGCCGCCTTTGATCGCGGACAGCCCTCAGAATCTGGCGACCGACACTCACGCGCAGCGACACCAACTGGTGAACCTAAGCGCCGACATCGAGGTGGTATAGCTTTCGCTATACTCGTGCCGTGGCCACACCGGAGTGGGACATCTACATCGTCAACGAGGTCCGCAGCTGGATCTTCTCCCTGGAGCCGACGGCCAAAGCTCGGGTTGTGCAAGCGATCGACGCACTCGCCGAGAGCGGACCGGGCCTCGGTCGGCCGCTTGTCGACACCATCACTCACTCGTCCCTGGCGAACCTCAAAGAGCTACGACCGGGCACCATGCGGATCCTCTTCGTTTCGACCCCTGGCGATCCAGCATCCTGCTTGTCGCCGGCGACAAAGTCCGGGCAGTGGGATGCCTGGTACCGAGAGGCAGTACCCCTGGCGGAGCAGCGTTACGAGGCCTATCTGAAAGAACGAACACAGGAAGAGGGGGACTGGCGATGAGCAGCTACGTGCGCTGGAGCGACATCCGCGGTGAGCTCGTCGAGCAGGCGGGCGGAGAGGAAGCCGTCGCCGCCGGCAAGCAAGAGTTGCTGGCCGAGGTTACCGGCCACCGTCTCGCCGAGGCGCGCCGTAGTCGGGGCCTGACCCAGCAGCAGGTCGCCGACCGCATGGGCGTCACGAAGGGACGGATCTCCCAGATCGAGCAAGGCAAGGTCTCGGGTCAAGAGGTCCTCGCCCGCTACGCGGTTGCCCTGGGTGGCCGCCTCCACCAGGCCATCCACTTCGACGATGGCGACATCACCGCCATCGCCTGATCGTAACGTCGGGTACCAACCCCTACGGCGTCCGGCAGCATGAGCGTGGCAACGAGCGGACATGCCGGCCCCTGGAACGAGGACGACTACCTTGCGTTGGGCGAGACTCCGGATCGGATCGAGCTCATCGATGGGAGCTCGCTCGTGAGCCCGGTACCCAACTCTCGCCTCGCCTTCGAACTCGACGCGCTGTCGCTGGCCTCATAGGCGATGCTTTGGCGACGTCACTGGTCGTGACGGCTCGGCTACGACGTCCTGAAAGTGTCGGACCCTGGTCGTAGCGTGCGGGCATGACGCACTTCGACTGGGATTTCGACGGCCTTCCGACCCGCGGCACCGACGTCCGGCGCCGGTTGATGATCGACCATCGCAGCTATGACGTGACGGCGTTCGACGACGGTTCTGGCTTCGTCGGGCTGCGGCTGGTGGGGTGGGACTCCGGCTATGTGGTGACGGAGCTGGTCGGCGAGCTGCCGGCCCGTGACGCGAGCGACGTCGGGCAGTTGCTGGCGTCCGCGCTCGCCGGGTTCCGTGGCGGTGGCTCGCCGCCTGAACCTCCGCCCGAGGACGGGTGGCTGCTGCCGCAGGATCCGGGGCCGCTGGATCTCCGGTCCGCGGCGCCGAAGTCCGGTCAGCCGTGGGAGCCGGCGGATCTCGACCTGCTGGTGCGACGGTTCCACGAGGGCGCCAGCATCAAGACCCTGACCGTTGAGCTGGGACGGACCGATGGCGCGATCCGGCAGCGGCTGCAGATGCTCGGTGCGACGCGACCTGCTCCCCCGCCGTCCACGAAAGATCCAGCAACGGAGGGTCCCACGCCTCCTGCGCCTGCCTCAGCGGCTCCGCCGTCGCGGGAGGCACAGGAGGCGGGCTGACCGGGGCAGGCGGACTGGCGGGCGCAGCAGGCGGACTGGCGGGCGAGTGTGGCCGGCTGAGTGGCGCTCTGGTCTGTGTTCCGCGCCCTCGGGTGGTGAGCCAGCCGAACGCCTCGTCGAGCGGCTGGCGACCGTGGTCCGCACCGGCCGGCGGGCGGTGCGGCAAACTCGGGCGGTGTGGCGCCCCCGAGCCGGGCGGCAATTCAGGCCTGAGCAACGGCCCCGAGCCAGGCGGCGGCCCCGAGTGAGGCGGCAATCCTGGTCTTTGCGGCGGTCCAGAGCCCAGCAGCGGTCCAGAGCTAGGCAGCAGACCAGAGCCCAGCGGCGGTCCCGAGCTAGGCGGCGGTCCCGAGCCGGGCGGCGGTCCCGAGCCGGGCGGCGGTCCCGAGCCGGGCGGCAATTCGAGTCTGTGCGGCGGTGCGGGCTGGGGGCCGAGCATGGCACCGGCGGAGCGGAGGGTGACACCTGGGAGGCGCTGAGGCAGGCGGCGGTAGGCACGGAGCGTGCCTTCGGCAGCGAGGCGGCGGGCGCACGGCATCGGCTGGTCGCAGGTGCCACACCGGGTGCTGGTGGCTGACTCGACGTGCACGGCGATGGCGCGGTTCGCGTTGGTGATCCGGTCGGCGGCGGCCTGGGAGTAGTGCACCGTGCCCATGCCTTCAGCGCCGCCACGGTCGGCTCCTGCGGCGATGCTCGTGCGATCAGGTCCAGCGTGATCAAGCGTGGTCCGATCGCCCGGCGCGCTGCCGGATGCGATGACGTCATGCGAGACGCGGTCAGGAGTGTTTCGGTCAGGAGTGTTTCGGTCAGGGGTGATGCAGTCAGGGTGCATGCGTTGAAGGCCTGCGCGACGGGCGGCGGCGCGGTCAGAAGCGGCGCGGTCAGAAGCGGCGCGGTCGGGGGTGGTCATGTGAGGAGGTCTCCCCAGACCGCTTGGCCGGCGGTGAGGGCTCTGGCGTACCTCACTTCTGGGCACGGCCAGGAGGCTCGGCAGGCGAGGCAGAAGGCTCGGGTCACCTCGCGGGGCATGTGAAGGAGGAGCAGCCGTTCGGCGTTGGCCAGGTCGTCGCCGGAGGCGAGGGCGACCAGCGGCACGCCGAGCTCGGCCCGCGGTCGTGATCCAGGCCGAGACGTTGGCTGGGCTTCCGGGCTGGGCTCGGCGGAGTGGCCGTGGGCGGGAGGTGGCTCCGTGCCCAGGGCGAGGCTCACGCCCGGGCTCGTGTCGAGAGCTGGGTGTGGAGCGACGCTGCCGAGAGCGGTCCGTTCGGAGGTGTGGGCAGGAACTGAGATATGGGCAGGAACTGAGGTGTGGGCAGGAACTGAGGTGTGGGCAGGAACTGAGGTGTGGGCTGGATGGCCGGAATTCTCTGGACGGTCGGCCTCGGTGGGCGCGCCAGAAGTTCCAAGACGGATGGCGTCTGTGGGAAGGCGCAAGGTCCCGAGACGGCCAGCGTCGACATGCGGGGCGGTCGCGGGCACGTTGGAGGTCCCAGCACGGGTGGTGTCTGGGAGTGGGACGGAGTCGTGTGGCATGGGCGCGGCCCCCTCGAGAGGAATCGAGAAAAGGGGGCGGGCGCCCGGGGTCGCCAAGGCCAGTTGGCTAGGCGAGCGCCCGCCCGTTCACCCGACCGCGCGGACCCCTCAGTCGACGCACAGTCAGGGGTTCGGGCGCTGCGACGCTCGGTAACGACGTATGCACAACTATCATGCATCCACTGCAAATATGCAAGTGCGAAATTGCTCTACGCGGCGCCGCGGCGGCGGAGGGTAGCGACTGCGGAGCCGGCGAGGGTCATGAGGCAGTCGGGGAGCTTGCCGTCGACCAGGGCGACGGTGAAGAGGGCGGTGCCGCTGGGGATGTCCTCGTTGACGTAGGCGCTGACGAAGCGGGCGACCCAGCGCTTGTCGTAGTTGGCGTCGTCGATGTCGGGGAACTCCAGGCGCCAGGGACCGCGGGCGAAGTTCTCGCCGACCATCTCGCCGGCGAGGCGCCATGCGACGTCGTACGCGGCGCTCATCCCGCGCCGGTCGACGACCGTGTCGAAGGTGTGGACCACACCTGCGCCATCGCCCGCCAAGGCGGACTCCAGGACCATGGCAGCGTCCTGGTAGGTCTCGTCTCCGGCCTCATCCACGCCGACACCGTATGCGGCTCAGTCAAGCCGCGGGCGCCGAACGGCAGACTATGACCGGCGGAGTGCGCAGGTCAGCCGGGCGGTGCAGACGCGGTCGCCTTTTTCGTCGGTGATGGCGATCTCGTACGAGGCGATCATCCCGCCGAGGCGGAGGGGGGTCGCGACGCCGGTGACGATGCCGTCGCGGGCGGCCTTGTGGTGGGTGGCGTTGACGTCGATGCCGACGGCGATGCCGTTGAAGAGGCGGGCCGCGTGCAGGGCGGCGCCGATCGAGCCGAGCGTCTCGGCGAGGACCACCGAGGCGCCGCCGTGCAACAGACCGTAAGGCTGCGTGTTGCCGGCGACGGGCATGGTGGCGACGACCCGCTCCGGGGTGGCCTCCAGCAGGGTGATGCCCATCCGCTCGGCGAGGGTGCCCCGCATGGACATGCCGTCGGTCAGCGCATCACTCTGGGTGACGCCAGTGTCCTCCATGCCGCTAGAGGTTACCGGGTGGTACACGGCCGGCCGGCACCTCCCCACTTAAGTCCGCGGCCAGACCACGCTATGGTGCGCACGGCACCTTTGGGGAGGAGAAACACTCATGCGCGCACGGTCGGCCAAAGCCATCGTGGGAGCAATCACCGCGATTGGTCTGTTGCTCACCGCGTCCGGCTGCGGTTCCACAGCGCAGAGTGACGGCGGTGCCCAGCCGAAAAGCGATATCCGCTTCTACGGATCCGACGGCAACATGGCGAACTCGTTCGGCGAGGCGCTGAAGGATTCGCCTGCCGTGCTCGCCGGGATGAAGGGCACGACCCCGCTGACCCCGCTGAGCGAGGACTTCAAACGGCGGGTGAAATCCATTGACTCCAGTCTCGCTGACTTCAACTACGCGGGCGAGTCTTATGACGCCGTCGTGGTGGCGGCGCTGGCCGCGGAGGCCGGCAAGTCGGTCGAGTCGTCGTCGATCGCCAAGCAGCTGATCGGGGTCACGACCGGCGACAACGTGTGCGACACGATCGCCGCGTGCCTGACGGCCGCCAGGTCCGGCAAGGATTTCAAGTACCGCGGAATCTCGCTGCGCCGCAGTGGTTTCACCGACGCGGGCGAGCCGTCGTCGGCCATGTATGGCGTGCTGAACTTCGGCCGTAACAACACCATCGACGAGGCGAAGACCGAATTCGTCGGCGCCGGTGACGAGAAGAACGAGAACAAAGCGGCGCCGCCGCCCGCGAGCGGTGGCAACAAGGGCGGCGGGAAAGGCCCGGCGCTGAAGTTCGGCCTGCTGCTGCCGAAGACCGGCGCGCTGGCGTTCCAGGGGCCGCCGATGTTCGCCGCGGCCAAGCTGGCGATCAAGGAGATCAACGAGGCCGGTGGCGTGCTCGGCCAGCCCGTCGTGGTCGAGGAGGGCGACGACGGCACCAACCCGGACGTCGCCAAGACGGCGGTCGAGAAGTTCATCAACAGTGGCGTCCACGTGATCATCGGCGCGGGCGCGTCGGGAGTGAGCAAGGCCGTCATCCCGCGGGTCGTTCAGGCCGGCAAGGTGATGATCTCGCCGTCGGCGACGTCGGACGAGCTGACGAAGTTCGACGACAAGGGCCTGTTCTTCCGCACGTCACCGCCCGACATGCTGCAGGCCAAGGCGATCGCCAACATCATCATGCGGGACGGGCACACCAAGGTCGCGATCGTCGCGCGTGACGACACGTACGGCAGCGGGCTCGCCGAAGGCGTCCGCAACGACCTGACGGCCGCCGGCATCAAGGCCAGCAACCTGCTGATCCTCAAGTACGAGGCGAAGGACAACTACGACCCGAAGGCCGACGCGACGAAGCTGTTCGCGCCGATCGCGGGGCAGATCAAGAGTTTCGAGGCGACCGCGATCCTGCTGGTGGGCTTCGACGAGTCGGCGCTGGTGATTAAAGCTCTGGTCGCCGCGGGCATAAAGGAACCAACGGCCTAGCGAACCACAGGGGCGTCGAGCCCTACCCCCTCGATTGACGTGAGAGGACCCAGCATGAGCGAGAACGAGACCGTCGAAACGCGCGGCGACCAGCGCATCGAGCTCCTCGTCGGCGACACGAACAACGACGGCAAGCCCGACCTCTGGGCCATCGACACGGACGGGGACGGCAAGGCCGACGTGTTCCAGTTCGACACCAACGGCGACGGCAAGGTCGACATCACGATGAGCGACATCGACGAGGACGGCACGCCGGAGCAGGTCGTCGACGGCGACGGCGGTCTCCCGCCCGCCACGATCTGACCGGACCGCATCACGACGTGAACACGGCAGCGCGGCAGGGAGGAAGGCCTCTCAGCCGCGCTGTTGTGCTACGTAGTCCCGCCACTGCTGCTCGAGCGTGCTGACGCCGATGCCCAGGACCTCGCGGGCCGCCGACTCGACCTCCGAGACGTTCTGGAACGCCTCGTAGAACGCGATCAGCTTCGCCTGGCCGTACTTCTCCGCGATCATGCGGTTCGCGAGCCAGCTGGCGATGTAGTTGCGCGGCTCGGCGTAGAACTGGTCGTCGGTCGGCAGGGTCGAGATGACGAGGTTGCCGAGCGCCTGCCTGATGCCCGCCGCGGGCACCTTGTCCTTCCTGTAGGCGACGTACTCCGCGAACCCCTCCACGACCCACCGCGGCGTCCGCGCGGTCGTCACGGGCCCCATGGCGGCGTGCGCGAACTCGTGCGTGAGGTCGTGCGCGAGCTCCTCGGTCTGGGCGGTCAGCTGCGTCGGGTTGAACACGACCCGGGTGGAGCTGTACGCCGGCGAGCCCGCCCAGTCGCCGACCTGGTTGTAGAACGGCACGGCGATCGCCGCCACCTGCGCGACCCGCTCCTGCGACTCGGCGAAGTACGTGTCGAAGATCCGCTTGTCCTGCACGGCGGTGAACAGGACCTTGCCGTCCCAGCCGGACGGGCGGACCTCGATGACCTCCTTGAGGCTGGTCTCGGCCATCTGCAGCAGGTTGCGGCCGCGCTGGGCGTCGTCGGCGGAGACCACAGCGATGATGCGGTCGTTGCGCAGCACGGCGACCGGCCCGGTCGAGTCCCACGGCTGGCCGTTGGCGCCGAGCGGCATGTCCTTGCCGGCGGCGTCGCCGACGACGAGCCACTTGCCGTTGGTCCAGGCCACGACCGGCATCCACGGCGTGGCGACGGTCTTGCTGTCCACGCCCTCGACCCGGTGCCGGATGGTGACGGCCTCGACGTGGACGGCGGCGTGGTACCGGTCGAACAGCTGCGTCGGCAGGAACTTCGCCAGTTGCCGCGCGGGCAGCCGGGTGCGGTCGAAGCTGATGTCGGCGAACGGCATCTTGGCCAGGTTGTCGAACAGCTGCTTCTGCCGCTTCACGAACGCCGCGTCGCTCTGGTCGACGTCCGCCATCCAGGCGTTGAGATCCTTCTTCTTGACCGCCTCGGTGTGCCGGGCGAGCAGCTCCTCGATCGCCTTGCCGCCGACCCCGGACCGCATGTCGACCCAGGTGGAGGAGACCAGGTCGGTCTCGCCGCCGCCACCGCCGCGCAGCGCCAACGCGGCGGCGGCCGCTCCGCCGAGGGCGAGGACCATGCTCACCACCAGCAGGGTGGTGAGGACGGGCCAGAGCAGGCTCCGGCGTGGCGGCGGCGGCAGGTGCGGCGGCGGCCAGCCGTAGCCGGGAGCGGGATGTGTCTGCGTCAGCGGCTGATGTACGAACTGTGCCGGCTGACCCGGTGCTCCGACCTGCGGGGGTCCGGGCGGCGGTCCGTACTGACCGGGCGGCGCGAACTGCTGCGGCGGCCCGTATGGCTGCGGTGGTGGCCCGTACTGCTGCGGCGGCCCGTACGGCTGCTGCGGCGTGTACGGCTGCTGCGGCGGCATGTACTGCTGAGGCGGCGCGAACTGCTGGGCCGGCGCGTACTGCTGCGGTGGCGCGAACTGCTGGGGTGGCGCGTACTGCTGCGGCACACCGGACGGCGGCCCCTGTTGCTGCGCCGGCTGAACGGCGCCGGGCCAGGTCACGGGCGGTGCGGGAGGCGGCGCGGCCACCGGTACACCAGCTGCCGCGGCGACCGGAGCGGCGGACGGCAGCGACTCGGCCGGCGGGGGCCCGGGCTGGGCCGGGATGACGGTCGCCGGACCGGCCGTCACGGGGGCGTCCGGCGCTGGACCTTCCCCGGCGTGCGCAGCATCGGTCGAAGGGGCTGCGGAGGGTGTCGCAGCGGCCGGTTCGGGGTTGGTCACATCGCCTGCCGACGTCGAGGAGCGGAACCACATCCTCCGCCAGGCCGGCGGTCCTTGTCGACCCCGGCCCGGCCACGGCGGCGGCCGAGCCGGGCGGCGCCGGCTCAGCACTGGTCTGAGCTGGTCCAAGCGCTAGCCCAGCGTGGTCAGCTCGGCCGTGAGCACGTTGGACAGCAGCGCACCGTCCATGCGGACCTGCCGCAGGTACCAGCGCTGCAGCGGCGTCCGGTTCTGGCTGAACTGCCAGCCGCCCCGCGGGCTGTCGATCTGCCCGAGCTTGCCGATCGCGGCGTTGAGGGAGAACGAGTCCAGCGACCGGCTCGCGTCGCCGATCGCCTTGTCGAGCACGGCGGCGGCGTCGTAGGAGGCCATCGCGTAGGTCGACGGGATCGTGCCGTAGGCCTTCTGGTAGTCGGCGATGAACCGGCGGTTGGCCGCGTTGTCCAGGTCGGGCGAGTAGTTCATCGCGGTGTAGATGTCCTTCGCGTCGGCGCCCTGCTGCTTGAGGACATAGCCTTCGGTGAGGCTGCCGGGCGCGATCAGCTTGAAGCTGTTGGGGAACTTCGCGGCCTTGAACTGCTTGACGAAGTCGATCGCGGAGGCGCCGGCGTAGAAGGCGAACATCGACGCGGCGCCGGAATTCTTGACCTGCTGGAAGACCTGGCTGAAGTCCTTCTGCTGGAACGGCGTCCACTTGATCGCGTTGCCGGCGATGGTGCCGCTGGCCGACACGAAGGCGTCGCGGAACCCGGCGACCTCGTCGTCGTCGCCGGGATAGTCGGAGGCGACGATCGCGAGCGGGCCGCCCGCGTTGTCGGCGGCCCACTTGCCGAGGGCCTGGCCGGGCTCGTTGGCGACGAACGAGGTGCGCCAGATGTAGTTGGCGCCCTGCAGCGCGGTCGGCGACGCGTTGGACCCGACGAGCGGCACGGCGGCGGCCTCGACGGTGTCCCGGATCGCCATCATCGTCGCGGCGGACGCGACGCCGGTCAGGGCGAGGACGCGGTCCTCTTTGGTCAGCTTCTCGGCGGCGGCCTTGCCGATGTCGGGCGTCTCGCCCTCGTCGACCTTGAGCAGCTGGACCTCGCGATTGCCGAGCTTGTTGTCGTGCAGCTTGAGGTACAGCTGGAAGCCGTTGTCCATCTCGTTGCCGAGGTCCTTGCGCGACCCCGTCAGCGGCACGATCATGCCGAGCTTGACCGGGGGGCCGGGCGGCGGCGCGGTGTTGGACGTGCTGCTGGAGTTGTCGCTGCATGCGGAGAGTAACGGTGCGGCCGCTCCTGCCACGCCCGCGGCCGCGAAGAGTCGGAGCGCCTGGCGGCGGTTCAGGTGGGACACGTACTTTTCCTCCCCAGCACCCTGCGGCGGCGAGAAGACCTCGACACCCACGCTGCGTTCTACCGCCATCGCGCCGGACAGTCAATCGGCGAGGTCGGCCTCACCTCGGGTTACCGTCCCGAACGCGGCGAGGACGGCGGGCCAGGCGGCCGACAGCGGATCGATCACAGCGAAGTGTTCCACACCTGCCAGCTCGACCAGCGTGGTGTCGTCGCCGGCCCGGCGGGCGGCGCGGCAGTAGTCCCTGGACAGCTCCACCGGCACGATCGTGTCGTCGCTGCCGTGCACGACCACCGTCCGGACCTTCGACGGAAGGTTGCGCATCGGGTCGGCCGCCGTGTACGCCTCCGGAACCCGGTCGGGCGCCCCTCCCAGCAGCGCCGCCACCGCGCCGCCGTCCAGGTCGAGCTCGTGCGCGCGGGCCAGGTCGGCCACGGGTGCGAGCGCGACGACCCCGCCGACGGCGTCGGGGGCGACCGCGGCATACCAGAGGGCGAGGTGCCCGCCGGCGGAGTGCCCGGCGAGGATCGGCCGGTCGACCGCGACGGGCCGCAGGCCGCGGTGCGCGATCTCCTTGCCGAGCAGGTCGGGCACGGCGACCGCGGCGGACGCCACGTCGGAGAACGTGCCGGGCCAGCCGCCGCCGGGCTGTCCCGTGCGGCGGAACTCGACGGTCGCGACGGCGTAGCCCCGGTTGGCGAGGTCCGCGGCGAGCGGCCCGGCGTGCGCGCGGTCCCACTCGCTGCGCCAGAACCCGCCGTGGATGAAGAGCACCAGCGGCGCGCCGGCCACAGCCGGGAGCCGGACGTCGGCCAGCTGGTCGGGGTGCTCTCCGTATCGCAGCGTGAAGTCCGCGGGTCGGGCGGGCCGGCTGAGCACCTCGCGGGGGTCACTCGTCACGGGGCGACATTAACGCGTCACGAAGCGTGGCAACAGGGCCCCTTTGTGGTAGCCCGAGCGGTGGGTAGGCAAGACTAGGAACCATGGCAGATGAGGCGCAGGACGAGTCGCGCACCGTGCTGGTGGTCGGGCCCGACGGACGTCCGCTCGGCACCATGTCCAGCGACGAGGAAGGTGCGGAGGACCCGAGCAAGCTCATCGAGCAGCCGGCCAAGGTCATGCGCATCGGCAGCATGATCAAGCAGCTGCTCGAGGAGGTCCGTGCCGCCCCACTCGACGAGGCGGGACGCAGCCGGCTCAAGGAGATCCACCGCCGGTCGATCACCGAGCTGGAGGACGGTCTCGCCCCCGAGCTGCGCGACGAGCTGGAGCGGCTGTCCCTGCCGTTCGACGACGACTCCACGCCGAGCGAGGCCGAGCTGCGCATCGCCCAGGCGCAGCTGGTCGGCTGGCTGGAGGGCTTGTTCCACGGCATCCAGGCGGCGCTGGTCGCCCAGCAGATGGCGGCCCGGGTCCAGCTCGAGCAGATGCGCGGCCGGCCCGCCCTCACCGGCGGCCCGGGCGGCGTGCAGACCCCGCCGGGTCAGCCGATGCCCTCCGGCACCGGCCAGTACCTGTAACACCTTGCAGACCGCCACGATCGGCAGGACCGCGAAGGCGCCTGTCGATCGTGGCGTTCCCATGATCCGGCGGCGTCAGTAACGGTAGAGGGACTCCAGGTAGACGGCGACGCCGTCGTCCTCGTTGGTCGCGGTGGTGACGTCGTGGGCGGCGGCCAGGACGGCGGGGTGACCGTTGGCCATGGCGACGCCCCGGCCGGCCCAGGCGAGCATGGCCAGGTCGTTGGGCATGTCGCCGAAGGCGACCACCTCGGCGGACGGCACGGCGTGCTCGCGGGCGACCCGGGCGAGCGCCGTCGCCTTCGTGACGCCGACGGCGGAGACCTCGACCATGCCGCTGGAGGAGGAGTTCGTGGCCTCGCCCAGGCCGTCGAGGCACGCGCCGACCAGGGCGGTGAACTCGTCGGGCTGCTGGACGCCGGCGCGGACCAGAAGCTTCGCGGCGGGGCGGGTCAGGAGCTCCTCGTGCGTGACGGGGCCCACGGACTCGTGGTTGACCTCCCACGGGCCGACCGGGAACTCCTCCTCGTGGCGCATCTCACGGCCGCCGTCGCGTTCGACGGCGAAGACGACGCCGGGCACGGTGGCGCGCAGGCGGGAGCAGATCTCGGCGAGGGTGGCCGGCTCGATCGGGGTGCTGTGCACGATGCTGTCGGTGCTGGGGTCGTAGGTCGCCGCCCCGTTGGCGCAGATGGCGATCGGCTGGACGGTCAGCTGGTCGTACACCGGATGCAGCCACCGGATCGGACGGCCGGTGACCAGCACGATCACGATCCCCGCGGCGTCGAGGCGGTGGAGCACCTCGACGGTGCGGGGGCTGACCGTGCGGTCCCGGCCGACGAGGGTGCCGTCGAGATCGGTGGCCACCAGTCGCGGGGTCTGCGTCACAGCTTCAACATAGCTTCGAGGTAGGTCGCGACCCCGTCCTCGTCGTTGGTGAGCGTCGTCTCGTCGGCGAGGGCCTTCAGGGCCGGGTGGGCGTTGGCGACGGCGACGCGGCCGAAGCCGGCCCAGCGGAACATGGGCACGTCGTTGGGCATGTCGCCGAAGACGAGGATGTCGCCGGGGTCGATACCGAGGGCGGTGGCGACGAACTGCAGGCCGGTGGCCTTGTCGACGCCGGGCGGGCAGATCTCGATGTACCCGAGGCCGGCCTGGGTGATCGTGGCCATGCTCGCGGGGACGACGCGCTCCGCGACGGCGAGCACCTCGTCGACGTCGCAGGTGGGGTGCCGGGCGAAGCCCTTGAGGACGGGGCCGGTGAGGCACTCCGCGCGGACCCGGGCCTCGACGACGTCGGGGTAGCGCCAGTGCGGGTCGGTGTCGCCCCACAGCGGCGCCTCGTGGTGGTCGCCGGCCTCGATGAGCACGGACAGGACGCCGAGCTCCTGCTCGAGCAGGGTGAGGACCTCGGCGAGGGCGTCGCCCTGGAGCCGCTCGTCGCGCAGGACGACCGGGTGGGCGGGATCGCGGATGTCGAGGACCCGGCTGCCGCCACCCATGACGAGGAAGTCGGCGGACGGGATGTCGGACCGGACGAGCTGGGTCAGGCGGGGGCCGCGGCCGGTGGCGCCCACGATGTGGATACCGGCGGCCTTGACCCGCTCCAGGACGTCCCGGGTGTAGGCGCTCACCGTGTCGTCACTCCGCACGAGCGTGCCGTCGAGGTCGGTCGCGATGAGCTTGGGCAAACTGCGCATTCGGTGCTCCTTCCGCGTCAGCGGGGCAGCAACCGTACCTCCGCAGTCAGCCAAGGTCACACCATGCGAGTAAATCTCAACCGAACGTACGACGTCCTGATGAGGACATCACTGCAGCGGGGTGACGGTCAGCTCGAGGGGCTCGGCGCCGTCGTGCGGCTCGTCCACGGGGCGCCGGCGGCCGATGTCCGGCAGCATCCGGGCGGCGATCAGCACCCCCGCGGCCAGCAGGACGGTCGCGGCGATCGCCAGCGGATACCCGGCGCCGATGTGGATGGTCTCCTCCGGCAGCCGGTACGACACCAGCGCGCTGCCCCCGACGTGCTCGATGGCCTTCTTGAGCCCGACGAGCACGAGCGCGTTGCCGGCGAGCAGGCCCAGCGCGGCGGCCGCCGCGGCACGGCGGACCGGGCCGCGGGTCGCCGCCAGCACGCCGACGCCGACGAGGGCGAGCGCGACGGTGACGAGGTAGGCGATGACGTGGCCGTTGTTGAAGCTGGCCAGGTCGAGCTCGATGCTGGCCGGCACGGGCCCGGAGACCTCGTCCTCCCCGCCGGCCGCCGACCGCAGGTCGACCGACGCCCACGGCAGGTACTGGGCGGCCGCGGCCAGCACGAACCCCGAGACGAGCAGGGCCATGCCGACCGGGCCGGGGCCACGCTCGCCACCGTCGCGCCCGCGATCGTCGACGGAATCCAAAGCAGCCGGCTCAGACATACCGCGCAGGGTAGCTCAGGAAACGAACCTCAGGTTGAACCGAAGATCCTGCTTGACGCCCCAGACGGCCAGCCACATCGGCAGGTACTGCTCCATCGCGAACGCCTTGTCGATCCCGCCGAGGTCCAGCACGTCGCCCTCGGGCCAGCCGAACTTCGCCAGCACCCCCTTGACCAGGGTCTTCGCCCCGGCGTCGGCGCCGGCGACGAAGATGTTGTGCGGCTCGGACAGCAGGTCGGGGCGCACCATGATGTCGGCGTTGACGGTGTTGAGCGTCTTGACGACCTTCAGCTCGGGGAACGCCTCCTGCAGGCCGGCGGCGACGGGCTTCACCGCCGCGGCCGTGAGGTCGTTGGAGATGTCGGCGAGGACCTTGCCGGTCAGGTCGCCGGCGGCGCGCAGCACGTCGAGCGACAGGTTGCCCGGGGTGGCGTTGAAGATCAGCTGGCCGTGCGCGGCCGCGTCGGCGAACGTGCCGGCCCGGCCGCCGGTCCGCTCGGCCCAGGCGACGGCCTTCGGGTTGGTGGCCTCGCGGGAACCCATGACGACGTCATACCCAACCTCGACGAGCCTGGTCGCGATCGCGTCGCCGACCATGCCGGTGCCGAGGACCCCCACATTGAGATCAGTCATGCTCACCGGCAACACCTGCCGGCGCGGAAACATGCCGGCGCGCGCGGCCGATCGCGATCAGCCCGCAGGCGAACCCGAGCAGCGGCATCGCCGCGAGCGCCAGCCAGCTGCCCGCTGACGTGCCCACATCCGCGATCCGGCCCGGCCCGGCGAGCTGACCGTCGAACGTGGTGATGAGGCTCACTACGACCGATGCGGTCACCAGCGACAGGACCGGCCCGGCGAGGCCGGCGAACTTGCGGCCCTGGTTCGCGCCGAGGACCGCCGCGCCGAGTACCGCGATCAGGGTGAGCAGCAGAATCACGTACCAGAGCCCCATGCGGATGTTGAGCACGGTGAGGCTGTCGAGGCGTTGCTGGGCCCGGCGCCCGGACCCCGTCACCACCAGCTGCTGCACCCACGGCACGAAGATCGAGGCAATGCCGGTGAGCAGGCCGACCACGGCCAGCAGGCCGCCGATCTGCACCAGTTTGCGCTGCATCAACTTGATCCCTCCCAAGACTGCCGAGCTCGTCCCAAGGAACACACGGAATGGGCTAGCGTCTGGTTCATGCCTACTCGCACTTCATCCGCCCGCTGGGAGGGCGACCTCAAGTCCGGCGCCGGCACCGTCTCGACCGGCTCGGGCACCTTCCAGGGTTCCTACTCCTTCCCTTCGCGCTTCGAGAGCGGCCAGGGCACCAACCCGGAGGAGCTGATCGCGGCCGCGCACGCCGCCTGCTACTCGATGGCGCTGTCCAACGGCCTGGCCAAGGCCGGCTTCACGCCCACCTCCGTGGAGACGTCCGCGGCGGTGCAGTTCGGCCCGGTCGAGGGCGGCTTCGCCATCACCCGGATCGACCTGACCACCCGCGGTGACGTTCCCGGCATCGACGCGGCCGAGTTCGAGAAGCAGGCCACCGACGCCAAGGCCGGCTGCCCGATCTCCAAGGCGCTCGCCGCCGTCGAGATCACCCTGGACGCGCAGCTCGTCTGAGCACCGCGCTCGTCAGGGATCTCCCTTGAGAGGGTCCCCCGCCATGGGGGACCCTCTTTGACATGCCAGTGCAGATGAGCAAGAAGCGCTTCGAGGAGCTCGTGGGCGAGGCCCTGGACGAGGTCCCCGAGGAGCTGCTCGACCTCATGGACAACGTCGTGATCCTGGTCGTCGACGACCCGCCGCCCGGCGAGCCGGACCTGCTCGGCCTGTACGAGGGGTTCTCGCTGACGGAGCGCGGCTGGGACTACTCCGGCGTGCTGCCCGACCGGATCTCCATTTACCGCAACCCGATCCTCGCCATCTGTGACGATGAGGACGACGTCGTCGACGAGGTCGCGATCACCGTGGTCCACGAGATCGCCCACCACTTCGGCATCGACGACCGGCGCCTCCACGCGCTCGGCTGGGGCTAGGGGGTTTCCTGATGCGTAGTGCGCTGTTCGCCACGGAGAACCTGGAGAAGGAGTCGCAGCAGCCCGGTCTCCGGCTGCAGAACTCCAAGATGCTCAAGGCCGAGCTCAACGGCGAGATCATGGCCCGGACCGGCACGATGATCGCCTACCAGGGTCAGGTGACGTTCCAGGCGCTCGGCTCCGGCGGGGTCGGCAAGTGGCTGAAGTCGAAGCTGACCGGCGAGGGCGTCCCGCTCATGAAGGTCACCGGCCGCGGCGACGTGTTCTTCGCCGACCGCTCCGCCGACGTCCACCTCATCGACCTGGAGCAGGGCGATGCCATCTCCATCAACGGCGCCAACGTCCTCGCGTTCGATTCGTCGCTGCAGTACGACGTGAGAATGGTCCAAGGAGTCGGCATGCTGTCGACGGCGGGCCTGTTCAACTGCGTGTTCACCGGTCAGGGCCGGCTCGCGATCACGACGAAGGGCACCCCGGTGGTGCTGGCCGTCGACGCGCCCACGTACGTCGACCCGCAGGCCGCGATCTGCTGGTCCGCGGGCCTGCAGACCGGCTACCACCGCGCCGACCAGCTCGGCATCGGCACGCTGCTGGGCCGCAGCACCGGTGAGGCTTTCACGATGAGCTTCGCCGGCCAGGGCTTCGTCGTCGTCCAGCCGTCGGAGGAGCCGCCCCAGGGTCTCGCCGGTGGCCAGGGACAACAGGGGCAGGGCGGGGTCCTGGGCAACCTGCTCGGCAGTTGAGTGCAGTTGGGTCGCGCTTTTGTAACGGCAGCTCCGCGAGCCCTTGGGGGACCGGTTACGCTGCGCAGCGTGCGCGGTGACATCTTCAAGGCCGAGAACATGGCCCAGCCCCCAACCCAGGCAGGCATGAGCCTGCAGCACTCCAAGTGCGTCAAGTACGCCGTGAACGGCGAGGTCCTGGCCCGTCAGGGTGCCATGGTCGCCTTCCGCGGCAACCTCCAGTTCGAGGTGAAGAGCCAGGGCGTCGGAAACTTCCTCAAGCGCGCGGTCACCGGTGAGGGCCTGTCCCTCATGGCCGTGCGTGGACAGGGCGAGGTGTGGTTCGCCGACGCCGCCTCCGACTGCCACATCCTCGACATCGAGCCCAATGACGCGTTGTCCATCAACGGCAAGAACGTCCTCTGCTTCGACCCCTCGTTGCGGTACGACATCCAGATGGTGAAGGGCGCCGGCATGTTCGGCGGCGGCCTCTTCAACAGCGTCTTCACCGGCCAGGGCAGGCTCGCGATCCTCACCCAGGGCGCCCCGATCATCATCCCGGTGAGCCCGCAGGCCCCCGTCCTGGTCGACACCGACGCGGTTGTCGGCTGGTCGAGCAGCCTGCAGACCAGCATCCAGAAGAACCAGAGCCTCAAGTCGATGCTGCGCGGCGGCTCGGGTGAGCTCTTCCAGCTGATGCTGCAGGGCCAGGGCTTCGTCATCGTCCAGCCCAGCGAGGGCAAGCCGTCCGCCCAGCAGGCGAGCAGCGGCGGCCTCCTCGGCAGCCTCGGCGGCTGACCGCCAACCAGCCCAACCAGCCACGGTCGAAGGGTGGGCCACCCCGCCCATCCTTCGACCCCGCCTCTGCCCACCCCTCCGGCGTTCTCCGCCAGCGCACGACCATGCCGCCAGCCTCACCCACCGCCAGCCTGACCCGCCGTTGGCCCTGACCCGCCGTTGGGCTTGATCCGCCGTTGGGCCTAACTCGCCGTTGGCCTGACCCGCCGCCAGCCGCTGCTGGCCCGGACCGCCACGCGCGGGTTGCAGGGGCGCGCGCCGCTGTTCGACCGCCGCCGCACAGCCGACTGCTGCCCACGGGCCGGCCCCACTACCGGCCGACTCGCTGCCTGCCGGACCCGCTGCCAGGTTGACGCGTTGCCCGCCATCTCGTGCACGATCAACCCCGATGCCCGCGTCCGCCTCCGCGAGGACAGCCAGGCACACGCCCGATGCGCTGCCAGCCGGACCGGTCGTCGACCCGGGCCGCTGCCGACCGGATGCGCTGCCGGCCCGACCTCTGCTGTAGCAGCCCGACCCGCTGCCGAGCGGGCGCGGCGCCTCGTCCTCACAGCCGCTACTGACCTGACCGGCTCGTGGCAGAACAGTGAGCTGCTGCTACGTCGCGCGGGTGGGACGTGGGCGGACTGCGATCACGGCTGGGCCGGACGACGGGTCGTGGTGGGGCGAGCGGCTGCTACGGCGGACGCACCCCGGTGAACGGTGACCGCTTTCAAACCGTACACCCATCGAAAAAACCGAACCCCCCGTTGTCACCCTCCGCGATCGCGACGGCCACAATCAGTCCGGCGGCGGGTCAGGCGCCGTTGCGGATCTCGGAGAGCCAGCGGGCGGCGGCGGTGAAGTCGTCGCCGGACAGGCCTGGGGCGCGGCGGGGTGGCGGGTCGCCGTGGGAGGCGCGCGGGTACGAGCCGAGGAACCGCACGTCGGCGCAGACGCGGCGCAGCCCCTGCAGCGCCTCGCCCATCGGGGCCTCGGCGACGTGGCCGCCGCAGTCGAGGAAGAACACGTAGCGGCCGAGGCGCTCGCCCGTCGGGCGTGACTCGATCCTGGTCATGTTGATCCCGCGGACCGACAGCTCGGTCAGCACGGCGAGCAGCGCGCCGACCCGGTCGTGGGCGATGTAGACGGCGAGCGTCGTCAGATCGTCGCCGGTCGGCGGGGGTGGCGGACCGGGTCGCGACACGAGCGCGAAGCGGGTCATCGCGCCGGCGTTGTCGGCGATGTCCTTCGCCAGGACGTGCAGCTTGTACCGGCTCGCGCCGATGGCGGCGCAGATCGCGGCGTCGAACTCGCCGCTGCCGGCGCCGATCGCGGCGGTGGCGTTGGACAGTACATCGACGACCGCCGCCTGCGGGACGTGGTCGCGCAGCCACTTGCGGCACTGGGCGCTCGCCTGCGGGTGGGCCGCGACCGACCGGACGGTGTCCAGCGGCCGGTCCTCCGCGGCGGCGAGGACGAACTGCACCGGGAGCACGACCTCGCGCGTGATGATCAGCGGCTCGCCGTTGGCCAGCTCGTCGAGCGTGACGCCGACCTGGCCGCCGATCGAGTTCTCCAACGGGACGAGCGCGGCGTCGGCCTCACCGGCGCGCAGCGCGTCGAGGGCTTCCGGGACGCTGCGGGCCGGGGTGAGCACCCCGCGGTCGGCGGCCGGGACGGTCTTGAGCGCCTGCTCCGAGAACGTGCCTTCCGGCCCCAGGTACACGAACCGCGTCGGCGGCACACCAGGCATGTGTCAAGCCTAGTCGCTCAGCAACTCGCGGCGCTCAGCAGCGCCGGTGGCGCGGTCGCTTTCACCTCGACGCTGCACGGGTCGGTGCCGGCGGTGACGATGGTGAGCGCGGCCGGTGCGCCCTTGGACATGATCTGCAGCGGCTCGGCGTTTGCGACGGTGAGGATGGTGTACTGCCAGACCCCCGCACACAGCGGCCCGCTCTTCACGGTCAGCCCGCTCCCGGGGGGGAGCCCGGGCCGCGCCCGGCGGACCGCCGCGATGACCTGCTCGCCGCTCGGACGGCCGTTGCACTGCGACACGTACGCCTCGGAGAACGGCGTCACGCTCGAGCTGGGCCGGGCGGACGGGGTGCCGGCCGTGGCGGTGCGCCCAGGCGGCACGTTGGGCGTGCTGACCGGCGTGGGGCTGGCGGTGCGTGCCGGCTGGTGCGACACGGGCGGCAGCAGCGGCCCGGCGTCATCGTCCGACCGCGTGCAGCCGGACAGCAGGCATCCAAGGCTGACGATCGTAAGCACAGCGGCCGCAGTGCGCATGCAGGACATCGTAGGGTGCCGGTTTCCCGCCGTTCATGCGGCGCCGGAGCCGTCGAACGTCCCGGCCCGCCCGCCCTCCTCGAAGCGCGTCAGACGGTGCCGGCGGTGGACACCCGGTGGCCGGCGGCATCGAGGGCGGCGAGTGCCTCGCCGAGCCGGACCGACGGCACCAGCACGTAGTCGGTGTCGAAGGTGGAGAACGCGAAGATGTTGACCCGGGCGTCGGCGAGCGGCGTGACGATCGAGGCGAGGATGCCCGTGAGGGCGAGTTGGACCGGCCCGGCGACGCGCAGGCAGCGCCACGGCGTCTCCACCGAGGCACCCTCGGGGACCTGGTCGGCGGGGCACAGGATGGAGACCTCGTCGGGTGTCCATGTCACGGAGATGACGTCCTGGCCCGCCGCGGCGGCCTCGGTGAAGCCAGCCGGCAGGGGCGACCCGGCCGGCAACCGCGCGATCGCGTAGTCGCCTGGCAGCACCTCGAGGTCCAACATGACAAGGAGCGTACGGTGCGAACGCGTTGCGTGGCGGTAGCCGTGAGCCAGGCCACGTGCTTCCCCCCGGACGAGGTCGTATTCGTGAACGACGCTCGACCGGAGCCGCCTGGACGGCGCTCTAGACGGCGCTGAAGAACGTCAGCGAGCCGACGACCTGGCCGTCCTGCAGCAGCGGGGTCGCGATCGCGTCGAACGTGCGCGGCCCGGTCGCGCAGCGCACCCGGAGCAGCCCGCGGGCGAGCCGGCCGGAGGACAGGGCGAGCAGCGGCGGCGTCTTGTTGATCTCGGACGCGTCGAGCGCGCCGCCGTCGCCGAAGTCGAGCAGCTGCAGGACGCCGTCGACCAGTGGGCGGTCGATGGCGGACTCGGTGAGCCCCAGCAGGTCCTCGAACGACGCGGACACGGCGACGATGACCGCCTTGTCGTCGATCACGAGGCTCGGCTCGGCCGCTTCGGCGACGGTCGCCGCCCAGCGGTCGAGGGACGACTCGATGGACGACTCGGCCAGACCCGCATCGACAGCGTCGGACTCGACCTCACCGAAGTCGGACGCGCGCCCGTCGGGCGAGCGGGTCAGGTGTGGGTCGGAGATGGACAGCTCGACATGCGCCACAGCGCCTCCTCAGGCACCGGTGCGGCGGACGCGTCCGCGCAGCGAAGACATCATCGCATCATTCAGCGGCTGATCGGTCCCCAGCGATTGCTCAATACGGCGCTTCATGTCGAGCGGCTCCACGCCGCAGAGGCTACTCCGCGTCACCCCGCTTGTCAGTGCCCACGCGTTCACCGTCCTTGTACCAGCGGTAACTGTCGGCGAAGGCGGCGTAGGACTGCGAGGACCACGTCGCCGGGTGCAGCGCGAGCGAGAACACCTTGTCGACGGTGTCGCCGGCGAGCCGCATTCCCCGGGCGTTCAGGACGCGCGGCAGCTCGTGGTACGCGGTGACGAGACAACCCTTCGGCACCCCGTAGAAGCTGATCTTGCCGGTGCCGGCGAACGCCAGGATCGGCATGACCGGGATCGACACCCCGGCACTGCGGGAGAGCGCCTCCGCGGCGGCCTTGGCCTCCGCGCGGGTCTCCTCGACGTACTTGGGGCGCTTGCCGTCGATCTGCACGATGTCACCCGCGAACGAGACGCGGCTGCGGCCGTGGTCCTTGACCGTCACCGCGAACACGCCGCCGGGCCCCATGGCGAGGAACGAGCGGCGCTCGGCGCCGGTCAGCTCGCGCAGGTCCAGGACGTGCCAGTCCTCGCCGAGGCGGCCGATGAGGCTGCCCATTCTGCGGTACAGACGGTTGTGCCCTGCCTCTTCCCGGCGGGCGCCGCGCTCGGCGCGTCGCTCGCGCATCCAGTCGATGGGGGAAGTCCGGCCGGCATCAACAATGATGCGATCGTCAAACCCTTCGGGCTGCGAATCCTTGCCACTACGGTGCAGCAGCTCGGTCATCTCGCACACCTCCAAGTCGCCGCTCGGTTGCGTGTGTGTTCAAACACCGTACGTGTTTGTGGGCCGAACCAGCATACTTGGATGGGTGAAAGACTCGGAATGACTGGGATGAATGCCACATTCACGACGTCTCATGAATTTGCAGATGGCGCCCAACCGGCGGATATCGGGTCAGCCGTTAGTCTGAATCGGTGAGCTTTCATCACGTCGACAGCGAGGTCGGCCGGCTCGGCACGGTGCTGCTGCACCGCCCGGGCGCCGAGCTCGCCCGGCTGACCCCGCGAAACAACGACTCGCTGCTCTTCGACGGAATCCCGTGGGTCGGAAGGGCCCAGGAAGAGCATGACACGTTCGCACAAGCGCTGCGCACTCATGGCGTCGAGGTGCTGTACGTCTCGGAGCTGCTCGCCGAGACCCTGACCCTGCCGGCCGCCCGCCAGGAGGTCACACGGGCCGTCCTCGACGACGTCCGGCTCGGCGACACCCTGCGCGGCCACGTCGCCGCGCACCTGGCCGCGCTCGACCCAGCCGGCCTCGCGACCACGCTCATCGCCGGGCTGTCGCGGGCGGAGCTGCGGGCGGGCGGTGGTCTCGTACACGCGCTGATGGACCGGACCGATTTCGTCATCGACCCGCTGCCGAATCTGCTGTTCACGCGCGATTCATCGGTCTGGATCGGGGGTCAGGTCGCGGTGACGAGCCTGGCGATGCACGCCCGCCGCCGGGAGACCACCCTCACCCACGCGATCTATCGGCACCATCCTCGCTTCTCCGGGACGCCGCTGGTGTACGAGCCTGGGCTGGAACACCTGGAGGGCGGCGACGTGCTGCTGCTGGCGCCGGGCGTGCTCGCGGTCGGCGTCGGCGAGCGCACCCGGCCGGCCGGTGCCGAGCGGCTCGCCAGGCGCTGCTTCGAGCGCGGCCTCGCCCACACGGTCCTGGTCGTGCCGATCGCGCAGGAGCGGGCCACGATGCACCTCGACACGGTGTGCACCATGGTCGACGTCGACGCGGTCGTCATGTACCCGAACGTCGCCAGCACCCTGCGGGCGTGGACCGTCACCAGCACCGACCTGCAGCTCGACGAGCTCGTCGTCAGCGGGCCGGAGCCGTTCATCGTCGCCGCCGCGAAGGCCATGCGGATCGACACCCTGCGGATCATCGACACCGGCCTCGACCCGGTCACCGCCGAGCGTGAGCAGTGGGACGACGGCAACAACACCTTGGCGATCGGTCCGCGGCTCTGCGTCGCGTACGAGCGAAACACCGAGACGAACGCCCAGCTGGAGCGGCACGGGATCGAGGTGATCCGGATCCCCGGCTCCGAGTTGGGCTCGGGCCGGGGAGGTCCGCGTTGCATGTCCGCACCGATCGTGCGGGCTTCGTCCGCTTGATGCTCGACGCTTGACGCTTGATCAACGCCGGTGGTGCGAGCTTCGCCCGCGTGCGGGCGTCGTCCGCTTCGTCCGCTTGACGCTTGACGCTTGATCAGCGCAGCGGCTGGAGGCGGCCGAGCAGCCCCTGCTTGCTGCGCCGCTCGGCGGCGGTCAGCGGCTCGCCGACGGCGAGGGCTTCGGCGTACCGCTTCGTGAACTCGGCGACCGGCGCCTCCCACTCCTCGGCGTCCACCTCGAGCGGCAGGTCCCACACGGGCGCGAGGAGCCCGTGCGCGCGGAACATGCCGGCGAACTTGGTGTTGTCGCCGAGCAGCAGCCCGCCACCCGCCGACAGCCGCGACAGCGCGTCGAGCGCCCGGTCCTCGTCGTCGCCGAGGACGAGCCGGACGTGGGACCGGTCGGTGACGCGGCACCAGTACGTCGCCGGCGCCGCCGACAGGCGCACCGTCGGGAAGATGCTCGCGTTGGCCCGCTCCAGCGACGCCCGCACGTTCGGGTCGTCGGTGGCGTTGTCCTCGAGCCAGAACTCGAAGCCCGTGTGCACGGTGATGTCCAGCGGCGCGTTGACGATCACGTCCTGCAGCCGCGGCCCGACCCCCGGCAGCGCAGGGATGTTGACCGTCTGCCCGGTCGGCGTGTCCAGCGCGCACTGCAGCGCCACGGCCAGATCGCGGGACACGTCCCCGGACTGCACGTGCCGCTGCAGCCCGATGAACACCCGCCCGTCGGGCTTCGTCATCGCCGGCCACGCCATCGGCAGCACGGTGGCGAGAATGACGGGCCGGTCGCCGTACTTCTCGGCCAGCTCAGGCGCCAGCTTCAGCGGCGCCGAGGCGGCCGGCACCAGCTCACGCAGCGCGATCCACTCCGGCTCGTCGGCCAGCCCCTCGAACGGCCGTCCGACGTACACGTCACGGATCTTCTGGCGCTTCTCGCCCTCGGCGGACCGGCCACGGGGGGTTTTCGCTCGCTTGCTCACGGCGACCCAGCCTAGGCGGTCCGAAACCCCCACGGGCAAAGACCCACCACCCCGGGCGCGTCACTCACCCACCAGCGCCACCACCTGACCGACAAGTCGGAAATGTCGCCCAGCCGCAGCTGCCACTCGACGACGGTAATCTCGGTTGGACTCTGTACAGCGCCACACCCCCCACGCAGACGCACCGACCAGTCGCAGACGGTCACATGCGAAAGGTCAATTAGTTCGGCGGGTGTAAGGTTGCTGTAGATCGGCCAGGCAGCGACCAACCGGCCCGCATCCGCTTCACTCGGCCGCCATTCGGCCGCCACCCCAGCCCGCGGCGCCCAGTTCGACGACCTCTCACACCCGCGCGAACTTCGACGCCCTTCCGCGCGCACAGCGGCTTCCGCGCTTGTGCGGGAACGCGCGAAGGTGGGAACGCGACGCGTGCGGGAATCTCGACCCAGCGCCGACAACCCGCTGGTCGGCCGGCGGGGCACGTGCAGCGGGTCACCGTCCAGGCGTGCCCGCGCTGGCGGTCCGGCGGCTGGACGGTCCCGCGGCCGGATCGCGAACGTCGGGGCCCAGGGGCCGGCCAGCCCGGGAGGCATCGCGGGCGTCGAAACCCTAGGAGTCGACCAGTCCGGGAGGCATCGCGGGTTTCGAGCCCACGGAGTCGCCCAGTCCGGGGACCGGGGTCAGGCTGGCGGCGTCATGCCGCGCGCACGCGCGTGAGGCTGCCGCGCGACAGCGCTGGCAGTGCGAGCGCAGCGAGCATGGGGGTGCGGGTGGGAACCCCCGCCGGGGCCCCGCCGCGAAGCGGTGGGGGAGTTACAGCGTGGCCCAGACGCATTGGCCTAGGCCGTCGCGTTCGACGCCCCAGTGGGTGGCCAGGGCGGCGACGATGGTCAGGCCGCGGCCGTCGACGGCGTCGGGGGCGGCTACGCGGAGCTCGGGGCCTGCGGGGGAGCCGCCGTCGGTCACGCGGATCTCCAGCGTGTCATCGGGGAGCAGGCGCCACGCTACGCGGATGACGTCGCCGGGGAGGGGGGCGGCGTGGCGGACGGCGTTGCCGACGAGTTCGGCGGCGATGGCGACGGCGTCGTCGAGGCGGTCCGCGGTGACGAGGGTGTCGAGCTCGTGGGCCAGGCGGTGGCGGGCAAGGTGGGCGCCCCGGGCGTGGTGGGGCACCACGACGCACCAGGCGCGCTCCGCGATGGTTGTGGACACGATCTCAAGCCTCCCCGAGGGCATCTGCGTCGGCGCGAGGCAGTCGCACCTCGGCGACGGTCCCGCCGCCTTGGCGTGGACGCAACGATACCCATCCATGTTGACGCTCAACGATCCTACGCACCAGATACAGCCCCAGTCCGACGCCGCCGCGGGTGCGTTGGTCGCCGGTCTCCAGTTGCCAGAAACGCTCGAACGCCCGCTCGACGTGCTCCGGGCGAATGCCGATGCCTCGGTCGGCGATCCTGAACCAGACTGACTGCTCGTCTGCACCCGCGGTCAGATCCGCTTGTACCCAATTCAGTGAGTATTTACCCGCATTCGTGACGAATTCCGTAAGGATCGTAGCGAGGGTGGCGCGCTCACCCAGGGCCTTCGGCAAGGACTGCGGCAGTGAAACGGCCAGCGTGCGGCGCTGCTCCGGGCTCAGATCGTCGACCGCGGTGGTGAGGGTGTCGATCAGGTCGAACGGCAGCAGCGCCGAGGCGTCGCCCGGGGTGGCCTCGTCGCCGACGGCGTTCAGGAGGCGGTCGACGAGCCTGCTGAGCTCGCGGGCGCGCTGGCCGACGACGTACACCGCCTCGCGGCGGGAGCCCTCGTCGAGGGACTCCCAGTGCTCGACGAGCGTGTCGGCGTACCCGCGGATGACGGTGATCGGGGTCCGCAGCTCGTGCCCGGTGAGGGCGATGAACAGGTCCCTGCCGTCGGAGGGCTGGTCGGCCCGGGCGCGGAACGACACCGCGATGTCGGCGGAGCCGGGCACGGTGGCGGCACGGATCTGAATCCACGTGCCGCAGGCCATCTGATGCTCGACGATCTCGGCGCCGGCGACCGAACCGCCGCTGGTCAAAGGCAACGGGAAGGGCCACGGCTCGCCGATCGCGGCCTCGGGTGAGCGCGCGGTGAGCAGGGCGGCGGCGGGGTTCCAGGTGCGCACGAGATGGTCGGCGTCGAGCAGGGCGAACGGCTCCCCCACGGGGTCGAGCACCGGCCCACCCTCGTGGATCGGCAGGCCCCGCCCCAGGGAGTACTGGAGGCCGACGAGCCCCGCGAGGAAGGCGAGGGCGGCGCGCTCGCCTGCGCCGGCGGTGCCTTCGGTGTCACGGTAGCCGCCGACGAGCACCCCGACGGCGGTCTTGCCGGCGGTGACCTCGGCGGCGACGAAACGGTGCAGGCCGCGCCCGCGGAGGTGTTCGCCGCCGACGGTGCCGAGCAGGTCGACGGGGAACTCGCGGACCCTGGACCCGTACTGCAGCAGGCCGCGCAGCGTCGGGTGGATGAGGTCGACCGGGCGGCCGAGGGACCAGTCGAGCGCTCCCGCGGCGGCGACGACGCGGCCGCTGTCGTGGCCGTATTCGACGAAGGCAGCCCCTGCCGCGCCGGTCGCGTCGACGGTGACGTCGACGGTGCGCTGGAGTGCGGGGAGCCCGCCGTCACCGGTCGAGAGCTGCTCGGCGATCTCGGCCAGGCCGCCGAACACGGCGGTGGCGTCGACCGGACCGCGAGCATCGACCATGATGCGAGTCTGCCTCCCCACGCTTCGCTTTGAAAGCCCAACGACCAAACTTCTCGACGTGCGATTCCGGCGACCTTGATGGGCGTGACGACGGATTCCGCAGTGGTCAGTCGCGGGTCAGTCGCGCAGACCCATTTCCTTGAGCCGTTCGATCACGAATGCGGGCCGGTCGGAGATGATGCCGTTGACCTTGAGTTTTACCACCAGGTCGACGTCGTCGGGTTCGTTGACGGTCCACACGTACACGGGGAACCCCCGCCGGTGGAGGCGTTCGACGATCTCGGGGGAGGCGCGCAGGAGCGAGACCCCGGGGCCGCCGATGCTGCTGCCGGGCGGGAGCCAGCCGATGCGGCTCGGCACGGACCAGACGTCGATGAGCATGACGGTGGGTAGGGCGGGTGCGAGCTGCCGGACCCGGCGCACGGCGTTGGCGGAGAACGACATCATCGTGACGTGGACGGGCTGTTCCTCCCTGGGGCGGTCCAGTCCGTACCGGCGGAGGAGCTTCAGCAGCGCGGTTTCGACGGCGGCGCCGTGGCGGGTGGGGTGTTTCGTCTCGATGAGCAGCCGCATGGGCCGGCCGGCGTCGACGGCGACGCCGAGGAGCCGGTCGAGGGTGAGGACCCGGCCGCGCCACTGGTCGTCGGCGAGTTTGCGTTCGGTGATGAGCTCGTCGGGTGACTCGGGCAGGTCGGTGCGCCACGAGCCGAAGTCGAAGCGGTCGAGGTCGGCGAGGGTCTGCACGCTGACGCGTCCGCGGCCGTCGCTGGTGCGGTCGATGCGGGAGTCGTGGAGGCAGACGAGGTGGCCGTCGCGGGTCAGCCGGACGTCGCATTCGAGGCCGTCGGCGCCTTCCTCGATGGCGAGGAGGTAGGCGTCGAGGGTGTGTTCGGCGTGCCGGTATGACGAGCCCCGGTGCGCGAACACCCACGGCCGCTCAGGCGACCCGGGGAGCACCGCCGTCCTCGCTCACCATGGGCCGGCCGGCGGCCGCCCAGTCGGACATGCCGCCGTCGAGGTTGGTGGCGCGGGTGAGCCCCTGCTGCTGCAGGTAGGCGACGACCTGCGCGGAGCGGCCGCCGACGCGGCAGACGACGATGACGTCGCGGTCGGCGGGGATCTCCTCGATCCGCGTCGGGATCTGCATCATCGGCAGGTGGTGGGCGTCGGGTGCGTGGCCGGCGGTCCACTCGTCGTCCTCGCGGACGTCGAGGAGGTAGGCGTCGGCAGCGACTTCGTCGACCGTGATGGTCGGCACAGCGGATCCCCTGAACACGGTCCCAGCCTATAAGAGGCTCAGATCGGGTTGACCCAGGTGGGGTTCTCCACCGCCCACGAGTCGAGCGAGTCGTTCGTCATCGCGCTGTACAGCGTCTGCGCCTCTTCCAGTGCGACGACGTAGGAGATGCCGCCGATGTCCTGCGGCTCGGACGGCACGGTGAGGCCGACCAGGCTGCTGGGGCGGACGTTGCGCAGCCCGAACATGAGCTCCTCGAGGGCGACGCCGTTGGTGTCGACGGTGAGGGCGCTGCCGATGGCCCGGATGAACTTGTCGAGGGCGATCGGGTTGGTGGTCAGGTTCTGCTGCTGGGCCTTGGCGAGGATGGCGCGGATGAACTTCTGCTGGTTCTTCTGCCGGTCGTAGTCGCCGTTGGCGAGGCTCTTGCGCTGCCGGACCAGGTCGAGGGCCTGCCACGACTCGAGGTGGTGGCAGCCGACGTTGTACACCGCCGGGCGGCCGCCGTGCTCGGGTGACAGGTAGTTGCCCTTGTCGTCGTAGCCGAGGTGGATCGAGGTGACCTTCTGGTCGATGCACATGTCGACGCCGCCGAGGATGTCGACGGCGGCCTTGAAGCCGTCGAAGTTGACGATGGCGGCGCCGTCGAAGTGGATGCCGAGCAGTTCGGTGAGGGTTTCGGCGAGGAGCTGGACGCCGCCCGTGCCGCCGCCGCCGTACTGGAACGCGCCGTTGATCTTCTCGTGGCTGGCGCCGCGGAACCCGGTGGGCTCGAACGCGGGGATCTTCACGCGCAGGTCGCGGGGGATCGACAGCAGGTACGCCCGGTCGAGGCTGGCCGGGATGTGCACGATGATGATCGAGTCGGAGCGCTGCCCGTCCTCGGGATCCTTGGCCCGCAGGTCGGAGCCGAGGAGCAGGAAGTTGAGCGGGCCGGTGATGGCGCTGCGGCGCTCTTCCTTCTTGTCGTCGTTGCCGGCGCGGGAGTTGGCGCCGAGGAGCTTCTCCTGGTGGACGCTGTTGCTGTACCGGCTGGCGAGGACCTGCGAGCCGGTGACGGCGGTGGCGGAGACGAGGACGAGGATCGCGCCGACGACGACGAGGAGCTTGGCCCAGATGGGGTCGCGTCCGGGCAGGGCGGCCTTGCGGGCCTTGCGCTTCTGCCTGCGGGTGAGGGGCTTCGCGGCGGCGGCGACGTCCGGTGCCGCACTGTCGGCGTTTTCGGCAGGTGTACCGGCATCGCCGGCGTCACCGTCCGCATCCCCTGAAGCGGTCTCCTCGGAGGAGCCGGAGGCGGCGGTCTCGGAAGCGGCGGTCTCGGAAGCAGCGGTCTCGGAAGCACCGGAGGCGGCGGTCTCCTCAGCGGCGCCTTCCTCGGCATCACCAGAGGCGGCGGCTTTCTCTGAAGCGGGCGCGGATGCGGAGGCGGCGGCCTCGCCTGAATCGCCGGACACGGAGGCAGGTTCGCCGGAAGAATCCGACATATCCGGACCCGCGGAGGTGACGGCGGGGGGAACTTCGTCGGCCGCGCGCGAGGACGTGTCACTCGAAGTCGCGTCAACCGACGCCGCCGGCCCTTCCTCAGGCTTCACCGGCGGATCCTGGTCCTGCTGCATGTCGCCCCCGACTGCGTGCCCGCACGGCGGCGGGGATTTATCCGAGTCTACGTTCGCGGCGGGGATCGTGCCGACCAGCGTCACTGCACAAGATCCGAAGAGATCCCACCAATCAGGCGTTTTCTACTCGGTCAAGGGCGACTCCTGCAATGAGATCTTTACGACAGCCCGGGCATGCAACCCCACAGGTGGGGAGACATGCCCGGGATGCCGGAATAATCACTTCTTGGTGGTCGCCTTCGTTGACGGGGGCGCCGAGCCGCTCGCGGCGGGCTTCGGGGCGTTGGTGGCGGCCCAGTCCGCCATCTTGTCGGTGCGGATCGCGGTGTAGAGCGCCTCGGCCTTCGCCTTGTTGGGCACGACCACGTCCTCACCGTTGATCTTCTTGCTGCCGTCGTGCGGGCTGACCAGGAACGTCAGGTCGTCGCTGCGCAGGTTGCGGAACTGCAGGGCCATGTCGGCGAGCGAGAAGTCCTTGTCGACGGTCATCGCCTTGGTGATCGCCTTGAGGAAGGAGTTGAGCTTCGACGGGTTGCTGACGGTGCCGGAGCTGACCGCCTTGTCGAGGATCGCCTTCATCATCTGCTGCTGGTGGCGCATGCGGGCGAAGTCGCCGTCGGGGAACTGGTAGCGCTGCCGGGCGTAGTCGAGGGCCTCGTCGCCGTTGAGGTGGTTCATGCCCTTCTTGAACTTGCGCTTCGGCGGGTGGACGGAGGTGATGTCGGACTCGATGTTCATGTCGATGCCGCCGAGGGCGTCGATGACCTGCTTGAAGCCGCCGAAGTCGATGAGCAGCACGTGGTCCAGGCGGACGTTGGTGTACTTCTCGATCGTCTCGACGGTCAGCGGCGTGCCACCCCAGGAGAACGACGCGTTGAGCTTGGCGTTGGTGTCGCCGTACGGCGTCGACTTGCTCTTGGGGACGTACACGTACAGGTCGCGGGGCATGGAGACCAGGTACGCCTTGTCGTGGCTCGCCGGGATGTGCATCACGATCATGGTGTCGGTCCGCCACTCGCCGGCCTTGCCCTTGTTGTCGGGGTCGCGGGAGTCGCTGCCGAGCAGCAGGATGTTGAGCGCGCCGTCGGCGACCTTGGCGGGCCGGCCGTTGGTGATCTCCGAGAACGGGTCGTCGCGCTGCAGGCCCGCGTCGACGTAGCGGTAGTAGGCGTAGGCGCCGACGCCGGCGAGCAGCGCGAGGACCATGATCGCGGCGCCGGAGACGAGCGCGATGCGCCCCCAGCGGGGACGGATCTTCTTACGGCCGGGGTATTCGTTGCCGCCGGGCCGCCGCGGCGGGACGGCCCCGCCACCGCCGCCACCGCCGCCGGAGCGGGAGGTGGACCCTGAGGCGGGCCGGCCGTAGACGCCTGACGACGACGCCGGGCTGGTCGGTGTGGAGGCGCCGGTGACGCGCGCACGCGCTCCCGCGCTGGGCGGGAGCGAGTTGGGCACTGAGGCGCGACCCGACGAGCCGTTCGAGGCAGGCGTGGTGGACATGAAAACCACGATACGAACCTCCGGCCGCTCCGCCACGCAACTCGGGCGGGCGCGGCACGAAGCGGGGAGAGTCAGCGGCTGCGGAAGTACTCCACGGTGCGCCGCAGGCCCTCCTCGGGGCTGACGGACGGCTCGTATCCGAGCAGCTCACGCGCCTTGGTGAGGTCGGGGCGGCGGCGCTCGGGGTCGTCGGCGGTGCGGGGCAGCAGGGACACGGTCGACGTGCTGTCGGATAGCCGCACGATCGTGTCGGCGAGCTCCAGCATGGTCATCTCGTGCTCGGTGCCGCAGTTGACGGGGCCGGTCTCGCCGGAGTCGAGCAGGAGGAGGATGCCGCGGACCAGGTCCGACACGTGGCAGATGGACCGGGTCTGGGTGCCGGAGCCGTGGACGGTGATCGGCTCGCCGCGCAGCGCCTGCGAGATGAACGTGGGGATGGCGCGGCCGTCGTCGGGGCGCATGCGTTCCCCGTACGTGTTGAAGATCCGCACGATGCCGACGTCGGCGCCCCGGCCGCGCTGGTAGCCCATGGTGGCGGCCTCGGAGAAGCGCTTGGCCTCGTCGTACACGCTGCGGATGCCGATCGGGTTGACGTTGCCCCAGTAGGTCTCCGGCTGCGGGTGGACGAGCGGGTCGCCATACGCCTCGGACGTGGACGCCATCACGAAGCGGGCGCCGTCGGCGACGGCACGCTCGAGCAGCTGGAGGGTGGCGATCGAGCCGACCCGGAGGATCTCGACGGGCAGCAGCTGGAAGTCGGTGGGGCTGGCCGGCGACGCGAAGTGCATGATCGCGTCGAACCTGGTGCTGAGGGCGTCGACGGCCGGCAGCGGCTCGCTGACGTCGGCCTCGACGAGCGTGAATCGAGGGTGGTCGACCAGGTGGGCGACGTTGTCCTTACTGCCCGTGACGAAGTTGTCGAGCACGACGACGTGCGCCCCGCGGGCGATCAAGGCGTCAGCGAGGTGCGAGCCGACGAACCCGGCACCACCGGTGAGGAGGATGCGGTGTCCCTCGCCGTAACGCTGCGCAACAACGACCATGAGACCAGCCTAGCGGCAGTGCGCCGGGGTCAGGGAATCGGCGGTACCCCGACCCCGGCGCACTACATCCGGTGGGCGCCGGCTCCCGGGAGAGCCGGCGCCTGCGACTAGTGGGCGCCGGCTCCGGTGAGGGAGCGGGCCTCCAGCTCGGCGAACTTGTCCGGGTCGCGTTCCTTGCTGGTGAGGGCGCCGAGCGCGGCGAAGATGAACCCGATCGGGATCGAGATCAGGCCCGGGTTCTCCAGCGGGATGGGCGCCGGGGTGGTGCAGCTGAACAGGGCCGTCGCGTTGGAGACCTCTTTCGACTTCACGTCGACGCCGCAGGTCTTGGCCTGCGCGGCGTTGAGGGTCGCCGGGGTGCGGGCGTCGCTGACGCCGCCCCACGCGATGGGGCTCATGAGCACGATGCCGACGGCGGAGATGAGGCCGGCGTAGATGCCCCAGGTCGCGCCGCGGGTGTTGAACTTCTTCCAGAAGAGGGAGAAGAGGATCGCCGGCAGGTTCGCCGACGCCGCGATGGCGAATGCGAGCGCCACGAGGAACGCGACGTTGAGGTTGCGGGCGAAGATGCCGAGGACGATCGCGACGGCGCCGATGACGAACGCGGAGTACCGCGCGACGACGACCTCCTGCCGTTCGGTGGTCTGCCCGCGCTTGATCACGTTGGCGTACAGGTCGTGCGCCAGCGACGACGACGACGCGAGGGTGAGCCCGGCGACGACGGCGAGGATGGTGGCGAAGGCGACCGCGGCGATGATGGCGAGCAGCAGCGAGCCGCCGAAGTCGCCGCCGAGGTACCGCTTGCCGAGGACTTCGGCGAGCTGCGGTGCGGCGGTGTTGCCGCCGGGGTCCTGGGCGAGGATCGCCTGGCGGCCGACGAGCGCGGCGGCGCCGAAGCCGAGGGCGAGCGTCATCAGGTAGAAGACGCCGATGATGCCGATGGCCCAGACGACGCTCTTGCGGGCGGCCTTGGCGTTGGGCACCGTGTAGAAGCGGATCAGGATGTGCGGCAGGCCGGCAGTGCCGAGCACGAGCGCGAGGCCCAGCGAGATCAGGTCGAGCTTGCTGGCGAGGGTGGCGGCGGCGTTGCCGGCGATGTCGCGGCCGTAGCGCAGGCCGGGCTGCAGGAACGACTCCGGCGGGGTCCGGCCGGACTTGGCGGCGGCGTCGCCGAGCAGCGTCGACAGGTTGAACTTGTACGCGGCGAACACCATCAGCGTCAGCAGCAGGGCGCCGAGCATGAGCATGAACGCCTTGACGATCTGGACGTAGGTGGTGCCCTTCATGCCGCCGACGGTCACGTAGACGATCATCAGCACGCCGATGAGGGCGATGGTGACGATCTTCGCGGTCTCCGCGGTCATGCCCATGAACGTGTCGCCGGCCTTGATGCCGAGCAGGAGGGCGACGAGGGCGCCGGCGCCGACCATCTGCGCCAGCAGGTAGAAGATCGACACGATGATCGTGGAGATCGAGCCGGCGGTGCGGACGGGTGCCTGCCGCATCCGGAACGCGAGGACGTCGGCCATCGTGTAGCGGCCCGAGTTGCGCATGAGCTCGGCGACCAGCAGCAGCGCGACGAGCCAGGCGACGAGGAAGCCGATCGAGTACAGGAAGCCGTCGTAGCCGTTGAGGGCGATGATGCCGGCGATGCCGAGGAAGCTCGCCGCCGACATGTAGTCGCCGCCGATCGCCATGCCGTTCTGGAAGCCGGTGAAGGACCGGCCGCCGGCGTAGAAGTCGGCGGCGCTCTTCGTCTGCCGGCTGGCCCAGATGGTGATCGCGAGGGTGGCCGCGACCAGGACGACGAACAGCGTGAGCGTCAGCGTCCGGGTGGTGGTCGCCCCTACCGCGAGGGTGACGTCGTTCATTCGGGGCTCCCTTCGATCTTGGCGCGCAGCTCGTCGGCGAGGGGGTCGACGCGACGGTCGGCGTAGCGGGTGTACAGCCAGGCGATGAGGAACGTCGACACGAACTGCAGCAGCCCGAAGATCAACGCGATATTGATGTGCCCGACGACCTTCGTGCTCATGAAGTCGCGGGCGTACGCGGAGAGCAGCACGTAGAGCGCGTACCAGACGAGGAACGCGGCGGAGACGGGGAAGACGAAGCGACGCAGGGCGCGGCGCAACGCGTCGAACTCCGGGGTGTTGGCGACGGCGACGTACCGGTTGTCGTCCGTGCCGGCCGGCACCGGCGTTTCGGTGCTCATGGGGGGATCACCACCTGCCATTGGGGTGTGGGTACGCGCACGGTAGGAACCCGCCGCGCGGCGGTGATAGACCCCTGGGCGGGCCCGGCGGCCCGCTGCGCCCAACGGCGGGTTCGGTGCGCCGAGTGACAGCGGTCACACCGTTTAACGGCTTGAATGCGTCGCGGCGGCGCCTGGGGGTCGGTGGGGTGGGGCGGTTGGCAAGAGCGTCTATATCGAGGTGTACCGACCCCGGTGGTGGAGCAGGGGCTTCGCCGCGGTGTCGCTCAGGTCGACGTGGCGGATGGTCGCCTCGACGAGCAGCGACCAGCCGAACGCCCGGGCACCGTCGAGCCCGCAGCCGGCCCACGGGTAGCCGCGCGGGACCGGCCCGAACTCCGTGGACTCCCAGTCGCCGGTCGAGAAGAGCCCGCCGGGCGCGGGCATGAGCCCCGCGAACCGCTCGGCGAGCTGGTTGTCGCCCTCGGCGAGCGGCACGACCGCGAACCGGCCGGACGCCTCGATCGCCGTCCACAGGTCGCTCTCGTCGTCGACCAGCCCGGCGACCCGGCCCGGGTCGCCGTCGGAGACCAGCATCGACGACACGGTCAGCCCGGCGGGCGCGCCGGCGCCGGCCGAGGTCCACAGCGTCACCGCGGCCGGGAGGCGCCCGCGGAGCCGCCGCAGCGGCGAGCGCTGGTCGTCCGGTGTGGCGAACGGATCCGAGGCGTGGATGCTCACCGGCTCATTGTCCGCTGCCCCCGGACACGGACCCGGAGGAACCCTCCGTACGGCCGGCGCCCGCCCCGGCATGGCCGGCGCCGCGCGGTGTGACCGCCCCCGCAGGCGCCCGCTCAGGGGTGACCGGCGACGGGCCTCACGTGGGGGCTACGCCCGCTTCGGGGTGACGGCGACGAGGACCTCCGGGGCGCGCCGCTCCAGCAGGCTCCCGGCGAGGCGGGTGCCGGTCCAGGCGAGCCCGGACCCCCACAGCAGCCCGACCGGCAGCAGCACCCACGCGAACGCGTCGGGGAGCAGGAAGAACGCGACGATCAGCGGCGCCGTCAGCGCCCAGGTGGCGAGCATGCAAACGAAGGACAGCATGCTCTTCGCGCTGCCCTGGCCGGTGTTCATCGCGAACGGGTTGGTGGTGTCGGGCATCGGGTAGGGCGCGAGCACCGACGTGATGCCGGCGGCGCCGACGGAGATGCCGAACGCGCACAGGCCGACGCCGAGCGCCGCGGGCAGCTGGTCGGTGTGGCCGGCGATCACCGACACGACGACGGTGCCGGCGGCCAGCAGCGGGAACGCGAGGATGCCGACGCCGGCGGCGCGGGCCGCGAGCTCGACCTGGCCGGGGACGTTCGTGAGCATGTGCAGCGCGTAGGCGGTGCCGTCGTTGCCGAACTGGTTCACCAGTACCAGACCGACGAACGCGCCGGCGAACAGCAGGGAGAACACGAGGGCGCCGCCGCTCATGCCGGCGCTCTGCCGGGCCGCTTCCTGCTCGTCGGAGCCGCCGCCGAAGCCGAACGTGAACGCGAACGGCACGACGATGGACGCGGCGAGCAGCGAGATCAGGCTGGCTCGGCGGCGCGGGTCGCGGAACCAGTAGCGGATCTCCCGGGCGACGAGGCCGGTGAACCGGCCGGCGGGCCAGGACCGCAGGACGCCCGGCAGGAACGCCCGGACGGGCAGCTTGTCGATGGCCTTGACCTTCTTCGCCGCGCCGGTCGAGGCGGTGCCGAGCATCGCGGACTCGATCGTCTGCAGCCACCACCACAGCAGCGCGGCGACCCCGGCGACCCCGATCGCGAGGCGGGCCGCGACGAGCGCCCAGTCGCCCTCGATCGCGTCGACGTAGGCGACGAACGGCGCCGCGAGGGGCGTCCACGACAGGACGCCGCCGATCGTGGTGGCCTGCTTGGACTCGCCGTTCTCGACCAGGGCGAAGATCAGTTGGAAGACCGGGTTGCAGGAGATGCCAGCGAGGGCGATCAGCAGCGCCGCCAGGTCCCGGACCTTCCGCGAGCGGAGCATGCCCGCGAACGCGCTGGTGACGGCGCGGCTCGCGGCGACGCACACGGCGAGGCCGACGGCGGCGCCGAGGACGGCGACGGCACCCGCGGCGACGCCGCCGTCGAAGACCGCGCCGACGGTGGCGCCGAGCGCGGCGATCAGGGTGACGACGGGTGGGATGCCGACGAACGCGGCGCCGAGCATGCCGAGCGCGAGGGTGCGGCGGGGCACGGGCAGCAGCGCGAACCTGGCCGGGTCGAGGGTCTCGTCGACGCCGAAGAACAGCAGCGGCACCAGGATCCAGGCGAGGACGAGTCCGGTGCCGGCGAACGCGGCGAGGGTCGGGCGCAGGTTGTCGTCGGTGAGGCTGCTGGCGGCGAACATGCTCACCCCGACGAACGCGGCCCACAGCCCGAAGATGATGCCCAGGACGAACAGCCAGACGCGGGACTTCTTGCCCCGCATCGTGTTGCGCAGGATGCGCAGCTTCAGCCGGACGAAGTCGGTGACCTTCGGGGCGCCGCCGCGGATCGGCTCGGGCCGCGCCGCGAGCACCCCGTCGTCAGGTGCCGCACGTGGCTGGGGGACGTGCGGCTCGGGGGTCACAGCCACGACAGCTCCGCGCCCGTCGCGACCCGGCCGCCGACGACGTCGACGAACACGTCCTCGAGCTCCCGGCCGCCCTTCACCTGTTCGGTGGTGCCGACGACCTTGATCTGGCCGTCGGCGAGGATGGCGATGTGGGTGCAGAGCCGCTCCACGACCTCCATCACGTGGCTGGAGAAGATCACGGTGCCGCCGTTTCGCACGTACCGGATGAGGATGTCGCGGATGAGGGCGGCGGAGACCGGGTCGACGGCTTCGAAGGGCTCGTCGAGGACCAGCAGCCGCGGCGCGTGCAGCAGCGCGCAGGCCAGGCCGATCTTCTTCTTCATGCCGGCGGAGTAGTCGACGACGAGGGTGCGGCCGGCGTCGGCGAGGCCGAGGACGTCGAGCAGCTCGGCGGCGCGGCCGTCGATGACGTCCTGCGGCAGGCCGCGCAGCAGGCCCGTGTAGGCGAGCAGCTCGCTGCCGGTGAGCCGGTCGAACATGCGGGCCGAGTCGGTCAGCGCGCCGAGGCGGCGTTTCGCCTCGACGGGGTCGGACCAGACGTCGTGGCCGAGGACATACGCGTGGCCGGTGTCGGGGCGCAGCAGCCCGACCGCCATCGACAGCGACGTCGTCTTGCCGGCGCCGTTGGGCCCCAGCAGGCCGAAGAACGACCCGGTCGGCACGTCGAGGTCGACGCCGGCGACCGCGACCTTCTGGTCGAATCGTTTGGACAGCCCCCGCAGCGCGAGAGCCGAGGAAGGCTCGCGATCTGTCACAACATGACCGTATGTCACGCCAGCACCGCCCGCCAGGGTGGTCACATCCGCAGCGCGTCCGGCGCGTGCAGGCGGAGCATGATCGCGCCGAGGTCCTTGGGCAGGCGCTGCCGGGTGAGCAGCGAGACGGTGATCATGACCAGGAAGGCGAGCGGCACACTCCACGCGGCTGGCTGGGTGGTCAGCACGCCCGCCCAGCCCGGCAGCGGCCCGCCGAGCACCGTGAGCAGCACCGCGCCGGCCGCGGCGCCCCCGCCGGCGACGATCCCGGCGGCCGCGCCGATCCCGGTCAGGCCGCGCCACCAGATGCCGAGGACGAGCAGCGGGCAGAAGCTGGACGCGGCGACGGCGAACGCGAGGCCGACGACCTGCGACACGTCGAGGCTCGCGACGAACAGGGCGAGCAGCAGCGGCACGACCCCGGCGACGAGCGCGGAGCGGCGGAAGTCGCGGACCGAGCCGTGGCCGAGCACGTCGGTGGACAGGACCCCGGCGACGCTCGTGAGCAGCCCCGACGACGCCGACAGGAACGCCGCGAACGCGCCCGCGGCGACGAGCGCGCTGAGCAGCTGGCCGGTGAGGCCGCCGCCGAGCGCCGCCGACGGCAGGAGCAGCACCACCGCGTCGGTGTTGCCGGTCATCAGCAGCTGCGGCGTGTACACCCGGCCGAGCACCCCGTACAGGGTCGGGGTCAGGTAGAAGACGCCGACGAGCCCGAGGACGACGAGCGTGGTGCGGCGGGCGGCGGCGCCGTCGGCGTTGGTGTAGAAGCGGACCAGCACGTGCGGCAGGCCCATCGTGCCGAGGAACGTGGCGAGGATCAGCGAGTACGTCGCGAACAGCCCCTGCGAGTGGTCGCCGGGCAGCAGCCAGTCCGTCGGCGACTCGGCGGAGACGGCGGCGACCTTCGGTACCGACGCGGCCGCCGGGAACTCGATGGCGGTGTCCGGGTCCGCGTCGTGCTCGCCGACCGTGAGCAGCACGGCGCCGTCGACGGCGGCCCCGTCGATCCGGCCGTGCGCGGTGACCGGCGTCTGGACGGTGACGATCAGCCGGGTCGGGTGGTCCACGGTGACGGTCGTCACGGCCGGGAACGTCGGGCCGTCCGGCGCGGTGAGGGCGGGCCGGCCGTCGGACTGCCACTGCATGAGCAGGAACACGAACGGCACGGCGAGGGCGGTGAGCTTCAGCCAGTACTGGAACGCCTGCACGAACGTGATGGACCGCATCCCGCCGAGCGCGACGTTCAGGGTGACGACGACACCGACGAGCAGCGCCCCCAGCGCGTACGGGGCGCCGGTCACCGTCTGCAGGGTCAGGCCGGCGCCCTGCAGCTGCGGCACGAGGTAGAGCCAGCCGATGAACATGACGAACGCGGTCGCGAGCTTGCGCAGCCGCTTCGAGCGGAGCCTGACCTCGCAGAAGTCGGGGAGGGTGAACGCGCCCGAGCGGCGCAGCGGGGCGGCGACGAAGAGCAGCAGCGCCAGGTAGCCGGCGGCGAACCCGACCGGGTACCAGAGGACGTCGACGCCGTGCTTGAGGATGAGGCCGGCGACGCCGAGGAAGCTGGCGGCCGACAGGTATTCGCCGCTGATCGCGGCCGCGTTCCAGGTCGGGCTGACCATGCGGGACGCCACGAGGAAGTCGGAGGTCGTGCGGGCGAACCGCAGCCCGTAGAGACCGATGGCGACGGTGACGAGGGTGACCGCGATGACCGCGATGACCGAAGGCAGCCCGAATGCACTCATGACTGCTGGTGGGACCTGTCCTCGACCAGCGCGACGAACTCGGCCTCGTTGCGTTCGGCGAGGCGGACGTAGGCGTACCCGATGGCGAACAGGAACGGGTAGGCGGCGACCCCGAGCAGCAGCCACGGCACCGAGATGCCGAACAGGTGCGCCTTGCCGAGCGCGGGCGCGGCCGCGAACAGCAGCGGCAGCCCGCCGAGCCCGACCGCGACGACCGCCGCGAGCCGCACCGCGACGGCCAGCTGGGCGCGCACGAGCCCGCGGGCGAGGGCGGCCCCGACCGGGCTCTGCTCCTCCAGCTCCGCGCGGGTGCGGGCGGGGTCGATGGGGGCGCGGGCGACGTCACCGAGCACCACGCGGACCCGCGGGGTGGGTGGCTCCATGTCCCGCAGTCTCGCAACGAGCGTGAATCAAGTGCAAGGGGGCCGACACCCCCCGTTTGAGCGTCGGCCCCCCGTCCTTCGCTAGTACCGCCGGGAGCAGGGATAGTCGTCGGCGGACACCACCTCGGGCACGATCCGGCGGGCCTCGGCGCGGCCCAGGTTCCAGCCGCGCCAGTCGTCGCCGTCGTGCACGTCGGCGGAGATGCCGCTGAGCGTGCACTCGCGGGCGCCGGGCGGCAGCTTGTCCAGCGCCGGCGCGGCGTCGGCGGACAGCGTCGACAGGTACCAGAGGTCGGCGTTCTTGTAGGCGTACCGGGCGACGTTCTGCTCGGCGATGAACCGGTCCGGGTTCAGCACCGCGAGCCCCAGCAGCGTGACGACCCACAGGGCGACCGCGGCCCGCGGCAGCCAGCGCGTCGCCGGCACGACCCCCGCCACCATGATCAGGACGAGAAGGCCGCCGAGCCACAGCTCGAACGCGCTGACCAGGACGCGGAGGCGGCTGAAGCCGTACGCCTGCTCGTAGACGTCCATCCGCCACAGCGCGGACACCACGACGACGAGCGCGCCCAGGGACAGCAGCCCCAGGACCACCCGCAGCAGCGCCCGCTCGCGGGCCGTCTCCCGGGACGCCTTGCGGACCGTCACCGCGATCACGACGAGCGTGAGCAGCGTGACGACGAGCAGCTGCCAGAAGCCCTTCCGCGCGTAGTCGGCGAACGTGAGACCGGCGGTGCGCATCACGTAGTCGCGGTCGCCGAACAGGACCGCGACCTGCACGCCGACGAAGATCCCGAAGACGGCGAGGACGGCGCCGACGGGGACGACCCACTCGTACCAGCGGACCACCCGCCCCCGTCGTGGCCTGCCGTCGCCGAGCGTCGACGGGTTGTGCAGCAGGAACGCCCCGCCGAACGTGAGCCAGGCGGCGACGGCGCCGACGAACAGCCACCGCAACGGCGTGCTGAGCGACAGGTCGGGCAGGATCGTCTGCACGATCTGGTCGAACGCGGCGTCGGCGCTGGCGAACAGCGCCCCGAAGACGACGAGCAGCAGCACGCCGAGCCCGATCGAGCCGAGCAGCCGCGTCGCGCCGGACGCGCCTTCCTTCGCCCGGGCCCGGCTCATGCCGTACCGGACCCACGGCAGCGACCGGAACCCGGCCATCGGCAGGTTGACCAGCGCCGCGAAGACCGCCGGAACCCTCCGGCCGGCGCCGACGGCGAGCGCGACGCTGCCGAACGCGGCCAGGACACACAGGAAGAACAGCCAGCCCGCGGCCCGGAACACCCCGACGGACAGCAGCGCGACGGCGGCGGCGCTCCAGCACGTGGCCTCGACCGCGCTGGTGCCGCGCTGCTTCGGGTCCATCCGCAGCAGCACGACCAGCAGGGCGACGACGAGCGCGAGGCCGGCGACGGGCCAGCCGATGCCGGGCCGGTCCAGCGGCAGGGCGGCGGCCGCGACGACCGCGGTGACCAGGCCGCCGATGAGCACGGTGGGCCCCGCGGCGACACTGCGGACCGGCCAGTGCCGCTGGAACAGGGTCGGGTGCGGCGGGCCGAGCCGGACCGGGCTGATCAACGCCGGGTTCGGTGGGTTCGGCGGCGGGTTCGGTGCCGGGTGTGGCGGACGGGTCGGCGGGGCGAGCGTGGCGACCGCTCCTTGCGGCCCGCCGTGCCCCTGTTGCCGCTGCTCCTGGTGTACGGGGTGCGGCCCGGGGCGTGGTGGCTGCGGCGGGGCCTTTCGCAGGCCGGGTGCCACCCCGCCGGGCGGCGACGGCGGCCGGGGTGGTTGCGCGGCGGCGGGATCGTGCCGTTCCAGCGGGCGCGGTACCGGATACTGCGGCTTTTCCGCCGGGGTCGGCTCGACCGGTGTTGACTGCTTGTCCGTCGCGGGCTGCTCGGCCGGCGCGGGCTGCTCGGCCGGCGCGGGCTGCTCGGTCGGCGTCGGCTGGGCGGGGACGGTGGGGCGGTGCGGACCGTCGGATGGTTCCGTCGGGGACGACATGTCGGACTCCGGAGGGTATGAGGATCCGCGCGTCCGGCTGTCGCCGGACACGTACTGAAGACGCTTGGATCAGACGGGCAGGGTGACCCGGATGCGGCAACCCGCCATGCCATCCGGTTGCTCGATGACCGCGATCGTGCCGTTGTGCAGCTCGATGAGCCACTGGGCGATCGCCAGCCCCAGACCCGTGCCGCCACCGGAGGCGCGGGCGCCGCGGGTGAAGCGTTCGAAGACCCGCTCCCGCTCCGTGTACGGGATGCCGGGCCCTTCGTCGGCGACCTCGATCATCACCCGGTCGCCGTCGCGCCGGCCGATGATCGTGACGGTCCCGCCGTCGGAGCTGTGCCGGGTCGCGTTGTCGACCAGGTTGGTCAGGACGTGGTGCAGCCGCGCCCGGTCGGCACTGACCAGGGCGTTCTCCGGGAAGGCGCAGGACAGGTACTCGACCTTGTAGCCGGCGGCGGTGGCCTTCACCTCGGCCTCGGCCACCACCTCGATGAGCAGGTCCTCGATCCGGAAGTCCTCCCGGTCCAGCGGGACCACGCCGGCGTCGAGGCGGGACAGGTCGAGCAGCTCGGTGACGAGCCGCCCGAGGCGTTCGGTCTGGGCGAGCGCGGTACGCAGCGTCGCCTGGTCGGGCTGGACGACACCGTCGACGACGTTCTCCAGTACAGCCTGAACCGCCGAGATCGGGGTCCGCAGCTCGTGCGAGACGTTGGCGATCAGCTCGCGGCGCTGCTGGTCGGCGGCGGCGAGCTCGGCGGCCATCTGGTTGAACGCGACGGCGAGCTGGCCGACCTCGTCCTTCGACGTCGCCCTGACCCGGGCGGAGTAGTCGCCGCGGGCCATCGCCTGCGCCGCGGCGGTCATGTCGCGCAGCGGCGACGTCACCCCGCGGGCCAGGACCTGCGAGGTGAGCAGCCCGACCGTCAGCGCGATCTCCGTCGTCGTCGGCGGGATCCAGCCGATGCCGATCCAGAACACGCCGAGGCCCGCGCCGGCGGACGCGACGAGCAGCACCGCGAGCTTCAGCTTGATCGAGCGCAGCGGGTCGAGCGGCCGGGGCAGCAGGTCCAGGAAGTGCTTCATGTGGTCTCCAGCGCGTACCCGACTCCGTGGACGGTCCGGATCAGGTCGGACCCGAGCTTGCGGCGCAGCGCCTTGATGTGGCTGTCGACGGTCCGGGTGCCTGACGCGTCCGCCCAGCCCCACACCTCCGCGAGCAGCCGCTCCCGGGGCAGGACCGTGCGGGGGCGGGTCGCGAGGTTCACCAGCAGGTCGAACTCGGTCGGCGTCAGGTGCGCCTCGACGCCGCCGCGGCTGACCCGCCGCTGCGCCCGGTTGATCTCCAGGTCGCCGAGGACGATCGGGGTGGCGTCCGGGTCCGGCTGGGACTGCGCCAGCCGCTCCAGGCGCCGCAGCAGCACGTGGACGCGGGCGGCGAGCTCCCGCATCGAGAACGGTTTGGTGAGGTAGTCGTCGGCGCCGACCGCGAGCCCGACGAGCAGGTCCGTCTCGTCGTCACGGGCGGTGAGCATGAGCACGGCGACGGGCCGCTCCGCCTGGATGCGCCGGCACACCTCGAGGCCGTCGAACCCGGGCAGCATCACGTCGAGCACGACCAGGTCGGGGCGCAGCAGGCGGGCCGCGGCGACCGCGGACGGCCCGTCGTGCGCCTGGTCGACGGCGAACCCTTCGGCGCGGAGCCGGACGGCGATCGATTCCGCGATCATCCGCTCGTCGTCGACGACGAGCACCCTGCGCCGTTCCCCTGCCCCACCTGCGGTCATGCCAGCAGCGTATTGGGTAGATGCGAGGGGCAACGGTGCGTGATGTGTGGAAGTCGTGAAGACCTGTCCTTTGTTATGACCACGACTTCGCGGCGCGGACCAGTCTGTCCTTCAGCTCTCTGGTGTGCCGCCGGCTCACCGGCAGCTCGTGGTCGTCGATGACCACCACGTAGCCGGTGTTGGTCATCCGCAGCTCGGTGATGAGCTTCAGCTGCACCAGGAAGGAGCGGTGCACCCGTACGAAACCCGCGTCCGCCCAACGCTCCGCGAGGGTCGCCAGAGACACTCTGACCAGGTGGGACGCGTCTGCGGTGTGGAGCCTGGCGTAGTCGCCCTGGGCCTCGACCCAGCGGACCGACGAGCGGGGCAGCATCCTCGTCGTGCCGGCGAGTTCGACGGGGATCGTCGGGTCGTCCTGCCGGTCGCGGCGGCCGGCCACGGACGGGTGCGTGGGCACGAGCCTGGCGGCCAGCACGCGGCGCAGCGACTCCGCGATCCGGTCGGCGCGGACCGGTTTGCGCACGTAGTCGGCGACGCCCAGGTCGAACGCCTCGGCGGCGCGGTCGTCGTACGCGGTCACGAACACCACGGCGGGCGGCTTGGCGAACCGGCCGAGGACCCGGGCGAGCTCCATGCCGTCGAGCCCGGGCATGCGGATGTCGAGGAAGACGGCGTCGACGTCGATGTCCCGCAGGACCCGCAGCGCCTCGGTCGCGTCGCCGGCCGTGTGGAGCCGGCCGACGCGGGGGTCGGCGCGCAGCAGGTACGCGAGCTCGTCGAGCGCGGGCACCTCGTCGTCGACGGCGAGGACCCGCAGGAAGCCGGGCTGCTGCTGGTGCTCGTGCACGACCTGGCCGGTAAGGCTCCTGCCCGCGCTCGAGCTCATCGGCTGCTCCGCACTCCGGTTCATTGGCTGCTCCGCACTCCGGGGTGGAACTTCGGGACCCGCATGCTGACCTTCGTGCCCGCGTCGGGGGCCGTCTCGACCACGACGCCGAACCCGTCACCAAAGACCGACCGTAGCCGCTCATCGACGTTGCGCAACCCGACGTGCTGCCCGGCGTCGGTGGTGTCGTCGGCGCTGAGCAGCGCGGCAGGCTCCATCCCCACCCCGTCGTCCTCGACGGTGATGTGACATTCCGCGCCCGCGTCCCGCGCCACGATGCTGATCGTGCCCATCCCGGGCTTCCGCGACAACCCGTGCCGCACCGCGTTCTCGACCAGCGGCTGCAGGCACAGGAACGGCAGCGTCACGGGCAGGACCTCCGGCGCGATCTGGAGCCGCACCTGCAGCCGCTCACCGAACCGCGCCCGCTCGATCGTCAGGTACCGGTCGATGGACCGCAGCTCCTCGGCGAGTGTGGTGAACTCCCCGTGCGCCCGGAACGAGTACCGCGTGAACTCCGCGAACTCGAGAATCAACTCCCGCGCCAGCTCGGGATCGGTCCGGACAAAACTCGCAATTGCCGTCAACGCGTTGTAGATGAAGTGCGGGCTGATCTGCGCCCGCAGCGCCCGGACCTCCGCCCTGGCCAGCCGCGCCCGCGACGTGTCGAGCTCGGCGAGCGCCAGCTGCGTCCCCACCCAGCGCGCGGTCTCCGCCGTGGCCTGCACGAGCCCCGGCGCCGGCGGCCCGTCCGACAGCGCGACGAGCGCCCCCTCCCGCTGCGCGAGGGGGACGACGACGGCCCCGCGGACCGGGCAGTCGACGAGGTCGCACGGCAGTTCGTCGCTGCCGAGCACGGTGGACCGCCCGGCGGTGACCGCCTTCGCCCCGGCCGCCGCCACCTGCTCCCGGTGGTGCTCCCCCGCCCCGTCGAACGCCAGCACCCGCGCCGCGTCGGTGACCGCGATCCCGGCGGCCCCGGTGAGCGTCCGCAGATGCCGGACCGCCTTGCCCGCCGCGACGTCGGTCAGCCCGTTGCGCAACGGCTCGGCCGCGAGCGCCGCGATGTGCAGCACGTCGTACGTCGCCCGCTGCGCCGCCGTCGCGATCGCCCGCCGCGACCGCAGCCGGACCACGGCCCACACCGCGACGCCGAGCGCCACCGCCAGCCCGACGACCGCGATCCCAGCGGCCAGGTTCCCACCCACGCGCCCATCCTGGACCACCCGAGCAGCCCACGACAGACCGAAATCCCCGGCGAGACACCGCAGCCCAGCGGGAGGGTGACGAGATGGCGGGTGAGGAGCGGATGAATGGCAGGGCGGGCGCGGAGGGCCGGCTCAGGCGCGTGCGCACCAACGCGATGCCGGCCAGATCCCGAAGCCCCTACCCAATCGGTGCCCGCCGGGTCAGTAGGCGCCCTTGCGGAAGACGACGACGCCGATGGTGCGCCAGAGGGTGTGCAGGTCCAGGACGAGGGACCAGTTGTCGACGTAGTAGAGGTCGAGGCGGACCGCGTCGTCCCAGGAGAGGTCGCTGCGGCCGCTGACCTGCCACAGGCCCGTGATGCCGGGGCGGACGAGGAGGCGGCGGCGCACGTCGCCGAGGAAGTCGCCGTCGTCGGCGGGGAGGGGGCGGGGGCCGACCAGCGACATCTCGCCGGCGAGGACGTTGAGGATCTGCGGGAGCTCGTCGATCGAGGTGGCGCGCAGCCACTTGCCGACCTTGAAGACCCGCGGGTCGTTCTTCATCTTGAAGAGCAGGCCGTCGCTCTCGTTGTGCTCGTCGAGGGTGGCCTGGCGTTCTTCGGCGTCGACGTACATGGTCCGCAGCTTCCAGACCTTGAACATCTTGCCTTCGCGGCCGATGCGGGGCTGGCGGAAGAAGATCGGACCCGGGTCGGAGAGCCTGATGGCGAGGGCGACGATCGGGAAGAACGGCAGGACGATGAGCAGGGCGACGAGCGCCAGGACCCGGTCGATGACGTTCTTGAAGAGCCAGCCGATGCCGGAGAGCTTGGGCTCCTCGACGTAGAGCAGCGGGATGCCCTCGATCGGCCGGATGTGGACGCGCGGGCCGGCGATGTCGGTGAGCTGCGGGGCGACGGCGAGGTCGATGCCGGTGCCTTCCAGCTGCCAGGCGAGGCGCCGCAGCTCGACGGGCTCGGCGCTGGCGGAGCCGCAGACGGCGATCGTGTCGGCGTTGAGCTCGCGGACCAGGGAGAGGATGTCGCGGCCGGCGTGGACGGGCACCGGGGTGACGGTGCTCGGCCGTGGCGCGTAGCCCTCGATCAGGTGGATGCCGACGGGGACGAGGCCGGCGGCGGGGTCGCGGGCGATCGCCTGATGGACCTCGAGCGCCTCCTGGAGCGTGCCGATGAGCAGCAGCCGGTGGGTCGCGAGGTTGAACTTGGTCCGCACGTACTGCAGGGCGCGTCTGGCGAAGTAGCGCAGGACGAGCACGTAGAGCAGGCCGCCGACGAGCGCGGCGCCGACCGAGGTCCGGGAGACCGCGGTCTTGGTCGCGAACGCGGCGAAGGCGACGATCGCGACGACGGTCCACGAGGCGCGCACGACGCGCTTGAACTCGTCGGTGCCGGTGCCGAGGTAGCGGCGGTCGTAGGCGCCGTGGCCCCAGAGGACGAGCAGCCAGACGGCGGGCAGGATCCCGAACGTGATCGAGGTCCACAGGCCGGGGGCCTGCTCGAAGATCTCGTTGGTCTTGGTGTCGAGGAAGGTCCTCGCGGTGACGCTGGCCATGACACAGGCGAGGGTGTCGAGCAGCAGGAGGATCGCCGCGTAGGGGCGGTGCCACCGGGAGACCCGCCGGGCGCGCTGCCAGCCGGAGCGGGGCACGCCGTTGGGGCCGAGCGGAGTGAGCGCGTGTTCGGGAAGGATCTCGAAGCTGTCAAGCTCACCCAAGATAGATCTCCGGCTCGGCGGGGTGGCCGGACGTTGGAGACTAGCGGTCACCTGAGTGTGTCCTCTCGCACCACGATCCGGGGATCAGGGCGCTCAACTGCTCGACCGGGTGGGATGTGGTCGCCGACGCAAGAACACCCGATCGCACGCGAGAAGTGTCCCATGTTGGTTCGGGCTACTGACGACGACCGGCCGAGACTAGTTGCTGAACGTGTTGGCTGTCGAGTGCACTGGCGTGGGCCGGACAGAACTCCGCGTGACAATCACCGCGAGTAGCGCACCACCTACCAAACACGCCAGAAGGGGCACAACACTGCCGAGCGGCGGCTGCCAGGTTCCACCGAACGGGTTCAGCCGTTCGTTGATTCCGTGCTGGAAGCGGGTCATGACGCGGGCCAGCGCGTACAGGTGGAGCGGGATCGTCACGGCGACGATCGCCGGCACGAGCCAGCGAGAGGGGGGCCACGTTGCGTAACGGTCGGTGGACCCGGCGAGGAGGACCGCGCCGACGGCGAGCGGCATGACGTAGCGGCCGTGGGCGAAGTGGCCGACCTTCGGGGCGAAGTAGAGCTCCAGGGCGACCAACAACACCAGAGACGCCAGGCTGACAGCGAGGATCCCGATGCGCAGCCGCCACGGTCCGAACCAGAGGGCGGGAACGACCACGGCGAGGATCAGCAGGTACCAGAGTCCGATCATGCCGAGTGAGACGGTGGTCTCGCCGTAGCCGAACTGGCCGACGATCTGGCGGATCCAGAACTCGGCGCGGTTGTCAGCGATGTCGCGCAGGATCGCCCCGCTGGTGGTGGCCGCGATCGGCCGGCCGGGGTCGACGGCATCGCCCCGGGACGCGACCAGTGTCCAGAAGACGGCGAACGCGAGGCCGCCGGCGGCCGGCAGCCAGAATGCCCACGACCGGACCCAGGTCTTCGTCACGAACAGCGACACCGCCAGTACCGACGCCGCGAAGAACGGACCGAGGTCCCTGGTGGTCAGCAGCAGCGCCGCGGCGACCCCTGCCGCGGGCCAGTGTTTGCGCAGCGCGGCGACGTAGAGCAGGACGGCGGCGCTGATCTCCAGGCCGTTGGGGTTGAGCGCGCCGGCGAGGTTCAGCAGCATCGGGGTCGCGGCGAGCACGACCGAGGCCCGGAGCAGCGCCGTGCCGGCGAGGGCGAACGCCACGGCGAGCAGCAGGGCCGACAGCAGGGCGGACAGCAGCCGCGCCCAGATCAGGCCGGCGTTCGTCGGGGAGATCCGCAACGGCAGGCCGACGAGGGCGTAGTAGACCGGGCTGTACCGGGCGGCGGCGCTGGGCTGGAGCACGTCGGACCGGTCGTCGGTGAAGGTGAGGCAGGACGCCGGCTGGTACGAGGGCCGGCCCAGCCGGGTGCAGTCGGCGTTGAGCGGCAGCAGGCTGCGCGGGCCGGTGAACGCGTTGGTCTCGATGCCGCTGTCGTCCACGGCCCGGTCGTGCGGCAGCCACTGGCCGGTCCACACGGCCCAGGCCCTGACGAGGTGCTGCTTCTCGTCGTAGGTGCCGTTGGACGGCAGCGCGAGCGCCCATGCCGCGCCGAGGAGGAAGAAGCCGATGAACGCGATCAGGAAGGCACGGCGCACCGGGCCAGCGTAGTCAGCGCACGAGCTTCGACAGCCGCCGGTCGGCCAAGGGTTTGCCGTTGGTCTGGCAGGTGGGGCAGTACTGCAGCGACGTGTCGGCGAACGAGACCTCGCGGACGGTGTCTCCGCAGACGGGGCAGGGCAGGCCGGTGCGGGCATGCACGGCGAGGCCGGAGCGCTTCTCCGACTTCAGGGTCGCCGCCTTCTGCCCGACCGAGCGGGTGACGGCGTCGGTCAGCACGGCGCGGGTGGCGGTGTGCAGGGTGGCCATCGTGTCGTCGGTGATGCGGTTGGTCAGCGCGAACGGCGACATCTTGGCGGCGTGCAGGATCTCGTCCGAGTAGGCGTTGCCGACGCCGGCGATCACGGTCTGGTCGGTGAGGACGCCCTTGATCTGGCCTTTGCGGCTGCGGATCGCGGTCGCGAACTCGTCGGTGGTGACCGCGAGGACGTCGGGGCCGAGCCGGGCGATGCCGGGCACCAGCCGGGGGTCGGTGACGAAGTAGGCGGCGAGGCTCTTCTTCGTGCCGGCCTCGGTGAGGTCGAAGCCGGAGTCGTCGTCGAGTCGCACCCGGACGGCGATCGGGCCGGAGCCCGGTTTGAGCGGGGTCTTGGCGTTGAACGTCTCGCGGTAGTGCAGCCAGCCGGCGCGGGCCAGGTGGGTGACAAGGTGCAGGTCGTCGCCGACGTGGATGTCGAGGAACTTGCCGTGCCGGGACGCGCCGGTCAGGGCCTGGCCGGCGGCGGCGGTCACCGGCGGGTCGAAGGTCTTCAACGCGCTCAGCGACGGGACCTCGATGCGGTCGATGGTGTGGCCGACGGCGCGCTCGCGGAGGAACGCGGCGAGCGCTTCGACCTCGGGAAGCTCGGGCACTCGTACAGTCTGCCTCAGTTAGTCTTTTCCCGTCATGAAGGTCGTTGTCGCGCACAATCGCTACGCGTCCGGCGCACCGTCCGGTGAGAATGTCATCGTCGATGCCGAGATCGCGCAACTGTCCAAGGCCGGGGTGTCGGTGCTGCCGTTTCTGCGCAGCTCCGACGAGATCGGCACGTTCTCCACGGCGCGGAAGGTGCTGCTGCCGCTGTCACCGATCCGCAACGGCGACTCGCAGCGCGCCCTGGAAAAGCTGATAAAAGCGGAAAAGCCGGACGTGTTGCATTTGCACAACGCCTATCCGCTCCTGTCGCCCTGGGTGGTCCGGACGGCGCATTCGGCAGGTGTACCGGTGGTGCACACCGTCCACAACTACCGCCAGGTCTGCGCGCCGGGACTCTATTTCCGCGACGGGCACATCTGCACCGAGTGCCGGGGCAAGTCGTTCGCGCTGCCGGCGATCCGGCACTCGTGCTACCGGGACTCGAAGGCGCAGTCCGCGGTGATGGCGACGACGCTCGCCGTGCACCGCGGCACCTGGCGCGGGGTGGACCGGTTCGTCGCGCTCACCGACCGGATCGCGGAGCACCTGCGCGACTTCGGCATCCCGGACGAGCGGATCACGGTCAAGCCGAACGGCATCCCGGACACGGGAGCGGCCCCCGGTCGCGGCGAGGGGTTCCTGTACGCGGCGCGGCTGACCCCCGAGAAGGGCCTGTCGCTGGTGCTGGACGCGTGGCGGCGGCACCCGGACGGGGCGCTGGGGCCGCTGCGGATCATCGGCGACGGCCCGCTGCGCCCGCTGGCCGAGGCGGCCGCCGCGGAACGCTCGGACATCACGTATCTGGGGGTGCTGCCGAACGCCGAGGTGCGGGCGCAGATCGGCGCCGCGTCGTGTGTGATCGCGGCGTCCACGTGGCACGACGTGCTGCCCACGATCGTGCTGGAGGCGCTGTGCGCGGGGCGGCCGGTGCTGGTCACGGACCGGGGCGGGCTGCCGTTCCTCGCCGGCGACGCCGGGTGGGTCGTCGAGCCCGATCCCGCCGCGCTCGCCGGCGGGCTGATCGTGGCGCACGCGGGCGCCGCGGCCCTGGCGCCGGTGGCGCGGGCGCGCTTCGAGGGGCACTTCTCCCCTGATGTGCTCACCCAGCGGCTGATCGACGTCTACCGCAGCGTCGTGCGGTGACCCCCCGGCGGGCCGGTTGGACCGTCGCCGGGATCGTGGCCGTCGGCCTCATCGCCGGCGCGGTCGAGCTGGTCGTCGACGACAGCTACCGCGACGCCGCGCTCGCGCTGGTCGCCGGCCTGATCGCGGGGGCGGTCGGGGCGCTCACCGTGTCGCTGGTGCCGGGCTCGGACCTGCGCGGGCTGGTCCTCGGTGCGGTGTTCGCCGTGCAGGGGGTGCTGAGCTGGACGTACACCAACACCGGCGCCGTCGTATGGGGCCTGCTGCTGCTGTCGGGCCTGCTGCTGCTCTTCTGGTTCCGGCCGGTCTCGTTCCTTGCCGTGCGGTCCGGCGCGGCGTGGCTCGGCGTGTCGTACCTGATCATCGGCGCGCTCGGTGCGGCGCTGGTGTTCAAGCCGGAGATCGCGGTGCAGCGCACGCTGTACGCCGGATATTTCGGACTTGTCGTGCTGGCGGTGTTCGCGTTCCGGGGGTCGTTCGCGCGGCTCACGCTCGGGATCGCGGTCGCGTTCCTCGGCACGGTCGCGGTGCTGCTGGCGGCCGGGTCGGGCAACCTGTTCACGTCGCCGCACGTCGTGCCGGACACGCCGTGGGGGCGCGGCTTCGAGTACCGGTTCTGGGGCGCGTCCTGGCTGCTGGACCACCCCAACGCGATGGCGTGCATCGCCGTGCTCGCCGCGATCCGCATCGGCGCCGACACCGGCGTCGCCGCCTGGCAGCGCATCGGATCGGTCGCGACCGCCGCCCTGGTCCTGTGCGCCAGCGACTCCCGCACCGGCTTCCTACTCATGGCGATCGCGACGCTGGCGTTCATCTGGTACGGCCGCCGCCTCACCCTCGTCCCCGCCGCCGCACTCGGGCTCGTGCTGCTCGTCAACGGCCCGTCGTTCCTGGTCAAGGAGCGGTACGGCGACGACGCCGGGGTCAGCAGCGGCCGGGTCGAGACGTGGCGGCAGGTCGGAACCGACTGGCGGCACGACAGCCGCACCGAGCAGCTGCTCGGCAACACCCGCGACGCCCGGGCCACCGTGTACCGGGCGAGCAGCGGCGCCGACATCAAGCTGACCGTCGACAACGCGCCGATCGCGGCGCTGCGCAAGGCCGGCGTGGCCGGCGTCGCCGCTTTCCTCGCCGGTCTCGGCCTGCTGCTGTGGAACGTGTGGCGGCGCCGCCGGGACGCCGACCCCTGGCTGGTGGTGCTGCTCCCGGGCGCGCTGTTCACGATGATCACGAACGAGTGGCTGATCGGTGGCACGGGCGGCACGCTGTGGCTGCTGCTGCTCGCCGGGGAGGCCGCCCTGCTGCTCGGCCCGGTCAGTCCACCCAGCGCTCCGGCTTCTCGACCTTGACCGTCCTGCCGTAGTCGGCGAACTCGACGGTGACCGTGGCGACCAGCTCCTGGTCCACCAGCCCGTAGAACGGCGTGTTGTAGGTGACCTTCTTGACCTTGCCGTCCGCGACGGTCGCCTCGCCCTCGGTCGGACCGGCCGGAATCGTGAACCGGTAGACGCCGGGGGACGCCTCGGTGACCGTGCCGACCTTCGCGAGGTTCTGCAGCAGCTGAGCGGGGTCCCCCGACACCGGGAACGGGTCGTCGCCGAGGCCGCTGAACGTGAGCGAGTCGTGCCGCCCGTCGTTCTGGAACTTCCAGTGGCCCTTGCCGTCGCCGATGAACCGTTGCCCGGCGACGAGGCGCTGCTCGCTGCCGTCGCCGTAGTGCAGCACGCCGGTGGTGGCGGCCGGGTCGAACTCGCCCCTGGCGGTGCGGGTCTCGGGGCCCGCCACCATCGTGATCGTGAACGCGTAGCTGGTCGACCCGCTGGCGGCGACCGCGGCGGCCAGCCTGATCTGCGGCGTCCCCTGCTGCGTGCTCTCCTGCGCGTTTCCCTGCGCGCTCTTCTGCGCGGTCGCGGCCGGGCCGTTCGCCGGCGACTGCTGGAGCGCGACGGCGCCGGCGGTGACCCCGAGGACGGCGGCGGCAGTGACCCCGGCCAGGGCCGCGGTGCGGCGCCGGCGGGCGCGGCGGCGGCCGCGCTCCAGCAGCAGCCGGGTCGGCGCGGGCGAGCCGGGCTCGCGGTCCACCAGGTCGTGCAACTGGTCCGAAAGGTGCTGGTCGATGGGCATGAGCGTCACCTGTTCTGTTCGAAGATCGGTGTGCGCAGGGCGGCCCGCAGCTTGGCGAGCGCCCGCGCGTTCTGGCTCTTGACCGTGCCGACGGAGCAGCCGAGGATGGCCGCGATCTCCGTCTCGGGCAGGTCCTCGTAGTGGCGCAGGACGACGACCGCGCGCTGCCGGGGCGCCAGCGCCCGCAGAGCCTCGCGGAGCAGCTCGGTGTCTGGGTGCCGGTCGGCGGAGCGGTCGGCGGCGTCGGGCGGGTCGGCGACGAGCCGCTCGCGGCGCAGCCGCCGCCACAGCGACACGTTGTTGTTGACGAGCATGCGCCGCAGGTAGGCGTGCGGGTCGTCGGCGCGGGCCAGCCGCCGCCACCGCTCGTAGATCCTGACCAGGCAGTCCTGGAGCAGGTCCTCGCCGCGGTGCCGGTCGCCGGCCAGCAGGATGGCCAGCCGCAGGTGCCGCTGCCAGGCGGCCTCCACGAAGGCCACGTAGGTGGCGTCGGTGTCTTCCACGGCCCTTGCACGTCCGGAGGGCCCGAAAGGTTGCTCGGCTTTCTGCGTCTCAGGCTTTCTGCGTTCAGGCCTTCTGGGTCGCGTCCAGTCGCGGCGCCGGCGTGGGTGCCGGCGGGCCGACGGACTTCAGCGCGTACCCGTACAGGACGACCATGCAGATGAGTCCGGTGGTGGAGCCGGTGAGCAGGCCCCACGCGGCGCCCTGCAGGCCCTGGCTGGCGCCGACGGACAGGCCGGTCAGCGACACGGTCGCGAACACGACGTACTGCACGAACAGCATCCTGGCGCGGTGCATGCCGCGCATCGCGGCGGTGAACGGCACCTGGAGCAGGTAGACGGCGCCCTGCAGCGCGATCGGCAGGGCGAGCGGCGCGGCCTCGGCGAACTTGTCCGTCGTCGTCAGTACCCACGACACCAACGGCCACACGATGACGACCATCAGCGTGCCGAGCACCGCGAACGCGAGCGCGAGCTGTCTGGTCTGGCGGCGCAGGGTCGCGGCGGCATCGGCCCCCTCGGCGCCGGGCTTCGCGGCGTCGGCGGCGGCCCGGGACGCCCGCGGCACCAGCAGCCCCTGGATCGCCGCCACCAGGTTCTGTACCGGCTGCAGCTGCACGGTCTGCACGAAGCGCAGGTTGCCGAGCTCGATCTTCGACAGCTTGCCGGCGACGAGGAAACTGATCGCGAGGACCTGTACCTGGGCGACGATCGCGGTGGCGGTGAACCAGCCGGACAGGTGCCGGGTCTCGGCGAGCCACGCCTTCGGGTTGCCGCGCCACGGCACGCGCTGCTCGCGCAGCAGATAGACGGTGGCGCCGGCGGTCGCGCCGATCCCCCACGCGGCGAGGAACCCGCCCGGGCTCTCGTTGCCCGTCAGGATCATCAGGATGATCACGACGCCCTGGGTGCCGGCCCACACGAGGTCGATGCCGAGCGCCTTGTCGGGCCGGCGGTCGGCGAGGTAGTCGCACCGGGCCGTGTCGTGCAGCATCAGCGGCACCATGAACGGCACCAGCCAGATGAGCTCGTCGAGGTCGATGTTGCCGTCGTGCGGCCAGACGAGCCACAGCACGGTGAAGACGACCATCGTGGTTATGCCGGAGCAAAGCGCGGTCGTCAGCCCGTTGCGGATGAGCCGGCCCCGGTGCTCACCCTCGAACCGCGACGCGAGGGCGAGTAGCACGTCGCCGACGAACGCCCGGTTGAGGTACATCGAGAAGTAGCCGACGCTCAGCGCGAGCGCCAGCGCGCCGAACTGGTCCTTGGGCAGCAGGATGCCGCCGAGCAGCGTGTTGGCCGCGTTCGCGGTCGCGATGACGACCTGGTCGAGCAGGCCGGCACCGACGAAACGGGACGCGACGCGTATCGCCTGCATACGGCGGCTGCGGGAGGGCTGCTGGCCGGCAACCTCTGGCGGCTGCTGGCCGGTAACCTCTGGAGGCTGCTGGTCGGTCACCCTCGACAGCCATGGTCGCGAACGAGCTTCACGACACGCACCATACGTGACCTGCGGGTGACGAGACTATCCCGTCGGCCCCTTCACCAACTGACATCCAGCGGTTTTCCCTCCGCGTACCCGGCGGCGCTCTGCACGCCCACTGTGGAACGCTCCGCGAACTCCTCCAGGTTGCCCGCTCCGGCGTACGTGCAGGCGCTGCGGACCCCGGCGACGATCGCGTCGAGGATGTCCTCCACCCCCGGACGGCGCGGGTCCAGGTACATCCGCGACGATGAGATGCCCTCTTCGAACAGGGCCTTGCGGGCGCGCTCGTACACGCTGTCGTCGGCGGTCCGGCGGCTCACCGCGCGCGCCGACGCCATGCCGAAGTTCTCCTTGTAGAGCCGGCCGCTCTGGTCGCGCCGCGGGTCGCCCGGCGACTCGTGGGTGCCGGCCAGCCATGAGCCGATCATCACGTTGGACGCCCCCGCGGCGAGCGCCAGCGCCACGTCGCGCGGGTGACGCACGCCGCCGTCGGCCCACACGTGCCTGTCGCGCCGCTTCGCCTCCGCCGCGCACTCGAGCACCGCGGAGAACTGCGGCCGGCCCACCCCGGTCATCATCCGCGTGGTGCACATCGCGCCCGGCCCGACGCCGACCTTGATGATGTCGGCGCCCGCCTCGATGAGGTCCGCGACACCGTCCCTGGTCACGACGTTGCCGGCGACCACCGGCACGCCCGGGTCCAGCGCCCTGACGGCCCGCAGCGTGGAGATCATCCGCTCCTGGTGCCCGTGCGCGGTGTCGACGACGAGCACGTCCACGCCGGCGGCGAGCAGCTTGTCGGCCCGTCCCGCCGCGTCGCCCGTGATGCCGATCGCGGCGCCGATGCGCAGCTGCTGGTGCTTGTCCACCGCCGGCTGGTACAGCGTGGCGCGCAGCGCGGCGTTCCGCGTCAGAATTCCGACAAGCCGACCTTCGGCGTTGATGACCGGGGCGAGCTTGTGATGCCCGGCGGTCAGCTGCACGAACGCGTCCTCAGGGCTGATGTCCTCCGGCAGCGTCTGCAGGTTGCGCGACATCACGCTCTGCAGCTGGCTGAACCGGTCGACGTCGTGGCAGTCGCTCTCGGTCACCACACCCACCGGCCGGCCGTCCTGCACGACGATCACCGCGCCGTGCGCCCGCTTCGGCAGCAGGTCCAGCGCCAGCGACACCGTCTCCGTCGGCCCCAGCGTGATCGGCGTGTCGTGCACCAGGTGCCGCTGCTTCACCCACGACACCGCCTCCGCGACCACGTCGATCGGGATGTCCTGCGGGATGACCGCCAGGCTCCCCCGCCGCGCCACCGTCTCCGCCATCCGCCGCCCCGCGACCGCGGTCATGTTCGCCACCACGATCGGGATCGTCGTGCCGCTGCCGTCCCGCGAGTTCAGGTCGACCGCCATGCGTGACTCGACGGCGCTGCGGCTCGGCACCATGAACACGTCGTCATACGTCAGGTCATAGCCCGGCTGCTGATCGTTGAGGAAGCGCACGTCTCGGAACTCTAACGCGCGTTCCGGCGCGGTATCGGGCCTTCTCGCGCTCCTTCTCGCGTCATGCCCCTGTTCCTGCCACCTCCGCGAGGGTGGTCAACCCTTGAGCGCGCCCTCCTGAGCAGGGAGAATTGCGTGAAGTGCCGGTTGCGAGGAGTGATGCCTGATGCAGGTCCACGAGGCCATGTCCACCGCCGTCGTCCAGCTCGGCCCCGACCACACGCTCCGCCAGGCCGCCCAGCTGATGTCCCGCCACCGCGTCGGCTCCGCCATCGTCCTCGACCCCGACGGCGCGGGCGTCGGCATCATCACCGAACGCGACATCCTCAAAGCCATCGGCGCCGACCTCGACCCCGACGTCGAACGCACCGCCGAGCACATCACCTGGGAAGTCGTCTACGCCAGCCCCACCTGGACCATCGAAGAGGCCGCCTCCGCCATGGTCCGCGGCGGCTTCCGCCACCTCGTCGTCCTCGACAACGACGACGTCCTGGGCGTCATCTCAGTCCGCGACATCCTCCGCGTCTGGGTCCACCAGAACTCCCCCGTAGCCGCCTGACGCTGTTTCCCTCTTCCACCGCTGCCGCCCCCACGTGATCCAAGAACGGTTCCGGCCCCAACAACCGGAACCGTCCTTCGATCACGCCCGGCAACCACCCCCGCCACCCGCAGCCCCCGGCCAATCACCGACGCCGGCGCCACCGTGCCCACCAACACGAAGATCCAAGGACCGATCCGGCCGTCATCGCGACCAGAACCGTCCTTCGATCATCCGTCGAGGGGCTGCGGGGGTGTGTCCATCAGGGGCAGGTGCATCGCTGGCGGTCCAGCGGCGTGGAGGTTGTCGGGTGAAGCCTGTCAGGACGACGGTCGTACCGCCTTTCGGGGTTCGCCGGTGCTGAGGGCGATGGACCGTGGTCAGGTCGCACTGGCAGGGAGGCGCCGCGGGGAGCCCGACAGGCCGCGGCGCTCGATCGGGCTTGCCGGGCACACGACAACTCAGGTCGTGTCGGGCTCGACCCGGCCGCGTCGGGGCGACCGGCCACCCTGCGGCGCTTGACCTCCACGCGGACCCCGGCGGGCACGCGAGGACCAATCAGCCCCGCCGGCCACCCCGCAGGCCACCCCGCCGGGCACGCGACCAGGCACCCCGCCAGGCACGCGACCAGGCACGCGACCAGGCACTGGCCGGGCAGATGCGGCACCCGAGACCGGTCGTCGCAGCCGACCGGCACGACGGAGCCGAACAGGCGCAGGACTCGGGCCGACACGAGGGGACCCGAACAGCCACTGGACCCGGCTGGGCGTGCGGAACCGGCCGGGCAGGTCAGGACGGACGTCGGGAGCCAAGGACGGCGGGCAGGCCGAGGCCGCGGCGGCCGACGGTCGGCGACGAGCAGCACCGGAGGCGACTGGAAGGAGCGGAACGGCCGGGTCCACGCGGGGACTCGTGCGCCGGCGGCGCCGCCTCGTGCCCCCGCGTGGAGAACCGCGCCCGCCGATCGTCAGGGAGCCGGACCGGCCCGGCTCGAGGACGCCGTGCTCAGTGTGGGCCGGTGGCGGGTCGTCAGCGGATCAGGGATGTGTCGATGGTCATGGGGAAGGGGATGGTGGTGGTGAACGGGGTGGTGGGTGTCGCGGTGGTGGTGGTCTCGTAGCCGTCGGGGTGGGGGCTGGGCATGGGGTTGGTGTGGACGGTCAGGGTCTGGTTGCGGGCGTCGAGGATCCAGTACTGCGGGATGCCCGCGGCGCCGTAGTCGTGGCGGCGCAGGACCAGGCCAGGCAGCGGGTTGCTGAGGGACATCACCTCGACGGCGATCAGGACGTCGGTCGCGGGGACCACGTCGCCGTCGTCGTCGGTGGCCTCGGGGCGGGTGACCAGCAGGTCGGGAACATAGGTGCGACCCTCGCCACAGTCGACGCCGAGGCCGACGGCCAAGACGGCGAAGTCGGGCGGGCAGGCCTTGCGCAGCAGCGTCTCGAGGCGGTGGCTCGCGCGGCGGTGGGAGACCGCCGGCGGCAGCGTGAGCAGGGACTGAGCCGAGTCAGCCAGAACACCAACCATCGTCATGCCCCCATGCTGCCACTGGGGTACGACATATTTTTTCCACCAGGTGGAGCGCGCGGAACTCGGCTGAGGGGCACCGGCACGCTCTCGTAGGCTGGCGGCATGCAGCTCATCTCTTTTGCCCGTGGCGCACCCAGTCTCGACATCATCGACATCGACGGGCTGAAGGCCGCTGCGGTGCGGGCCTTTGAGGCCGACCCGGCCGGCATCACCGCGTATGGCACGTCGGTCGGCTACCTTCCGCTGCGGTCGTGGATCGCGGCCAAGCACGGCGTCGACGCGGAGCAGGTCATCGTGACCAACGGCTCACTGCAGGCCGACGCGCTGCTCTTCGAGCACCTGGTGAAGCCGGGCGACGCGGTGATCGTGGAGAAGCCCACGTATGACCGGACGCTGCTCAACCTGCGCAACCTGGGCGCCACGGTGCACCCGGTGACGGTCGACGCCGACGGCATCGACACCGACGAGCTGCGCGCGTTGCTCGAAACAGGGGTGCGCCCGACGCTGGCGCACATCATCCCGAACTTCCAGAACCCCGCCGGGGTCACCCTGAGCGCGGAGAGAAGGGCGACGCTCGTCGCGCTCGCGCAGGAGTTCGGGTTCACGATCTTCGAGGACGACCCGTACGCGGACATCCGCTGGCGCGGCGAGAAGCTGCCCACGATGCTGTCGCAGGACACGACCGGCGTGGTCGTGCACGCGAGCTCGTTCACCAAGACGATCGCGCCCGGGCTGCGGGTGGGTTACCTGGTCGGGCCGAAGGCGACGATCGCGGCGATCGCGAAGCGGGCCACCAACCTGTACATCTCCCCGAGCATGGTCGCCGAGGCGATCACGCACCAGTTCTGCGTCAGCGGGGACATCGAGCGGTCGATCGCCAAGGTGTCGGCGACGCTGGGCGAGCGGGCCCGCCTGCTGGCCGAGGGGCTGCGCAAGCACGTGCCGGACGCGACGTTCGTGGAGCCCGACGGCGGCTACTTCCTGTGGGTGGAGCTGCCCGAGGACGTCGACACGACGGAGCTGGAGACCGTGGCGGCCCGGGACTTCGGGGTGGCCGTGGTCAAGGGCAGCGACTTCCTCCTGGAGGGCGGGAAGCACTCGGTGCGGCTGGCGTTCTCGGCGGTGCTGACGGACCAGGTCGACGAGGGTGTCAGCCGCCTGGCGGCGGCGATCGAGGCCGTCCGCAAGGGCTGAAACGCAGCTGAACCAAAGCGACACCAAACCGTGATGGCGGGGTGGGTTCCGCAGGCGGCTCCGGATGGCCCAAAATCCAGCCCGGCGCGCTTTGCTGAATCGCGCTGCAGACATCACCCCCCGCCCCCCAACGGCACCGGGTGGGTCGACCGCGCCCCCACCCCCCACCTGCGGTCGACTCACCCGGTGCCTACTTTGGTGCGAGAACAACAGGGCGGAGGTCGCGATGACCGACGAGCAGCTGGCCGGCTCCCTGTCCAGGGCACTGGCCAGGCCGGTGCGGGCGATGTCACGCATCCTGAGCCCCGCGACACCGGTCCCGGCGACGGCCGAGCCACCGACCACGGCGAGCTCGATCGTCGACTGTGCGCTGTATGTGGATGGTGTACGGCAACCCGGCAGCTGGCACTACGCGGAGGCGCTCACGGCCGCCCGGCGGCAACGGCACGGGTTCGTCTGGGTCGGGCTGAAGGAGCCGGGCGCGCAGGAGATGGCCGCCATCGCGGAGACGTTCCAGCTGCACGAGCTGGCCGTCGAGGACGCCGTGACCTCGTCGCAGCGGCCGAAGGTCGAGCGGTACGGCGACATGACGTTCATGACGATGCGCACCGCCCGGTACGTCGAGCACGACGAGCTGACCGAGAGCAGCGAGGTCGTGGAGACCGGCGACGTGCTGATGTTCATCGGTGAGCACTTCATCATCACCGTCCGGCACGGCGACGCGTGCCGGCTGACGCCGGTGCGCGCGGACCTGGAGCGGCGCCGGGAGGTGCTGGCGCGCGGGCCGTGGGCGGTCGCGTACGCCGTCGCGGACACCATCGTCGACGTGATGGTCGAGGTCGTCGCGGCCATCGAGGAGGACGTCGCGATCATCGAGGACCAGGTGTTCAGCCCGGCGAAGCGGAGCAAGGGCAAGACCGGCACCGATCGGATTCAGCGGGTGTACCAGCTGAAGCGCGAGCTGATGGAGTTCAAGCGGGCGGTCCTGCCGCTGCAGCGCCCGCTGGCCGGGGTGGTCAGCGGCCAGCTCGCCGAGGTGCCCGAGGAGATCCGCCGCTACTTCCGTGACGTCAACGACCACCTGGTGCGCACGGTCGAGCAGGTGCTCTACCTCGACGACGTGATCAACTCGGTGCTGCAGGCGCGGCTGGCGCAGGTGAGCGTCGACCAGAACAACGACATGCGCAAGATCGCCGCCTGGGCCGGTATCGCCGCCGTGTGGACGTCGGTCGCCGGCGTGTACGGCATGAACTTCGACTTCATGCCGGAGACGAAATGGGTCTTCGGCTATCCGGGCGTCATGACGCTGATGGTCGTCGCCTCGGCCCTGCTCTACCGCGCGTTCCGCAAGTCGGGCTGGTTGTAGAAACGTAGGGAGCAGCGAAAACGCGGACGGGCCGTCCCCCGTGGCTGGGGAGGGCCCGTCCGCGCGCTCACGTCAGGACCGGCTGTTCTTCGACGCCGCCTGCGGCATCGGGTGCTTCTCGTACTCGCCACTGCCCGCGGGGCCCGTGTTGGTGCCCTTGCTGCCGATCAGGTCCGAGGCGCGGTCCTTGGCCGCCTCGCCCATCGTCTTGGCCTTGTCGATCCCCGCATCCATCGTGGACTTCGCCGAGTCGAGCATCGAGCCGGTGTCGCTGGCGGTCCGGGTCGAGCCGTATTCGTCCCAGGCCTGGTTGGCCCGGCGACGCCGCATCAGGGCGGTGGCGGCGCCGACCGCCGCGCCCGCCATCAGCAGGCCACCGATGGTCATCGGCCAGCGGCGGCCGGTGCGGCTCTCCTTCTTCATCATCTTCTTTTTCCCCTTGCGCCCCATCTTGTCGGCCTGCTTGCTCGCCTGGAGCGAACGTTCGCGGGCGATGACGAGGACGGTCCCCGCCGCGCCGCTGGCCTTCGCGAGGCCCGGCTTGACCGCCTTGCGGGCGTATTCGACGCGCGGCGCCAAGGCACCCGAAGCGCCATCGGCTGCGTGCGCTGCGGCCATCCGCAGGTGGCCCAGGCTCTCGCCGAGCTCATCCTGCATGAGACGACGGTGCGTCTTGACCTCACGACGTCCAAACACTTGCTCCACCTCCATGGCCGCGAAACCTCGTCCTCCCCGGGTTACCCAGGCAGAACATTCCGAACCGGTCCGCTGTTGGCCATCCTGCCGCGTGCGAGCGGCCCGCACACCCGGATCCGCCAGAATCCGCATCCGATACCGTGATGACGGAATGTCACCAAAGAAAGGGAGAACTGGTGGCCGAGCAACTGTTCGCGACGCTGCACACCAACGTCGGCGCCATCCGGCTGGAGCTGTTCCCCAACCACGCCCCGAAGACGGTTCGCAACTTCGTGGAGCTCGCCGAGGGCAGCAAGGAATACACCGACCCGCGCACGGGCGAGCCCGGCAAGGGCCCGTACTACAACGGCGTCATCTTCCACCGCGTGATCGACGGCTTCATGATCCAGGGTGGTGACCCGACGGGCACCGGCACCGGCGGTCCGGGCTACAACTTCAACGACGAGATCCACCCCGAGCTGCACTTCAACCGGCCGTTCCTGCTGGCCATGGCCAACGCGGGCATCCGCTTCGGCCAGGGCACCAACGGCTCGCAGTTCTTCATCACCCTCGGCCCGACGCCGCACCTCAACGGCAAGCACACGATCTTCGGTGAGGTCGTCGACGACGACTCGAAGAAGGTCGTGCAGCAGATCGGCAGCACGCAGACCGGCCAGATGGACCGGCCCCGCCAGGACATCGTGATCGAGCGGGTGGACATCGAACGGGTCTCATAGGAGGCCTGGCTAATCTTGTCTGCATGACTCAGCCGCCGGCGAACGTGGTCCCTCACTGCTACCGGCACCCTGACCGCGAGACGTACGTCCGGTGCACCCGCTGCGACCGGCCGATCTGCCCGAATTGCATGAATGAGGCGTCGGTCGGTTTCCAGTGCCCGGAGTGCGTCCGCGAGGGTGCCAGGACGCAGCGTCCCGCCCGGACCGCGTTCGGCGGCGGCACGGAAGGTGCCGTCGGCGCGGTCACGATCACGCTGATCGTGATCAACGTGCTGGTGTTCCTCGCCGGTGTGATCAGCTCCGGCAGCGCCCAGTCGATCGCGGGCGGCGGCATGGGCGGGCTGCTCGGTGGCGGCACGCCGCTGCACGAGTGGGGCTCGCTGGTCACCTACAACTCGCGGCAGATCAGCGCCACCGAGGCGCAGATCATCCCCGGCGGCATGATCGACGGCGACTACTACCGCCTCTTCACCTCGATGTTCCTGCACTACGGCGTCTTCCACCTGCTGATGAACATGTGGGCGCTGTGGGTGCTCGGCCGGCCCCTGGAGGCGATGCTCGGCCGGGCCCGGTTCGCCGCGCTCTACCTGGTGGCGGGGTTCGGCGGCAGCGTCGCGGTCTACCTGTTCTCCGACCCGCTGGCGCAGACCGCGGGTGCGTCGGGCGCGATCTTCGGACTGTTCGCCGCGCTGATCATCGTGCTGCGCAAGATGCGGCGCAGCGTCGCCGGGATCGTGCCGGTGCTGGTGCTCAACCTGGTCCTGACGTTCAGCATCGACGGCATCTCGATCGCCGGGCACCTCGGTGGCATGGTGGCCGGCGCGGCCGCGGCCGCCGGGCTGGCGTATGCGCCGCGGCAGCACCGCACCCTGATCCAGTCGGGGGCGCTGGTCGCCGTCGTGGCCGTGCTGGCGGTCCTGACCGTGGTGCACACCGCCGGGCTGATGCCCACGGGCGACTACGTCACCCAGCTGAACGGCGGCAACTAGGCGCGCCAGACGCGGCCCTGCAGGAGCGAGTCGGCCCCGACCCAGACGAAGTTCATCATGCGCGTCGCGGTGTGGTCGGGGTCCTCCTCCTCGTGGTCGGCGAGCCAGTCGGCGAGGGACTCGGCGGCGCCGACGTAGGCGTAGGCCATCGCGGTGAAGTCGCCCGGGCGGCCCGGCACCTCCGCGGCCGTGGCGGCGCTCTCCAGCAGCCCGGCGACGACCTCGACGATCCTCGCCCGCATCCCGGCGAGCTCGCCGGCGAAGTGCGGCTCGCTGCGGGCCTGCCGGTAGAGCACCCGCCAGCCGTCCCGGTGCGCCCCGACGAAGGTGAAGAACGCCCGCAACCCGTGCCACAGCTGCTCGTCGGGGCGGGCCGCGGGCAGTACACCTGCCGCCACCGCCTCCATGAGCCTGGTCGCCTCCCGGTGCAGGCACGCGACGAACAGCTCGTCCTTCGTGCCGAGGTATGCGTAGACCATCGGCTTGGAGATGCCGGCGACCTCCGCGATCTCGTCCATCGACGCGGCGTGGAAGCCATGCTTGGAGAAGACCTGCACCGCGGCGTCGAGCATCTGCTGCTCACGCACCACGCGCGGAAGTCGTTTCAGCATCTTGTCACCTTACCTACTCGTGCGTAAGGTTACGCATCAGTAGCTTATTTCAAAGGACGAAGGGCACACCGACATGGCCGACCTCGACGCCCTGGGCGACTTCAACTCCGTCGACCCCAAGCAGTTCGCGCAGCTGGTGAAGGGCGCCTCCGACGCCCAGCTCGGCGAGCTCATGGCGGGCCCGCAGCGCAAGGCGATCCTCGACACCATCTTCTCCCGCTTCCCCGAACTCTTCCGCGCCGACCGGGCCGGCGCGACCAACGCGATCATCCACTGGACGATCACCGGCGCGCCCGACGGCGGCGCCGAGACCTACGAGCTGGTCATCGCCGACGGCACCTGCGTGCTCTCGCCGAGCGCCGACCAGGAGCCGAAGCTCGCGATCACCGTCGGCCCGGTCGACTTTCTCAAGGTCGTCTCCGGTGCCGGCAACCCCATGATGATGTTCATGACCGGCAAGCTCAAGGCCAAGGGCGACCTGGGCCTGGCCGCCAACATCGCGAACCTGTTCGACATCCCGAAGGCCTGAGGCAGCGCCCATGCCCGAGTTCTCGCTCGACCTGAACGAGGAGCAGCGGGATCTCCGCGACTGGGTGCACGGCTTCGCAGCCGACGTCGTGCGCCCGGCCGCCGCGGAGTGGGATGCCCGCGAGGAGACCCCCTGGCCGGTGATCCAGGAGGCGGCGAAGATCGGCCTGTATGGCTTCGAGTTCCTCGCCAACACCTGGGGCGACCCGACCGGCCTGTCGTTGTGCCTGGCGTCCGAGGAGCTCTTCTGGGGCGACGCCGGCATCGGCATGGCGATCTTCGGCACCAGCCTGGCGGTCGCCGCGATCTACGCCTCCGGCACGCCCGACCAGATGCTCGAGTGGGTGCCGCAGTGCTTCGGCGATGCCGCCGACCCGAAGGTCGCGGCGTTCTGCACCACCGAGCCGGAGGCCGGATCCGACGTCGGCTCGATGAAGAGCCGCGCGCGGTACGACGAAGCGACGGACGAGTGGGTCATCAGCGGGCAGAAGGCCTACGCGACCAACGGCGGCATCGCCAATGTCCACGTCGTGACGGCCAGCGTGGAGCCCGAGCTGGGGTCCCGCGGGCAGGCGGCGTTCGTCGTGCCCCCCGGTACAGTGGGATTGAACGGCAGCAAGAAGCTCAAGAAGCTCGGCCTGCGCGCCTCACACACCGCCGACGTGTTCCTCGACGACGTGCGGGTGCCCGGCCGGTGCCTGCTCGGCGGCAAGGACGCTCTTGACGCCCGGCTCGCCCGCGCCCGCGAGGGCCGCAAGGCGCAGGGGCAGGCCGCGATGCGCACGTTCGAGCTGTCCCGGCCGGCGGTCGGGGCGCAGGCGCTCGGTGTGGCCCGCGCCGCGTACGAGTACGCGCTGGAGTATGCCAAGGGGCGGGTGCAGTTCGGCCGGCCGATCATCGAGAACCAGGCGATCGCGTTCACCCTCGCCGACATGCGCATGGAGATCGACGCCGCCCGCCTGCTGGTGTGGCGGGCCGCCTGGATGGGGCGCAACAACCGCCCGTTCGAGGCCGGCGAGGGCTCGATGAGCAAGCTCAAGGCCGGCGAGGTCGCCGTCGCGACGACCGAGAAGGCCGTGCAGATCCTCGGCGGGGCCGGCTTCCTACGGGAGCACCCGGTCGAGCGCTGGTTCCGCGACGCGAAGATCTACACGATCTTCGAGGGGACCAGCGAGATCCAGCGCCTGGTCGTCGCCCGCGCGATCTCGGGCACCTACATCCGGTAACTCCCCCCTCGACAGGCCGGAGGAGCCATGGACACCCCCTTCATCCTCCGCACGATGGCCGGCCGGAAACTGCTCAACCCCGGCCGGCCCACGCGGATCGTCCGGCAGCTCAACGCCCTGCGCCGCTGGGGCTTCGGGCTGTACGGCGAGATGCGTTCGACCGCGGCCCGCGACCCCGACCGGGTCGCGGTCGTCGACGAGGACCGGCAGCTCACGTACACCGAGCTCGACCTGCGGGTCCGCCGCCTCGCCAACGCCCTGCGCGCCGAGCACGGGGTGCGCGCCGGCGACCGGATCGGCCTGCTGTGCAACAACTCCGCCGGCATGGTCGAGGCGATGCTCGCCCTGATCGCGCTCGGCGCGCAGGCCGTCCTGGTCAATACCGGCCTCGGCGACGGCCAGCTGGAGGCCGTCGCGCACGACCAGTCGCTGGCCCTGCTGATCCACGACGACGACCTGCTGGGGATGCTCGCCGCGGTGCCGCCGAACCTGCCGCGACTGGCGATGTCCAAGACTGCCGGGCTCATCCACCGGGCACCCTCCGCCGAACTGGAGCCGCCCGCGGCCGCCGGCTCCGTGGTGGTGCTGACGTCCGGCACGACCGGCGCGCCGAAGGGCGCGCGGCGGCGCAACCCGTCGGGCCTCGGGCCGCTCGCGTCGGTCGTGTCACGGATCCCGCTCTACGCCGGCGAGCGCATCTTCGTCGCCGCGCCGCTGTTCCACACCTGGGGGCTGGCCGCGCTGCAGCTGTGCCTGGCGCTGCGCGGCACGATCGTGATCGCGCACCGCTTCACCCCGCAGTCGACGGTGGCCGCGGTCGGCGCCACCGGGTGCACCTCGCTCTTCGCCGTGCCGGTGATGCTGCAACGCCTGCTGGAGGCGCCCGCACCCATGCCGACGCTGCGGGTCGTGGCCACCTCGGGCTCGGCGCTGACCGGCCCCCTCGCGTCGCGTTTCATGGAGGTGTACGGGCCGGTGCTGTACAACCTGTATGGCTCCACCGAGGCCTCCTGGGCGTCGATCGCCACCCCGGACGAGCTGCGGGACGCCCCCGGCACCGCGGGCCGCCCACCGCGCGGCACCCGGGTCGCGATCCTCTCCGACAGCGGCACCGAGCTGCCGACCGGCGTCATCGGGCGGATCTTCGTCGGCAACGACATGCTCTTCGAGGGCTACACCAACGGCACCGGCCGCGAGTCCCACGGCGACCTGCTGGCCACCGGCGACCTCGGCCACCTCAACGCCGACGGCCTGCTCTTCGTCGACGGCCGCGAGGACGACATGGTCATCTCCGGCGGCGAGAACGTCTACCCGGGCTCCGTCGAGGACGTCATCGCCGAGCTGCCGCAGGTCCGCGAGGTCGCCGTCGCCGGTGTACCGGACGAGGAGTTCGGCCAGCGGCTCGCCGCGTGGATCGCCCTGCACGACGGCGAGTACGTCGACCCGGAGGCGGTGCGCGAGTACGTCCGGCACCGCCTCGCCCGCTTCTCGGTCCCGCGCGACGTGTACTTCGTCGCCGCCCTGCCCCGCAACGCCACTGGCAAGGTCGTCCGCCGCCGCCTCTTCGGCGACTGAACCACGCCCGGGTGCGGTCCCCCGTTTGTCGACCGCACCCGGGCGCGGGTTCACGGCAGGAGCGGCTGGGCCGGCTGGGCCTTCAGCGCCGACAGGTTCTTGACCAGGTACGCGGTCGCGACCCCGGCCGTGGACACCGTCCAGATGACCGGGTTGCCGTCCGCGTCCTGGGTCAGCTGCACCGACGCGGCCCCCGGGTGCCAGTCCGTGGCCAGCCGGTGGTCCGTGTAGTGCAGGGTCGTGCCGTCGTAGGTGACCGACGTCCACAGGTGCACCGCGCCCGTGGACCCGTTCCACAGCAGCAGCGCGGTGCCGCTGGGCAGCAGCTTCGACGCGATCCGCCACGACTCCCAGTCGGTGCCGCCCGCCGGCGTGGCCAGCGGCGTCGGGCTGGGCATGTAGTACGCGCCGGTGCCGTTGAAGTTGGGGTAGTAGTCGAGGGTGTAGCCCGAGCCGGGGGCGCCGACGATGCCGAACAGGTCGGGGTAGGCGAGGCCCCCGCCGGCGCTGTCGTAGGCGTTGGCGACCGCGATCGGGTTGTTGCCGTCGAGGTCCGACATGGTGCCGGCGGGCAGCACCGTGGCCCCGGTGACGTCGAGCGGGCCGCCGTCGTCGAGGCTCGGCACGATCATGGCCAGCCCCGCGTTGAGACCGGTCGGGTAGAACACGAGCACGTCGTTGAAGCTCGTGCCGGTGAACCGGCCGGCGATGACCTGCGCGCCGTCGAAGTCCGGCGCGGGCCAGGAGGACAGGCCCGCGATGCCCGCCGCCGGGGTGCGCAGGCCACCGCGCTGCGCCCGGCCGGCGGCGAGCCACACGCCCTGCGGCAGCCCGGTCGCCGGCCCGGCGGTCAGCAGGTCCGGCTGCCCGTCGCCGGTCAGGTCCTGGTCGGCGAACGGCGGCGGGTACACGGCGTTGAAGGTGATCGTGGTCGTGTCGGTGAACGTGCCGTCCGGCTCGACGGCCGTGACCGCGAGCGTGTTGGTGAAGCGGGTCGGCACGACCTGGACGGTGACCGTGCGCCTGCCGGCGGCGACCCGCGTGGGCGCACCGGAGTTGAGCTGATACACGAACGCCGTCGGGACCGGGCTGCCGGCCGGCTCGGCGAAGCTGAACTTCCCCTTCACGCCGACGGTGAACGAGCTGCTGACCGCCGTCACGGTGGGCGCGGCCGGCGGGACCGTCGCGGCCCCGGCGGCGGGGGTGAGCAGGGCCTGTGCCAGCACCAGTCCGGCGCCGAGCACGGCCGCCCGCAGCAGCGGGTGTTTCGTCATGGGTTCCTCCCCGTCAGGCACGCCCGCATCGGCGCGCACCACTGACACGCCGGCCGCGGCGGGAGGTTGCACCTCCGGGAGAGAATCTTCCGACCCGACGATCTCCGCTGCTGCGGACTCTCGGCCATTGCCAGCCGGAGCCGGCCCCTTCGGGGAGTTAGGGGTACAGCGTCAGCGCCGGCGTCATGACGATGTCGATGAGCTGCTGCTCGGTGAGCGGGGTCGGCTCGCCGGTCTTCGTGGGGCGGGCACGGGCCAGCAACCTCGTCCCGTCCGGGCGGACCGCCCAGACGTCGATGCCGAAGCCGTCGGGCACGTCGCTGCGGATCATCAGCTCGGTGCTGCCGATCGTCAGGGTCCGGCACCTGGCCTTCGGCGAAGCGCACTCCTCCTGCATGTGCGCGTGGTACTGCGCGGGGGTCAGTTCGGACGCGTCGAGCCGCACCCACACGATGCCGCCCGGCACCAGGACGGTGCTGGAGTAGCCGCCGAACTCGTCGTCCGCCACCCTGAGGAACCTGGCGGGCAGCGGGGTCGGCTGATCTTCGGCGTTGACGATCGTGGCGCCGGGCAGGAGGCGGCGCAGCAGCGCGGTGAACTCACCGCTGAGGCGGGCCTGCGCGTCGCCGCAGGACTCGGTGAGCGGCACCAGCGGCTTCGGCTGGTTCTGCTGCTTGGTGACCTCCGCCGTCGGTACGTCCACCGTGGAAGACGGCAGGGCGCACGGCGCCGGCGCTCCCGTCACCGTCGAGGGCGGGGCGCCGGGGCTCTGGCCGGTCGGCTGGGCCAGATACTGGGGCAGCACGACCATGCCGGCGGCGAGGACGGCGGCGATCCCGAGACCGGTGACGGCCCGCATGCGGCGGACCCGGCGGTGCTCGCCCGTGATGAGCTGGTCGACGTCGATGGCGGTCGGTGGCGGGTCCTGGGTGGCGGCGTGCATGGCATCGGTCAGATCCACTGCGGGTCTCCCTCCGTGAGGCGCGCCCGGAGCGACTCCAGCGCGCGGGCGGCCTGGCTCTTGACGGTGCCCTCGCTGCAGCCGAGTGCCTGCGCGGTCTCCTCGACGGACAGGTCGCAGAAGTACCGCAGGACGAGCACGGCCCGGCGGCGCGGGGGCAGCCCGGCGAGGAGGGAGAGCACGTCCAGCCGCTGGTCGGCGTCCGGACCGGAGGCCGGGCGGTCCGGCAGGCGGTCGGTGGACGACTCGCGCCGCCAGGGTCGGCGGCGCTCGTCGAGCCAGGCGGACATGAGCATGCGTCGCACCTACGCGTCGGGATGCTCCATCCTCGACGCGCGTTTCCAGTGCCGCAGCAGCTTGACCAGCACGGTCGACGTCAGGTCGTCGGCCAGGTGCCAGTCGCCGCACAGCAGGTATGCGGTGCGGCGCAGGCGGTCCAGGTTGCCCGCGACGTAGTCGCGGTAGGCCTGCTCGGTCGGCATCCGTGCTCCCTCTCCGTTCGGGTTCACCGGGAGAACGGAGGCCGGCGCGTGCGGGGTTGCCTAGGGGATCGAGATCCTGTCCTCGATGGCGGCGAGGGCGATGTCGGTGCGGTGCTGGGCGCCGTCGAAGCTGATCGCGTCGACGAGCCGGTAGGCGGCCGCGCGGGCGTCGGCCAGGGTGTCGCCGGTCGCGGTGCAGGTGAGGACCCGCCCGCCGGCGGTGACCAGCGCGCCGTCCTCCGAACGGGCGGTGCCGGCGTGGATGACGCCGGGGACGCCGTCGGCGCCGGCGATGACGTCGCCCTTGCGGGCCGACTCCGGGTAGCCGGCGCTGGCCATGACCACGCAGACGGCCGAGCCGGGGCGCCACGCCAGCGGCGGGTCCTCGGCGAGCCGGCCGACGGCGGCGGCGTGCAGGACGCCGGCGAGCGGGGTTTCGAGGCGGGCCAGGACCACCTGGGTCTCCGGGTCGCCGAAGCGGCAGTTGTACTCGATGACCTTCGGGCCCTGGGCGGTCAGCGCCAGCCCCACGTAGAGCACCCCCGTGAAGGGCGTGCCGCGCTTGCGCATCTCGGCCAGCGTGGGCTGCACCACCGCCGCCATGACCTCGTCGACCAGGCCCGCGGGGGCCCAGGGCAGCGGCGAATACGCGCCCATCCCGCCGGTGTTGGGCCCGGTGTCGCCGTCGCCGATGCGCTTGAAGTCCTGGGCCGGCTGCAACGGCACGGCAGCGGTGCCGTCGGTGACGACGAAGAGGGAGACCTCGGGGCCGGCCAGGTACTCCTCGACGACGACCCGCCCGCAGGCGGCGCCGTGCGCGAGGGCCTCGTCGCGGCTCTCGGTGACGACGACGCCCTTGCCGGCGGCGAGACCGTCGTCCTTCACCACGTAGGGCGCGCCGAACGCGTCGAGCGCCTCCGCCAGCTCCTCGGGCGAGGTGCAGACGAACGAGCGGGCGGTGGGCACGCCCGCCGCCCGCATCACGTCCTTCGCGAACGCCTTCGAGCCCTCCAGCTGCGCGGCCGCCTGCGACGGGCCGAAGCAGGCGACGCCCTTCGCCCGGACCGCGTCGGCGACCCCCGCCACGAGCGGCGCCTCCGGGCCGACGACGACCAGGTCGACGTGGCGCTCGACGGCGAGGGCCGCGACCGCGTCCGGGTCGAGCGCGTCGACCCCCACGTTCGTCGCGATCGCGGCGGTGCCGGGGTTGCCCGGGGCGACGATCAGGTCGGTCACGGCCGGGTCGGCAACCAGGGCGGCGGCGATGGCGTGTTCACGACCACCGGAGCCGAGCAGGAGTACGCGCACGCGACAGATTAAAGCAGGCTGTGACGCACCACGTTCTCGTCACGCCCGGGACCCACCCCGACGATCGACACCCGGGTGCCGGCGAGCTCCTCGATCCGCTCGATGTAGCGCTGCGCGTTGACCGGCAGGTCGGCGAACTCGCGCGCCTTCGAGATGTCCTCCCACCAGCCGGGGAGCTCCTCGTAGACCGGGGTGGCGTGGTGGAACTCGGTCTGCGTCATCGGCATCTCGTCGGTGCGCTTGCCGTCCACCTCGTAGGCCACGCAGAGCGGGACCTTCTCCAGGCCGGAGAGCACGTCGAGCTTGGTGACGACCAGGTCGGTGATGCCGTTGAGCCTGGTGGCGTACTTGGCGACGACCGCGTCGTACCAGCCGGTGCGGCGCTCCCGGCCGGTCGTCGTGCCGTACTCCCGGCCGATCTTGCGCAGGTGCACGCCGAAGTCGTCGAACAGCTCGGTCGGGAACGGGCCGGAGCCGACCCGCGTCGTGTAGGCCTTGGTCACGCCGATGACCTGCGTGATCGCGGTCGGCGGCACACCCGCGCCGACGCAGGCGCCGCCCGCGGTCGGGTTGGACGACGTCACGAACGGATACGTGCCGTGGTCCATGTCGAGCATCGTCGCCTGGGCGCCCTCGAGCAGGACGGTCCGGCCCTCCTCCAGGCCCTTCCACAGCACCTGACGGGTGTCGGTGATGTAGGGCCGCAGGCGCTCCGCGTAGGTCAGGTACTCCTCGACCGTCGCGTCGACGTCGATCTCCTTGCGGTTGTACACCTTGAAGAGGACCTGGTTGCGCTCGCGCAGCACGATCTCGAGCTTCTTGCGCAGGATGCCCGGGTCGAGCAGGTCCTGGACGCGGATGCCCATGCGGGCGACCTTGTCGCCATACGCCGGGCCGATGCCGCGGCCGGTCGTGCCGATCCGGGACGAGCCGAGGTAGCGCTCCACGACCCGGTCCAGGGCCCGGTGATGCGGCATGATGAGGTGTGCGTCACCCGATATCATCAGGCGGGACACATCGACGCCGCGTTCGGCGAGACCGTCGATCTCGACCAGCAGCACCTTCGGGTCGATGACCACCCCGTTGCCGATGACGATCGCCGCGTTGGGCCACAGTGCCCCTGACGGCATGAGGTGCAGGGCGAATTTCTGCCCGTCCGGCGTCACCACGGTGTGACCCGCGTTGTTGCCGCCGGAGTAGCGCACGACGTAGTCGACGTCGCCGCCAATCATGTCGGTAACCTTGCCCTTGCCCTCGTCGCCCCACTGAGCGCCGATGAGCACGATCGCTGGCATCGTCTGTTGCCCTCTCCAAAGGGTCGGGCGCCCCAGCGGGTCGCCCGGGGTGCCAGGCTAACAACCGCGTGAAAGGCAGGTTGACAACGGTGGTCGACGTGGTGGTGCTCGCGCTGGGCGAAGGCAGCTCCTGCGGCTGCGATGGCGGCGCGTGCGGTACGCGTACTCCTATTCTTGCCTGCCGCGACGCGCTGCGCACAGCAAGCGCCCAGGTCGAGACGGTCGTCGCACACACCGACGCGGAGATCGACGCGGCGCTGAAGGCCCTGCCGGACGTGCGGCTCGTCGTGGCGACCGCCGCCGACGGCCAGCTCCGCGCGGTCATGCGGCGGCTGGTCCGGATGTACGCCCCGGCACCCAGCAAGCGGGCACTGTCGGAGGAGGCCATCCCCGACGACCGGACGCTGCCGGACCTGCCGCCGGTCGGCATTCTGCCGCTCGGCCCCGACTCCACGGACCTCGTGACCCGCCTCGGCCTGCCCCGCAACCCCGCCGACGTGGCCGCCGCCGTCCTCGGGGGCAACACCCGCCGCCTGGACCTGCTGCGCAACGACGGCGGCGGGGTCACCCTCGACGGCGTCCTGGTCGGCGGGGTCGACGCGAGCGGCTCGGCCAGCACGTTCCTCGCCCGGGTCGAGGTCGACGACGCCGTCCTCGCCGACGGCACCGAGCCCGTGCTCATGTCGGTGGTGGCCAACGCTTCGCGGTATGCGACGGTCGACGGCCTCCCGCTGGTCCTCTCGCCCTCCGCGGACGACGGCGTCCTGGACGTGGCGGTGGCGGTGCCGCGGGCGTCCCGGTCGCTCTTCCGCCGGCCCCGCGTCGAGATCGAGGTCCGCCGCGCGCACGGCCGGGCGGTCGCCATCACCCCCCGCACCGAGATCCCCTTCGTCGACGACGGCGCCGAGGGCACCCTCACGCGGAAGCGCTCGTGGTGGATGGAGCGCGCGGCCTGGGCCGTGTACGTCCCCTAAGCGTCTCCTTCGCATACGGTGCCGACTCGCATACGGTGGGGGAGCGCGGGAGGGGAACAGCTGTGAACGACGCACTCTGGCCGCCCGACGAGTTCGTCTCGGGCCGGCGCACCGAAGCTCACGCCGGCCGGGAGGCCGGCGGCGCTCCGCAGGAGGACGACGCTCCGCAGGAGGAGCCGGAGCACGTCGGGTCGCCCTGGTCACAGCCGCCGACCCGGACGCGGTTGACGCAGGGGAGCGAGCGGGGCGACGTCGACGCCGGCGATCCGGGGCCGTGGCTCGAGCCCGCACCGGACGCCGACGACCGCGGCAGTGAGATTCAGCACGGGCAGCCGGTCCCGCATGTGCCGGTCTCGGGCGCGGGCGCGATCCCGGTCTCCGGGGCCGGTGGGATCCCGATCTCGGGCGCGGGAGCGGTCTCCATGCCGGGCGGCGGCGCGCCACCTGGCAACGGCGCGGTGCCGGTCAACGGCGTGCCGGTGCCGCGGCCCCCGGTCCTGTCCCACCCGCGGGCGGCGCCGCCGCCCGCGGCGCCCACCTACCGGGCGCCCGCCACGTATCAACCGCCGCCCACCTACCAGGCGCCCCCCACCGATCAGCCGCCGGCGCCGCCCGCGTATCAAGCTCCCCCGACGGATCAGCCGCCGGCGCCGCCCGTACATCAGCCGCCGCCACAACACCAAGGGCCTGCGGCCCATCAGGTGCCGCCCGGTCACCCGGCGCCGTCGGTGGCGCACCGGCCGCCGAGTGAGGCGCCGCCGCCCGCGAGCTGGTCGGACGGGAGCACGCCGACGGCGGACGAGTTCGCGCGGCGCAGGCAGGCGCGGCCCGCCGACCCGGTCGCGGCCCGCGGGGTGCGCGGGGCGGTGTCCAAGGGCACGCTCGGCGTGCTGTCGCTCAGCCCCGGACGGCGGGAGCTTGAGTTCCGGCGCGACGTCGACCTCGTCCGGCGCAACTTCGGCGGGCTGCGGCAGGTGACCGTGGTCAACCCGAAAGGTGGCGCCGGCAAGACGGTCGCGGTGCTGCTGCTGGCGATGACGTTCGGGCAGAAGCGCGGCGGATACGTGCTGGCCTGGGACAACAACGAGACCCAGGGCACGCTCGGCATGCGGGCGCAGCAGGACTTCCACAACAGGACCGTCCGTGACCTGCTCCGCGACCTGGACCACTTCCAGGGCGCGCAGGGCCGGGTCGGCGACCTGTCGCAGTACGTCAGGGCGCAGGGCGAGGGCATGTTCGACGTGCTCGCCAGCGACGAGTCCGCGACGGCCGGCGAGATGCTCACTGCGCAGTCGTTCGGCGAGATCCGCGACGTGGTCAGCCGGTTCTACAAGCTGATCGTGGTGGACACCGGCAACAACGTCCGCGCGGAGAACTGGCAGGCCGCGATCGACGCCACCGACCAGCTGGTGGTCACGATGTCGGCCCGCAACGACTCGGCCGAGACGGCGTCGAGGATGCTCGACCACCTGGAGCAGCACGGCCGGCAGCGGCTGGTCCGGCAGGCGGTGACCGTCGTGTCGATGCCGCCGAGCCGCCGGCACCTCGACATCCCGGCGATCACCCGCCACTTCGCGGCGCGGACCAGGACGGTGCTGCTCGCGCCGTACGAACGCTTCATCGACTCGGGAGAGCCGATCCGCTACGGGGGTCTGACCTCGGCGAGCCGCGACGCCTGGTTGAAGGTCGCCGCGGCCATCTCCGAAGGGCTGTGACGGGTTACCGCAGGGCGGCCGTGGCCGCTGGGTCGCTGTCGTCGAGGAACTTCGCGCAGCGCTCCGCCTCGTCGGCCTCGCCGATCGACTCGGCGGCGAGGCCGAGCGCGTTCAGCGCGCGCAGGAAGCCCCGGTTGGGCTCGTGCGACCACGGCACGGGGCCGGCGCCGCGCCAGCCGCTGCGGCGCAGCTGGTCGAGGCCGCGGTGGTAGCCGGTGCGGGCGTAGGCATAGGCGGTGACCGGCTCGCCGTCGGCGAGGGCTAGCTCGGCGAGCTCGGCCCAGGCGGCGCTGAACGCCGGGTGGGCCGCTGCGACGTCCTTGACGTCCTTCTCGGAACCGGCGGCGGCGGCGAGCTGCGCGGCGGCCTCAGGCTCGTCGGGAAGCAGCGTCGGTGAAGGCTGGGGCAGCAGGTTCTGCATCCAGCCATTCAACCAGGTTGGCTGAACGGTGGAGGCTGCGTCCCGCGAGCGGGGGGTGTGCCCGGTTCGGGCGAGTACTAGAAAGGGAGGTCCGGAGCCTCCCCAGGACCCGGTTACGCGGTGGCCCGATCTCGACGGTCGGGCCATCGCCCTTTGCACCACCTGGCAAGATGGCGTCGTGCCCACTCCGCCCCCGCCAGACGTGGTCGCGCTGCACGACCACTCGCCCGACGAGATCGAGTCGCCGGAGGAGCTGCTGTTCCATCTGGACAACGGCTCGCTCGCCACGAAGGTCGTCCAGGGTCTCGACCTCGCCGCCGTGGACCTCTCCGGCGTCGACGTGCAGGACACGCTCTTCGTCGGCTGCCGCTTCGCGGCCACCGAGGCCGTCGTCGACCTGCTGCGGCGACGGGCGGTGGTGGTGCCCGAGTTCGCCGGGCTGCCCTACCCGACGCACCCCTCGCAGCTGTACGTGCCGGACGACCTCGCCGCCGGGTTCGCCTCCGACGGGTTCGACGGCATGTTCGACACGCTGGTCTACGAGCACTTCCGGGCGACCGGCGGCGCGACGCCGGAGATCCGCGAGGCGATCGCGCAGCGGATGCACGACTCCGGGATCGACAACGCGCTGGCCAACGTCACCGCCGGCTGGATCGGCGCGCGCGGCCCCGCCGCCGCGATCGGCATCATGGGCGGCCACGCCGTCCCGCGCGGCGCTTCCGACTACCGCAACGCCGCCGAGCTGGCCTGGCGTCTCGCCGGCGCGGACCGGCTGGTGGTCACCGGCGGCGGCCCGGGCGTGATGGAGGCCGCCAACCTGGGCGCGTTCCTCGCCGACCAGCCGCTGAGCGCCCTCGCCGACGCGATCGACCGCCTGTCCGCGGCGCCCGACTTCCACGACCACGACCCCTTCACGAGGGCGGCGCTGGACGTACGAGCGGCGTATGCGCGACCGGTCCCGCCGACGCCCGACTCGGTCGAGCCCGCCGACCAGGTGGCCGTCGACCCGGTGACCTGGGCCCGCCGCGGCGGCCTGGCGATCCCGACGTGGCTCTACGGCCACGAGCCCGCCAACCTCTTCGCCGCCAAGATCGCGAAGTACTTCTCCAACGCGATCCGCGAGGACACCATCCTGCGCCTGTCCCGCGGCGGCATCGTCTTCGCCCCCGGCATGGCCGGCACGGTGCAGGAGATCTTCCAGGCCGCGACGAAGACGTTCTACGCCACTGACGGCGTGAGCGGCCCGTTCGTCTTCCTCGACGGCAAGCACTGGACCGAGCGTCTGCCGGTCCGGAGCCTGCTGGAGCCCTTGCTGGCCGCGTCCCCCGTCGGCGACCTGCGCCACCTGCTCCACATCACCGACGACGTCGCCGAGGCCGCCGAGATCCTGACCGCCACCTCATGATCCGGCAGCTTTCGCCACCCAGCAGCGTCTCGACCTGACGGATCGCGAGCAGGCGATCCGGAGCCACTGCCGCCTGCCGCGTACGGACGGCCACCCCGGCTCAACCCGGCCCGGCACAGGCATCGCTAGCAGGTCGAAAGGGGCATCTCGGGGCATTGACCAACGTCTGAAAAACCGGTGGCAACGTCAACGACTGCACCCGGTTCACCAACGTGATGGGCACGATCAGGGTCGCCCGGCACGGACCCGGCCGGGCCCGCCTGCGCCCGGACCACATCCTCGCCGAGAGCGACGGACCACGGGTCAGATCATGACCGCCTGTAGTCCCTTGAAACACTGTCCAGCCCCACCTCGCTTCCGCGACTCCGACAGGCACAGACATTGGTCAATGCCCGGGAATGTGGCTTTTCGGCATCGAGGTTGCGCGATCCACGTACAAGATGATCTCTGAATTGGGGGTGGGTCGCGCAGCGTCTATGGCGCAAGGGGTGCAAAGGCTGGCATTGACCAACGTCTGTGCGGGTGGGGCGCACGCGAAGGCCCGGCGCCCTCGGGAGAGGGGCCGGGCCTCGGGAACCGCGGAAGAACTACTTGGACAGCGTGGTGCCGGTCGAGCGGAGGTGCTCGCAGGCCTCGACGACGCGGGCGGCCAGGCCGGCCTCGGCGACCTTGCCCCAGGCGCGCGGGTCGTAGGCCTTCTTGTTGCCGACCTCGCCGTCGACCTTCAGGACGCCGTCGTAGTTGGTGAACATGTGGGCGGCGACCGGGCGGGTGAAGGCGTACTGCGTGTCGGTGTCGATGTTCATCTTCACGACGCCGTAGTCGAGGGCCTCGCGGATCTCCTCGAGCAGCGAGCCCGAGCCGCCGTGGAAGACCAGGGAGAGCGGCTTGTCCTTGCCGAACTTGGCGCCGACCGCGTCCTGGATGGTCTTGAGGATCTCGGGCTTGAGCTTCACGTTGCCCGGCTTGTAGACGCCGTGGACGTTGCCGAAGGTCAGGGCGGCCATGTAGCGGCCCTTCTCGCCGAGGCCGAGGGCGTCGACCATGGCCAGGCCGTCCTCGACGGTGGTGTAGAGCTTCTCGTCGATCGCGCCGACGACACCGTCCTCCTCGCCGCCGACGACGCCGACCTCGATCTCCAGGACGACCTTGGCCGCGGCGGTCAGCGCCAGCAGCTCCTCGGCGATCTGCAGGTTCTCGGTCAGGGGCACCGCCGAGCCGTCCCACATGTGGGACTGGAACAGCGGCTCCTCGCCCTTGGCGACGCGCTCGGCCGAGATGGCGAGCAGCGGCCGGACGAACTTGTCGAGGTTGTTCTTCGGGCAGTGGTCGGTGTGCAGCGCCACGTTGATCGAGTACTTCTTCGCGACCTCGCGGGCGAACGCGGCGAAGGCGACCGAGCCGGTGACCATGTCCTTGACCGTCGGGCCGGAGAGGTACTCGGCACCGCCGGTGGAGACCTGGATGATGCCGTCACTCTCCGCATCGGCGAAGCCGCGCAGCGCCGCGTTCAGCGTCTGCGACGACGACACGTTGATCGCCGGGTAGGCGAACGCGCCGGCCTTGGCGCGGTCGAGCATCTCGGCGTAGACATCGGGAGAGGCGATGGGCATGACGGCGCTCCTTGGCTATTGGATCGTGCGGTGTTGGAGCCGGGCGTGCGCGGCTCGTCGAGGACCGCGCTGTCCTGCAACGGAGTATCTCGCAGTGGCATTGGCTCATGTACGGCGGGAGGGTGGGGACAAGGTGAATTGCCCGGCTAGGCCGCGTTACCGCCGATTCGGTCGTACGGTTGGAGAAACCTGAGGGAGGACACATGGCTCAGCCCGATGAAGATCTGTTGACCGTCGACGACCGGCTCGACCCCGATGTGCGCGACCCGGAGGCATCGCCCGCCGACGCCGCCGAGCAGGCACTCCCCGCCGACCCGACGGAGCGCGGGACGGTGTTCAAGAGCGCGCACCCCTGGGACGCGAACGAGTACGACGCCGTCGAACAGGACCGCGACGCCGGCCAGGACGACGAATACCGCTAGGACACGAACTGCGGATGCGCGGCGGCCCACTCCGGCACGGTGCCGTTGCGCAGCGCGGCGAACAGGCCGTCGCCGCCCGGCACGATCGTGCGGTCCGCCCTGAGCGGTAGCTTCAGGCCCGGCACGTGCGCGGCGTCGTAGCGGGCCAGCATGCCGGCCAGCGTCGGCAGCGACATGTCGCCGAGGTGCAGGTCGAGGGCGCCGCCCGCGACCGGCATCGCCTTGGCCAGCTTCACCGGGTCGCCGAGCTTCCGGGCGAGCGCGGAGAGGAGCTGCCGCAGGTGCGTGTCGCGGTCGTCGCCACCGTTCGTGAGCGACTGGCGCTGCCGGACGAAGTCCAGCGCCTCCCATCCGGCGAAGTGGCGGCAGCCCGGCTCGTACACGACGGGGCGCATGCCAGGATGGAGCGGCGCGGCGCGGCCCGTGGCGTCGTCGACGCCGAGGTGGATGGAGACGGTCCGCTGGTCGACGCAGAGGTCGACACCGCCGACGGCGTCCGTGACCCGCTGCATGCCGTCGAAGTCGACGACCGCGCCACCGGCGATCCCGACCCCGAGCAGGTCGCCGAGGATGCGGGCGGTCAGCTCGTAACCGCCGAAGACGTACGCGTTGTTGGCCTGCTGGCGGCCGAAGTTGGGCACGTCCACGACCAGGTCGCGCGGGATGGACAGCTGGTAGACGGTGCGGGTGTCCGGGTCGACGTGTAACAGGAGGATCGCGTCGGCGCGCACCGTGTCGCCCGCCGACTGCGGCCGCCGGTCGGTGCCCAGCAGCAGGAAGTTGCTGATGTCGGGAGTGCCCGCGTCCACCAGCGACTCGACCTGGGGCGCGGGCGGCGACGGGTCGCGCAGGGTGAAGACCAGGGACGCGGCGAGCGCCAGCACCAGCGCGCCGGAGGAGACCACCCAGCGGCGGCGGCGACGCGCGCGGCGCTTGCTGGCACCGGCGGCGATCGCCGGGCGCAGCGCCATGGCGTCCGGCACGTCGTCCTCGTGCCGGGCGAAGGCGTCGGTGAGGGCGTCGGTGAGGGACGAGGTCACGGCGTCGTTCATCGGACGTCGCCGCCGATCAGCTCCGGCACGACCTCGGTGCGCAGCGTCGCGAGCGCCCTGGAGATCAGCGAGCGGACGGTGCCGATCGCGCAGCCGAGGACCTCGGCGATCTCCACGTCGCTGAGGCTCTCGTAGTACCGCAGCACGAGCGCGGCCCGCTGCCGCCGGGGCAGCCGGGCGAGCCAGATCCACATCTGGTCGCGGTCGGCGGACGCCCCGGCGTGATCGGCCACCACGAGATCACGGTTGGCCGCCTCGGAGGGCAGCTCCGCCCGCAGCACCACCCGGCGCAGCCACGAGCCGCGGTGCAGGTCGATATAGGCATTCGTGAGCATGCGCTTGACGTAGTGCTCGGGCACGCTGGCGGCGGCGATCCGGCGCCACTTCAGCTGCGCCCGGATCATCGTCTCCTGCACGAGGTCCTGCGCGGTGTGCGGATCGCCGGTGAGCATGACCGCGTAGCGCAGCAGCGCCTGCAGCCGCGCCTCCACGAACTCCTCGAACGTCAACCCGACCCCCTCCCCCTGACCCTATGACGGGTCAGGGGGAGGATCTGTTGCGAATGTCAGGGAATCAGCGGAGGGTAACCGGGGTCCAACAGACCGCGGTCGCGCAGCGCCTCGTAGAGCGGCGTGGTCTGCGGGTAGTGGCCCCAGTGGTGGTCGCCGTCGGTGCCGTTGTCGTGGCCGTGTCCGCCACCGGTGTTCCCGACGCCGCCGAGCAGCTGCTGCTGGACCGGGTTCAGGCCCGACCACCAGGGGCGCTGCGGCAGGCCGGTGACGTCGTCGCGGATGGCGATCCACCGGTACGTGTAGCCGAGGAACACGCACTTGCGCGTGATGTCGGAGAGGTTGTCCGACCGCGCGTGCCAGATCCGCCGGTCGAAGAACACGACGTCACCGGCGTCGACCGCGACCTGCCGGGCACCGTCCGGCGTCGGCCACGGCACGTCGCGGGTCGGCGGGCCGGGCAGCCAGTTGGTCCGGTGGCTGCCGGGGATCAGGGTCAGATTGCCGCGGCCGGTCTCCGACACGTCGGACAGCCAGTAGGCGAGCTTCACCGACAGCCGGGGGCGCGGGTCGGTCTCCAGCTCGCGGTTCTGCCGGCCGCCGTCCTGGTGCCAGTGCCACCAGTCGGGCTTCGGCGCCGCCAGCGGCGGGTGTACGTCAAGATGCGAGTGGTAGATGTGCACGTTCCACCCGAGGATCGACCAGACCAGCGGAAACGTCGCCGGGTGGTCGATCAGGTCGACCAGGTCGGGGTGGTGGGTGACCGGGCTGAGCAGGTGCAACGAGCCGTCCGCGGCGCGGGGGTGCTGCTGGTGCGCGGTCTCCAGCACCGACGCGTAGTGGCGCACCTCGTCCGGGCTCAGCACGCCCTTGATCACGAGGTAACCGTCCGCGTCGAACTGCTCGCGCTGCTCGCGGGTCATCGGCGTCCAGGTCGCGGTGCCGTTGTCCGGCGCTGCCGCTATCGCTGACATCCCCGTCTCCAGTTCCGGCGCCGTCCGCAGGCGCCCTCACCGCACCAGACGGGCACGGGCTCCACGACCGTGGTCGCCCGTTCGTGCGGCAATTTCTGGACATTTCGCGTGCAACGGATGAACCCGTCCGCGACGTCTACCTAGTAAGGCGCGTGGGACAGGCGCACCGCCGGGTAGCCGACGACCCGGTCCTTCGGCCCGCCGGTGTCCGCCGACGTGGCGAGCGCGAGCCGGTCCACGCGCAGCGCGTGCCGCCGGCCCCAGGTGAGCAGGCCGCGCAGCGCGTGCCGGCCGCAGGCGTCGCCCGCGCCGATCCGCTCCGGCGCCAGGTCGTCGATGGCCGCCGCGGTGGCCGCGTCGCGCCGCCGGGCCTCTTCCTCGGTCAGGTAGTGCGACAGGTCGGTGCTGCACAGCACCACCGTGCCCGGTCCGGCGACGGCGTCGAGCAGCGCGGCGACCGCGTCCGGATCGTCGGGCCCGATGAGCACTGGCAGCAGTTTCGGCAGGTGTACGCGAAGCAGCAGCGGCACCTGCACCTCGATCGAGTGCTCAGGGGCGTGCGGGCGGTCGTCGGCGACGGCGAGCCCGCGGTCGACCAGCAGCCGGGCGCCGTCCGTGTCGATCGCGATCTCGCCGAGGGGGGTCGCCCACGCGGTGGCGGTGGACACGGCGGCGCCCCGCAGCGGCACGTGATGGGCGGGCCCGAGGACGACGGCCCGCTCGAAGGGCGCCGGGCGGTCGCGCAGCTCGCGGTAGACGTGGGCGGCGGTCGGGCCGGAGAACTGGTAGCCCGCGTGCGGCACGATGTAGGCCACCAGCCCATCGACGGCCGCGGTAGTGACCACCGTCTGTGCCGGGGCCGCGGCGTCGAGCATCGCGTCGATCAGGGTCGCGAGCTCCACCGGATCGGCCGGGTAGAACGTGCCAGCCACTGCCGCCGGGCGCGTCATGACAAAACTACTGGCAGGCGGCGCTGGCCCCAGGTCCCGGCCGGGCCGTCGTAGACGCCGGGCAGCCGGTGTCCGCAGTGGACGCAGAGACCGTCGTCGGTCAGGTGGTAGGCGCGCAGGTCGTACCAGTCGCGGACGACGACCGGCCGGTCGCAGCCCGGGCAGTGCGTGGTCTGGCCGTCGGGGTCGTGGACGTTGCCGGTGTAGACGAACCGCAGGCCGGCGTCGAGCGCGATGCGGCGGGCCCGGCGCAGCGTCTCCGGTGGCGTGTGCGGGATGTCGCGCATCTTGAAGTCGGGGTGGAACGCGGTGAAGTGCAGCGGCACGTCGGTGCCGAGGTGCTCCAGCAGCCAGTCGCACTCGCGGCGCAGCTCGTCGTCGCCGTCGTTCTGCCCCGGGATGAGCAGCGTCGTGATCTCGAACCACACGTCGGTGCCGCGCAGGTACTCCAATGTGGACAGCACCGCGTCGAGGCGGGCGAAGGTCACCTTCTCGTAGAACCGCTCGGTGAACCCCTTCAGGTCGATGTTGGCCGCGTCGATGTGCCGGTAGAACTCCTCCCGGGGCGCCGGGTTCATGTAGCCGGCGGACACCGCGACCGCCTTGATCCCGGCCTCGCGACAGGCGTCGGCGACGTCCATCGCGTACTCCATGAAGATCACCGGATCGTTGTAGGTGAACGCGATCGACCGGCAGCCCAGCCGTACAGCGGCCGCGGCGAGCTCCGAAGGGTCGGCGGAGGCGGCGAGGGTGTCGATCTCGCGGCTCTTGGAGATGTCCCAGTTCTGGCAGAAGCGGCAGCCGAGGTTGCAGCCCGCGGTGCCGAAGGACAGCACCGGCGAGCCCGGCAGGAAGTGGTTGAGCGGCTTCTTCTCGATCGGGTCGACGCAGAAACCGGACGAACGGCCATAGGTGGTGAGGACGATCTCGTCACCTGAGCACTGCCGGACAAAGCAGAATCCGCGCTGGCCCTCATGGAGCCGGCACGCTCTCGGGCAGACGTCGCACTGCACCCGGCCGTCAGCCAACCGGTGCCAGTGCACGGTCGGCACCGTCGCCATAAGCCCGACTGTACGCCCGGGAAAACCGCCTGACCCACCGATAATCACGGCGGGACCATGGCGTGGTGCTGCTGACCATCACCACCACCCACTGGCCCGCGACCGACCTCGGCTACCTGCTCGTGAAGCATCCCGGCAGGTTGCAGTCGTTCGAGGTCAGCGGCGGCACGGCGCACGTCTTCTATCCGGAGGCGGGTGAGGACCGGTGCACGGCCGCCCTGCTGCTGGACGCGGATCCGGCGGCGGCGCGCGGTGCGAAAGGGCCCGGGAAGGGGCCCGACACGTTCACGCTGCGCCAGCACGTCAACGACCGGCCCTACGCCGCGTCGAGCCTGCTGGCGGTGGCGCTCGGCCGGGTGCTGCGCACCGCGCTGCGCGGCGACTCACGGGACCGGCCCGAGCTCGCCGCCACCCCGATCCCCCTCGAGCTGCGGATCCCGGCGCTGCGCTGCAAGGGTGACGCGGCGACGTTCTTCGAGCCGCTCGGCTGGACCGTCGAGGCGGCGCCGATCCCGCTGGACGCCGCGCACCCGGAGTGGGGGCCCAGCCGGTACGTCGACCTGACGCTGCGCGGCACGATGCGGCTCGCGGACGCGCTCAACCACGTGTACGTGCTGCTGCCGGTGCTCGACGACGCCAAGCACTACTGGGTCTCCTCCGACGAGGTCGAGAAGCTGATCCGGGCGGGGACCGGGTGGCTGGCGGAGCACCCGGCGAAGGGCGTGATCGCCCGCCGGTACCTCGCGCACCGCACGTCGCTGACCAACGAGGCGCTGTCCCGGCTGTCGGACGTGGAACCCGACGCCGACTCCGTGATCGAACGGGCTCCCCGGCCCGAGTCGCTGGCGGCGCTGCGCCGGGCCGCGGTCGTCCGGCAGCTGGCCGAGGCCGGCGCGAGCCGGGTGCTGGACCTCGGCTGCGGCCCCGGCGCGCTGCTCGGCGAGCTGATCCGGGACCGGCGGTTCACCGAGATCGTCGGTGCCGACGTGTCGACCGTGTCGCTGGAGATGGCCGCCCGCCGGCTGCGCCTGGACCGCCTCCCCGACCGGCAGCGGGCGCGGATCCGGCTGCTGCAGACGGCCCTGACCTACCGCGACGACCGGCTGCGCGGCTACGACGCGGCGGTCCTCATGGAGGTCGTCGAGCACGTCGACCCGCCGCGGCTGCCGGCGCTCGCGGCCGGCGTCTTCGGGCACGCGGCCCCGCGCACGGTCGTCGTCACCACCCCCAACGTCGAGTACAACGTCCGGTACCCCGGCCTGGAGCACGGCCGGATGCGCCACCACGACCACCGGTTCGAGTGGGACAGGGCGCAGTTCGGCGCGTGGTGCGACGACGTCGCGGCCCGCTACGGGTACACCGTGACGCGCCACGGCATCGGCGAGGAAGACCTTGAAGTCGGCACGTCCACCCAGATGGCGGTGTTCAAGAAGTGACCACGGTGACGATCCCCGAGCTGTGCCTGGTGGCGCTGGTCGGCATCTCCGGCTCCGGCAAGTCGACGTTCGCGCGGCGGCAGTTCGCGCCGACGCAGGTGCTGTCGTCCGACGCGTTCCGGGCGCTGGTCGCCGACGACGAGAACGACCAGTCCGCGTCCGCGGAGGCGTTCGACGCGCTGCACTACATCGCCGGCAAGCGGCTGCGGGCCGGCCGGCTCACCGTCGTCGACGCGACCAACGTGCAGGCGCACGCGCGGAAGGCGCTGGTCGACCTGGCCCGGGCGCACGACGTGCTGCCCGTCGCGATCGTCCTGGACGTGCCGGAGAGCGAGTGCTGGGCGCGCACCGAGCTGCGCCCCGACCGGGACTTCGGCCGGCCCGTGCTGTCGCGGCAGCACCGCGACCTGCGCCGCTCGCTGAAGCACCTCGGGCGGGAGGGCTTCCGCCAGGTGCACGTCCTGCGTGACGTGGCCGAGGTGGAGTCGGCGGTCGTGGCGTACGAGAAGCTCTTCAACGACAAGAAGGAGCTGACCGGCCCGTTCGACATCATCGGCGACGTGCACGGCTGCCGGGAGGAGCTGGAGCTGCTGCTCGACCGGCTCGGCTACGTCCTGGTCCGTGACGCCGCCGGGCGGCCCGCGGACGCGCGGCACCCGGACGGGCGCACGGCGGTGTTCGTCGGCGACCTCGTCGACCGGGGTCCCGACTCCCCCGGCGTCCTGCGGCTGGTCATGGGCATGGTCGCGGCCGGGCACGCGCTGTGCGTGTCGGGCAACCACGAGGCGAAGCTGCTGCGGGCTCTGCGGGGCGCCAACGTCAAGCGGACGCACGGGCTGCAGGAGACCCTCGACCAGCTCGAGACCGACGCCGAGCTCGGCGCCGTGCTGCCCGCCTTCCTCGACGGGCTCATCAGCCACTACGTGCTCGACGGCGGGCGGCTGGTGGTCGCGCACGCCGGGCTCAAGGAGGCCTACCACGGGCGGGCGTCGGGGCGGGTGCGGGCGTTCGCGCTGTACGGCGACACGACCGGCGAGACCGACGAGTACGGGCTGCCGGTCCGCTACCCGTGGGCGCAGGAGTACCAGGGCGCGGCGACCGTCGTCTACGGCCACACGCCCGTCCCGGCCGCCGAGTGGGTCAACAACACGATCTGTGTCGACACCGGCTGCGTCTTCGGTGGCGCGCTGACCGCGCTGCGGTACCCGTCCCGGGAGCTGGTCTCGGTGCCGGCCGTCAGCACGCACTACGAGCCGGTGCGGCCGCTGGTCGCGCCGGTGCCGGAGGAGCGCGGACTGGACATCGCCGACGTGACCGGACGGCGCACCCTGGAGACGCCCGCGGGGCGGGTGACGGTGGCAGCCGAGAACGCCGCGGCGGCCCTGGAGGTCATGAGCCGCTTCGCGGTCGACCCGCGCTGGCTGGTGTGGCTGCCGCCGACGATGGCGCCCGCGTCGACGTCGGCGGTCGAGGGCTACCTGGAGCACCCGGTGGAGGCCCTGGCCGACTACGCCAAGGCGGGCGTGCCGCGGGTCGTGTGCGAGGAGAAGCACATGGGCTCGCGGGCGGTCCTCGTCGTGTGCCGCACCCCATCCGCGGGCCTTCGGCGCTTCGGCATCGCCGGCGGCGGGGTGATCTACACGCGGACGGGACGGCCGTTCTTCGGGGACCCGGCGCTGGAATCAGCGATCTTGGACCGGGTCAGGACCGCTGCCATGGGGCTCTTCGACGAGCTCGGCACCGACTGGCTGCTGCTGGACGCCGAGGTGCTGCCGTGGTCGGCGAAGGCCGAGCCGCTGATCCGCGAGCAGTACGCGAGCGTCGCCGCGGCGGCGGGTGCCGCGCTGCCCGCCGCCGTCGCGGCCCTGACCGCGGCCGCCGGGCGGGGCATCGACGTGGCGTCGTTGCAGGCCCGTTTCACCGGCCGGGTGGCGTCGATGGCGGCGTTCACGGAGGTGTACCGCCAGTACTGCTGGCCGACGGACGGCCTCGACGGGCTCCGGCTGGCGCCGTTCCACGTGCTGGCCGGGGAGGGCGCGTCGTACCTGCGCCAGGACCACGAGTGGCACCTGGCGATGGTGGACCGGCTCGTGGCGGCGGACGACCTGTTCGCCCCGACCCGGCGGCTGGTGGTCGACCCGGCGTCCCCCGCGGACGTCGCGGCCGCGACCGACTGGTGGCTGGAGCTGACCGCGGCGGGCGGCGAGGGCATGGTGCTCAAGCCGGCCGTCGATGCCGGGCCGCGGGTCCAGCCGGCGCTGAAGTGCCGCGGCCGGGAGTACCTGCGGATCATCTACGGCCCCGACTACCTGACGCGGCTCGACCAACTGCGGGCCCGGGGGTTGCAGCGCAAGCGCAACCTGGCGCTGCGGGAGCAGGGCCTGGGGCTCGCGGCGCTGGACCTGCTGGCGGCCGGAGGCTCCGCGCGAGCTGTGCACCAGCTGGTGTTTGCCCTGCTGGCCTGTGAAAGCGAGCCGGTCGATCCCCGTTTGTAGCCGGGCTCACGTAGGCTGGTGCGCCATGGAAGAAAAGACTCGCGCTTTCAGCGAGCTGCTCGCCTTCAACCCGCTCGACGCGAAGGGCCTGCTCAACACCTTCGGCGTGATCGGCGTCTGGATCATCATGTTCGTGGAGACGGGCCTCCTCGTGGGCTTCTTCTTCCCCGGAGACTCACTGCTGTTTTTGGCCGGCGTCGGCGCGTCATCGGTCGCCGAGGAGCTGCTGGGCACCAGGCTGAGCCTGACCCAGCTGCTCATCGGCGCGCCGCTGTGCGCGATCGCCGGCGCCCAGCTGGGCCACTTCCTCGGCGCCAAATATGGCCGCAGGATGTTCGACCGGCCCAACTCGCGGCTGTTCAAGAAGGAGTACGTCGAGAAGGCCGAGCACTACTTCGTGAAGTTCGGCCCGGCGAAGGCCGTGGTGCTCGCCCGGTTCATCCCGATCGTCCGGACGTTCCTCAACCCGGTCGCCGGCACGATCGGCATGCCGGCCCGGCAGTTCTTCCTGTGGAACGTGATCGGCGGCATCCTGTGGACCGACGGCATCCTGCTCGTCGGCTGGGGCCTCGCGAAGCAGATCAACGACGCGATCCCGGACGGCCAGATCGACAAGTACCTGCTGCCGGCGGTGCTGCTGATCGTGCTGATCTCGGCCCTGCCGATCTTCATCGAGATCTTCCGCGGCTGGCGGGAGCGCCGCCGCACCCCTGCGGTCCCCGTCGAAGAGGGCCGCGCCGGCGCCCACCGCGCCGCGGAGTAGCGCTAGCTGGTCCTGATCAGCGCCTGCAGGAAGATGTTGCCGATCTGCTCGGGGTCGGTGACGACGAACGACCGGCCACCGGTGGCCGCGGCGATCTCCGCCAGCTCCTGCTGCTTGACGTCGGGCCCGACCCCCAGTAGCACCACGCGTACTGGACGGGTCGGGTCCGTCGCCCGTTCCAGCTCCAGTTTCAGCGTCTCCAGGCTCATCCCCGGCTTGGAGTTGGTGCCGTCGGTGAAGACGACGACGGTGTTGGAGCGGCCCTCCTTGTAGTCCTCCTTCAGCGCCTTGTACGCCGCCAGGACCGTCTCGTAGAGCCCGCAGACGTCGGCGGTGGTGGCCTTGGCGCCGGCGACGGCGGTGCTCAGCCTGGCCCGCTGCCCCTGGCTGAGCGGGTTGAGCGGCACGACCTCCTGATGGCCGGAGGCGTAGGCCCACAGGCCCAGCTCGCTGTCGTCGGTGAAGAGGGCGAGCCCGTCGGTGGCCGTCTTGCGCAGCACCTGCAGGCGCGACGGGGAGCCGGCGCCGGCCATCGGCCGGTTCATCGACGACGTCGTGTCGACCAGCGTGAGGACGCGCGACGGGGCGGTCGTGGCGTTCCAGTACCCGAGGACGTCGGTGATCTTCCGTTCCTCGGTGAGCGCCTTCACCGTGACCGGAGCGGTGGCGGCGCCGCGGCCGGCGGGGAAGCCGGCGCTGGTCGAGCCGTCGGCGGCGCGGAAGCCGAGCCTGGCGAAGAGGTCGCGGTTGCCCTCCGCCGTCAGCGCGGCCCGGAAGCGGCCCGCCGCCTCGAGGTTGGCCCTCGGTTTGCCGTTGATCATGGCGTACGGGTAGTCGAGCGTCACCGCCGGATCCACGGTCAGGACGGTGAGCGGCACGACCGGTCCGCCCGCGTTGTGGGCGATGACGGCCTGCTCGCTCATCGGCGCCACCTGCGCCGGGCCCGTGCTCTTGTCCAGAGCGGTCTGGTCGGCGGCGACGGCGATCGACCGGTACGCCTTGACCACGTCGACCAGTCGCTTGGGGTCGGTGAGGATCGAGTCGTAGAGCAGGCCGGCCCCGGCGAGGCCGGCGGTGCTGCGGCGCGGGTCGACGGCGGCGAGCTGGACCTGCTTGTTGGCGACCTTCGCGAGCAGCGCCGCGACCTGGGGGGCGCCCGCGGTGCCGCCGGTGGCATCGAGCGTGGCGGCGAGCGGATCGGGCACGGCGAGGGCGACCGGGCTGGTGGCGACGGACTGGGCGTCGGGCTCGAACGCCTCGCGGCTGACCGCCTGCATCCGCACCAGCCACGCGGTCGAGTCGGGGATCCACACGGTCGGCACGTCGGCGTCGGCGGGGGAAGGGACCGCGGTGGCGGCGACGTTGATCGCGCCGCCGGCCCGGGCGGCGAGCTGGCCGGCGACGTCGGCCGGCTCGGCGGCGCGCACCTGCACCTGGACGCAGTCGCCGCCGACCTCGGGTTTCGTGGCGCTCCAGCGGGCCGCCGCGTCGCGGACCGCGGGCGCGATGTCGGGCGCCGCGGCGACGACGAGTCTGATCCCGCCGTCGCAGTCGCCGGAGCCGCCGGCCACCGCTCGGACGGCGACCACGGTGACGCCGATCAGCGCCACGATCCCGGCGACCGCCAACGGTGCTTTCCCTCGCGCCACGTGCCTCACCGTGCCCTTCGCCGCCTGCTCGCGTCCCTGGACGGGTCTTCGCGTGCCTCTGCTCGCGTCTCCGCGTGTCTTCGCGCGTTGCCGCGTGCTCCGCTCGCGTCGACGCGATCGGAGCAGTGTAGGCGCAGGTCAGGCGGTTGCTGAGGGAAGGTTCAGCCAGTCGGTCGGCACCGGCTGCGGGGTGCGACCCAGGGTTAACGCTCGGTAAGTCAGCAGCGCGGCTTCCTCCAGATAGAGGGCGCGCTTATGGGCCAGCTCGACCGAGTCGGCGATCACGGAGCAGCCGTGATGGGAGAGGATCACGCAGTTGACGCCACCCGCGCACGCGGCCGCGGCCAGCTCACCGACCCGGGGATCGCCGGGCGGGCTGAACGGGGTGGTCACGACCTGCCGCAGGTAGAAGGCATGGTCGGTGGTGACGAGCCGGATCGGCTCGCCGATCGCGTCGAGCAGCAGCACCGTCTGCGGGTGGAGGTGCACGATCACGTTCGCGTCGGGTCGGACGCGGTAGGTCGCCAGGTGGAGCCCAAGCTCAGATGATGGCGCGGCATCTTTGTCAAGCGCCGCGCCATCGCTGATTCGGACCCGAACAAACGAGTCTGGCGACAGTCCGTCGAGCCAGGTGCCGGCAGCCGTCACCCAGCATTCGTCGGAGCCGGGCGCCCGGGCGGACAGGTTGCCGCCCGAGCCCACGACAAGCCCTGACCGCACGACCGCCCGCCCCAGGAGGGCAAGCTGGTCGCGCAGGTCGCCGGGCCGCTGGAGCAACCTACCGAGGTGCCTTCTTGGTCGCGCGCTTGCGCGGCGGCGTCAGAAGGTCGGCGATGGTGCCGATAGCGGCGGGCACCAGGCGGTAGAACGCCCAGACACCCCGCTTCTCGCGCTCCAGGAGACCGGCCTCGGTCAGGATTCGCAGGTGGTGGCTCACCGTAGGCTGCGAGAGCCCGAGCGGGGCCGTCAGGTCACACACACACGCCTCGCCGTCCGGTGCCGACTGGATCAGGCTCAGGAGCCGGAGTCGGGCAGGGTCGGCAAGTGCCTTCAGGACGCCGGCAAGACGCTCGGCATCGGCGCGGTCAATCGGCTCGCCAGCAAGTGGCGAGATCTGGGGCAGGGTCATCTCAGCCAGCGCAGTTCCCACGTATTCCATCCTTCCACCAACACCATCGACCCGCCTGCATATACGCAGGTCCGAATCGACAATTTTTCAGCCCTATTGGCCGAGGTCGGCCAACGAAAATGCTGAGCGATAGCTCAGCCCCGCGGCGCGGACCGCCTTTTCCGCCCCACGGTCGACGATAACCGCGACACCGACAACTTCCGCGCCGGCCTCGCGCAACGCCTCTACTGCAGTGAGGACGCTTCCCCCAGTCGTGGAGGTGTCCTCGACCGCCAGCACCCGCCGGCCCGCCACGTCGGGTCCCTCGACCCGGCGCTGCAGACCGTGAGCCTTGTCACTCTTCCGGACGACGAACGCATCGAGCTCGCGTCCCGTCCCCCGCGCGGCAGCCGCATGCAGCATCGCGGTGGCCACCGGATCAGCGCCGAGGGTCAGCCCTCCCACAGCGTCGAAATCCCAGTCGGCGACCAGATCGAGCAGCACCCGGCCGACGAGCGGCGCACCAGCATGGTGCAGCGTCAAGCGACGAAGGTCCACGTACCAGTCAGCTACTTGTCCCGACGACAGCGTCACCTTGCCTCGGACCACAGCCAGGTCGAGCACGAGTTTCAGCAGGTCGTCACGGTCGGTCATGACCGAAGCGTACGCGCTAAATCTGCTCGGCGAATCGATGACCCGCACTCTCGCAGAAATATAGGGCCGTCAAGTGGACAAGGAGGAATACGAAGGTGATCGCAGCGATCACCACGAGTGACGCGAGGGGTGACGGTGACAGGGGTCAACGAACCGCACGTGAGGGAGATTCGCGTTGGTTTCACCGGTTCGTACCCCTCGCCGGACCCCGTCACATCGGCCCTGACCTGCGCGAACACCACTTCTGGAGTGGCCTTGTCCCAGGGACTCAGCCCTTCGCCGCACAAGTCCGACCGTTCGGCGGCATCGTGACGTCAATCATGCTCGATGCTGGCCCCACTCAATGATCATCGCGGCCGATGCGGCTCCTCGTGCCGCGGGCGACACGCCGCATCAACGCCTGCGGGGCGTGCCGCACCCCGAAGACGACCATCTTGTACTTCCAGCTGGGCACGCTGACGAGCTTGCCCTTCCCCAGGTCGCGCAGGGCGTCGCGGACCACGCTGCCGGCGTCCAGCCACAGCCACGGCGGCGTCTTGCCCGCGTCGATGCCGGCCCGCTGGTGAAACTCGGTGCGGGTGAACCCGGGGCACAGCGCCATCACGCGGACCCCTCCGGCCCGCACCAGCTGGCCGGTCGACTCGCTGAAGTTGGTGACCCAGGCCTTGGTCGCCGGGTACGTGGAGCCGGGCATCATCGCGGCGAACCCGGACACCGAGGAGACGTTGATGATGTCGCCCCGGCCGCGGGCGGTCATCCCGGGCAATGCGGCGAGCGTCAGCCGCATGACCGCGTGGACGTTGAGCCGCAGCAGCAGCTCCTCCCGCTCCACGCTGGAGCGCGGGAACGGCGTGTTGAGGCTCATCCCGGCGTTGTTGACCAGCAGGTCCACGGGCCGGTCCGCGGCGGTGATCCGGGCCGCGACCAGGTCGCAGCCCTCGGGCGTCGACAGGTCCGCCGGCAGCACCTCGGCGCCGCCCGCCCCGGCCGCCACCGTCTCGGCCGCCACGGCCTCGAGGCGGGCCTTGTCCCGGGCCACCAGCACGAGGTCGTGGGTCTTGGCGAGCTCGCGAGCGAACGCGGCACCGATGCCCGCGGTGGCGCCGGTGATGAGGGCGACTGGCCGTTGGGTCATGCGCGCCAATCTAGTCCCGGGCACGCCGAAGGCCCCGGTATCCCGGGGCCTTCGGGTGTTTGCTGAGCCGCTTCGGCGGTGTCGCCCTTACAGAGGGCGGTGCGGCCTTACGGAGCCGGTGGCGGCTGGTGCGGCGGGCCGTCGGCGGGCGGCGGGTAGCCACCCGGATAGCCGGAGTCGCCGGGCGTGCCGGGCGCCGGCGGCTCCCACTGCGCCTCGACCTTGCGGAAGTACGGGTGCGACGCCGGCAGCGCCAGCAGCACGATGACCGCCAGGATCGCCAGGATCAGCAGCACGCCGAGCACCGTGGTCACCGGCTGGAACCAGCCCGGCACCTCGGAGTAGAGCAGCTCGTTGTACTTGTCCCAGGTCGGCAGCTTCGGGTCGTTCTTGCGCGCCTGCTCCCAGAGGCTCTCCCCGGCGAGCGAGAAGGCGAACCCACCGAGCGAGCAGCACGCCGCGAGGCCGCCGAGCACCCACGTGAGGATGCGGGCGACCTGCTTGCCCTTGCCGACGAAGACGGCGAGCAGGACCAGCAGGACGATGATCAGAATGCCGAAGATCAGCGTGACGGCACCGTTGGCACCGGCGCCGAACCCGGCGCCCTCCTGCGACGTGCCGGCGACGGCCTTCTTGGCGCCGTCGGCGAGCGCACCGGCATAGACGAGCGAGATGATGATATTGATAAGTTCGATCCCGGCCGCCGCGTAGAGCAGGTAGACGGCCAGGTTGACGGTGGACGGTCGGGCTCGCGGCCCAGACGCTGGGTCGGCGAATGCCATCGGATCTCCTCCCAGGAAACCTTGAGGATCAACCGTATCGATGTCGGGCTGCGGGCGCAGGTTATAGGCTCAGCTGTTGAGGCGATCTTGCGCATACTGGGCCAGCGTGGTGCTGCCCATCATGCAGCCGGTGAACGTGCTGACCGCGGCGTCCTGCCCCGCCAGGCGCTGCCACGCGGCCCTGCCGGCCGCCGGGTCGATGCGGGTCAGCAGCTCCGCCGCGTACACCCGGCCGGCGGGCGTGGCGTGGTCGAGGAGCGCCTCCAGCTTGGGCCGCAGCTCGGCACCGTGCCGGTGGAGACCCTCCCCGACCGCGAAATAGGCCTTGGTGGCGGGCGTGAGCGTGCCGGCGAAGCCGACCCCGCCGAACGCCAGCGTGTCGGCGGCGGCGAGCTGGCTCAGCTCATCGTCGAACGCGCCCTTCCTCTTCCACAGCATCGCCCTCGTCCTTATCCGGCGCTGACTGCGAGCGCCTTCTTGTCGTCCGCCAGGTCCACCACGACGCGGTCGCCGTCGCGGATCGTGCCGGCCAGCAGCGCCTTGGCGAGCTGGTCGCCGATGGACGTCTGGACCAGGCGCCGCAGCGGGCGGGCGCCATACACCGAGTCATACCCCAGACTGGCGAGCCAGTCACGCGCCGCGTCGGTGACGTCCAGGGTCAGCCGCCGGTCGGCCAGCCGCCGGCCGAGCGCCCGCAGCTGGATGTCGACGATCTCGCGCAGGTCGGCGGGCGACAGGGCGTCGAACACGACCATGTCGTCGAGCCGGTTGACGAACTCCGGCTTGAAGTGCTGCCGGACGGCGGCGATCACGGCGTCGCGCCGCTGCTCCCTGGTCAGCGTCGGGTCGTCGGCCAGCACCTCGGAGCCGAGGTTGGAGGTCAGGATGAGGATCGCGTTGCGGAAGTCGACCGTGCGGCCCTGCCCGTCGGTGAGCCGGCCGTCGTCGAGCACCGCCAGCAGCACGTCGAACACGTCGGGGTGCGCCTTCTCGACCTCGTCGAGCAGCACCACCGAGTAGGGCCGGCGGCGGACCGCCTCGGTGAGCTGGCCGCCCTCCTCATAGCCGACGTATCCGGGCGGCGCGCCGACGAGCCGGGCGACCGTGTGCTTCTCGCCGTACTCGCTCATGTCGATGCGGACGATGGCGCGCTCTTCGTCGAAGAGGAACTCCGCGAGCGCCTTCGCCAGCTCGGTCTTGCCGACGCCGGTCGGGCCCAGGAACAGGAAGCTGCCCGTGGGGCGGTCGGGGTCGGCGATCCCGGCGCGGGCGCGGCGCACCGCGTCGGAGACGGCCTGCACCGCGGCCTCCTGGCCGATGACCCGGCTGCGCAGCGCCTCCTCCATCCGCAGCAGCTTGGCGGTCTCGCCCTCCAGCAGCCGGCCGGCGGGGATGCCGGTCCACGAGGCGACCACCGCCGCGATGTCGTCGGCGGAGACCTCCTCCTTCAGCATCGAGCCGGCGGACTGCAGTTCCTCGAGCTCGACCTCCGCGGTGCGCAGCTCCTGCTCGAGGTCGCGGATCCGCCCATACCGCAGCTCCGAGGCCTTCGCGAGGTCGAGGTCGCGCTCGGCCCGGTCGGCCTCGCCGCGCAGCTGCTCCAGCTGCTCCTTGATCGAGGAGACGGCGGAGATGTGCTGCTTCTCGTTCTGCCAGCGCTCGGTCAGCGCGGTCAGGTGTTCGCGGCGGTCGGCCAGCTCGGCGCGCAGCCGCTCCAGCCGCTCCGCGGAGGCGGCGTCGGGCTCCTTGGCCAGCGCCATCTCCTCGATCTCCAGCCGCCGCACGGTCCGCTCGACCTCGTCCACCTCGACGGGCCGGGAGTCGATCTCCATGCGCAGCCGCGACGCGGACTCGTCGACCAGGTCGATCGCCTTGTCCGGAAGGAAGCGGTCGCTGATGTACCGGTCGGAGAGCGTGGCCGCCGCGACCAGGGCCGCATCGGTGATCCGCACGCCGTGGTGCACCTCGTAGCGCTCCTTGAGCCCGCGCAGGATGCCGATGGTGTCCTCGATCGACGGCTCGCCGACCACGACCGGCTGGAACCGGCGCTCCAGCGCGGGGTCCTTCTCGATGTGCTCGCGGTATTCGTCCAGGGTGGTCGCGCCGACCATCCGCAGCTCGCCGCGGGCCAGCATCGGCTTCAGCATGTTGCCGGCGTCCATCGAGCCCTCGCCCTTGCCGGCGCCGACGATCGTGTGCAGCTCGTCGAGGAACGTGATGACCTGCCCGTCGGAGCCCTTGATCTCCTCCAGGACGGACTTGAGGCGCTCCTCGAACTGGCCACGGTATTGCGCGCCGGCGACCATGGCCGCCAGGTCGAGGCTGACCAGGCGCTTGTCGCGCAGGGACTCGGGCACGTCGCCGGCCACGATCCGCTGGGCCAGGCCCTCGACGATCGCGGTCTTGCCGACGCCCGGCTCGCCGATCAGCACGGGGTTGTTCTTGGTGCGGCGGGACAGCACCTGGATCACCCGGCGGATCTCGGAGTCCCGGCCGATGACCGGATCGATCTTGCCGTCGCGGGCGGCCTGGGTCAGGTCGACGCCGTACTTCTCCAGGGCCTGGAAGGTCTGCTCCGGGTCGGCGGTGGTGACGCGCCGGTCACCGCCGCGGACCTGCGGGAACGCGGCGACCAGGGTCTCCTCGGTGGCCCCGGACTCCTTGAGGCGGGCGGCGACCGCGCCGCCGACCCGGGCCAGGCCGGCCAGCAGGTGCTCGGTCGAGGTGTATTCGTCGCCGAGCGGGCGGGCGATCTGCTCCGCGGCCGCGATCGCGTTGGCGAACTCGCGGGCGACATTGGGCTCGACCACGCTGGAACCCTTGGCGCTGGGTAGCCGGTCCACGGCGTGCAGCGCGGCGCGGCGGATGTCGGCGGGGTTGGCGCCCACGGCGCGCAGCAGGCCCGCGGTGGTCGAGCCGCCCGTGTCCAGCAGCGCCAGCAACAGGTGCCATGGTTCGACTGTCGCGTGTCCGCGCCGGCTCGCCGCGTCAACGGCGGCCTTGATGACCTCGCGACTCTTGGTGGTCAGGCGTTCGGCGTTCATCGGCTCCTCGTTCCGGTCCATACCTGTGCACCAGGTACGACGCTCGCGAGGTTGAGTCTATTCCACTCAAGTCTTATCGTGCAGCGACAGCGACCCTCGACCACTCACAATTCTTGTCTCTCACCTCGCACAGCCACACCTCACCCGACTGCTGCGCGGGGTAGCCGAGGATCGTCGTCTCCGACAGCCGGCGCAGCCGGAAGACCAGCCGGCCGCCCTGGTCGCGGGTGCGCCGCTCGCTGTCCACCGTCCAGACGCCCTGACCGCTGGCGACCAGCAGCAGGCCGCCGGGCAGCACCTCCGCGCTGTACACCTCGGCGACCTCACGCATCGCGCTCGCCTCGACCCAGGTCCCGCCCTCGGTGCGGCGGGCCGCGAACTGGTTGGCGGCGAGCCACACGTCGGAGCCGTCGGGGGCCACCACCACGTGCGGCTCCACGCCGCTCTGCTGCGGCAGCCTGGCGGTGCCCTCGGCGTGCCAGGTGCGGCCGCGGTCGGCGCTGCTCCAGACGCTGACCGTGATCATCGGCGGGACGCTGCCGGAGGTCTCGACCGACTGCGCGGTCAGCCACAGCTTGCCGTCCGCCTGCGCGACCAGGCTCGTGAAACGCTGGTTGCCCTGCGGGTGGCTGGGCAGCGCCACCCGCTTGCCGTCGTCGGTGATCTCCATCGGCTGGCGCGCCGCGCAGTCGACCGTGCCGTCGAGGCAGCCGACGCTGAAGCGCGGCTCGGTGAGGTTGAGCTCCGGCGGCGGCGGATTGAGCGGGTACTGCTTGAACGTGTGGCCGGTGTCCTTGGAGACGTACCAGCCGCCGGGCGCCGTGCGCAGCAGCAGCACGTTGCCCCGGCCGAGACGCATCTCGACCTCGGTGGCGTCGTCGAAGGGCACCTTGCGGGGCACCCACGACTGCCCGCCGTCGAGCGTGATGACCAGGCCGACCTGGCAGGCCTGCCCGTTGACGCACGTGCTGAACAGGGCATACCCGGTGTCGGCGTCGGCGAACTCGACCGCGCGCGGCGAGGTGCCCTTCGGCACCTGGACCACCGACTGCCGGTTGTGCGGGTCTTCCGAGCCGGCCGGGGCCGGCGCCTCCTCCTGGTAGGACACGTCCGGCGCCGGGTCGTCGGCCTGCTCCTCGCCGGGGCCGCAGGAGCCGGCGGTCAGCGTCATGAACAGCGTGACGGCCAGGGCGGCGGCCAGCGCGCGACGCTTCCCCGACGCCACCTGCTTCACCACCGCCGCCTGTTTCACCACCGCCGCCTGTTTCACCACCGCCACCGCAGGAACCTCCGCTGGTAGCGAACCTTGACGCTGCTGCGCTTGACCTGGCCGCTGATGCGGAACGCGACGCCCGGCCCGGACGGCTCGACCTTCGACCGCACGTTGCTCGCGTCGGCGTCGATGCTGTCGAGGTCGGCGGCGGCGCCGGCGGGCAGGATGAGCTCGACCGAGCTGGACTGCGCGTCGAGCGCGATGTCCACGGCGGTGGCACTGAAGATCGCCTCGGTGAAGTCGATCTTCACCGACCCGGACCGGGTCGAGATCGACAGCAGGCGGGGGACGGTCCAGCGGCCCTGCCGCTTCAGCGCCGACGCCCGGTTGCGGATCTCGACCAGCTTGGGCGCGGTCACCTGCTGCACGGGAAGGTCGATCACATACGGCTCGACCTCGCCGAACGTGCGGGAGCGCAGGACGCCGTCGACGCGCTCCTCGAACTCCGCGAGGGTGAGCCGACCCTCGGACACCGCCGTGTTCAGCTGGGCCACAACCCGCTCGCGCTCCGCGTCTGAGATGCGCATGTCGCGATGGTCCGTGCTCACGACGACACTGTAGACCCAGGCGAGATCCATTGATATAGCCCTGAACCGGGGCGACTTTTCACCATAAAGCCACCCGTATGGCTGTATCCGGAGAGTAACCGGTCCCTTCGGCTCTTCCGCAGTCGCCAGGTGGCGGGCTAAGTTGTCGCCGACTCCAGGACCTCTGGCGATCACATACCCGCTGGCCACGGGAGCTGACAGTGAGCGTGCAACAAGCGGGATTCCGGGGCTTTGCCAATCCGGTCGACCCTACTCCAGCCGAGCTGCGTGCCTGGGCCTACCACCCCGACGCGGCGGTGCTGCAGACGATGCCGCCCGACTGGGACCTCCTGGTCGCCGGCGACCGGCTGATCGGCACGCTGTTCGACCTGGCGATGGACCCGGCCTGCCCGGCCCGCCGGTTCGCACTGCACTGCCTGTACATCTACGCCGCCGACGGGATCCGCACGCACTTCCGGGCCCACCCGAAGCGGCGGCTGCGCAAGTTCGTCGAGCAGGCCGAGGAGCAGGGCGACGAGCTGCTGACCACCTGGGCGCACAACGCCCGGATGCTGCTGGCCCGGCCGGAGCTGTTCGAGTATCACGACTGGTGCGAGGGCGGCCTGACCCGCGCACCCCGCAGGATCAGCTGAAAGGGCGCCGTCAGCGACGGCGCCCCCTCATTGACCACACCCTGCGAGCATCCGGTCAGCCCTCCGGATGACCACACCATTCCCTGCGCACCTGATGCCCTGCGGCGGGGAACGGCAAACACGCTATTTCTGCGAAGGCCGCCACACCACCAGCGCCGTCGGGTGCTGGTTGGTCGGCACCAGGTCGCGGCGCGGGAAGCCGGCCGCCTCCAGCTGCGCCAGCCTGGTCCGGGTGCGGATCAGCTCGTCCTCCAGGTCGGCCACCCGCTGGCGCAGGTCACCGACGAACCCTTCCAGCTCGATGATCCGCTTGATGCCGGCGAGGTTGACGCCTTCCTCCTGGCTGAGCCGCTGCACCTCGCGCAGCAGCGCCACGTCGCGCTCGCTGTAGCGGCGGCCGCCGCCGGACGTGCGGCCGGGCTGCACCAGCCCCATGCGGTCGTACTGCCGCAGGGTCTGCGGGTGCATCCCGGCCAGCCGGGCAGCGATCGAGATGATCAGCACCTTGGCGTCGGAGACCGCCTCGAAGCCGATGAAGATCGCACGCTCGTCATCGTCATCGTTCATAGCTGCTGCGCTCCCGTGCGATCGCGTCGAGCCGCTCCCTCGGAGCCGGCGGCGCCGCGGCCGCGTAGTCGGACAGTGCCTGCCGGGCGGCCTCGCTCAGCTCCGCCGGCACGTGGACGTCGATCGTGACGAGCAGGTCACCGACCTTCCCGTCGCGCCGGGCGACCCCCTTGCCGCGCACCCGCAGCGTCCGCCCGCTCGGGGTGCCCGGGGGCACCCGCAGCGTCACGGCCGCGTCGAGGGTCGGCACCCGCAGGTCGGCGCCGAGCGCCGCCTCCGCGAAGGTCACCGGCACCGTCAGGGTCAGATCGTCGCCGGTCCGGCCGAAGACCGAGTCGGGACGCACCCTGATCAACACGAACAGATCGCCGGCCGCGCCACCACGCGTGCCCGGCTCGCCCCGACCGCTCAGGCGGATCCGCTGACCCTCGGCGACCCCCGGAGGGATGCGCACGTTGATCGTGCGGGTCTTGGTCACGCCGCCGCTGCCCACGCACTCCGGGCACTTCTCGTCGACGATCGTGCCCACGCCCTGGCACTCGCGGCACGGCTCGGTGAAGCTGAACGAGCCCTGGTTGCTGCTGACGACACCCTGGCCGCGGCAGTTGGGGCAGGTCCGCGGCGTGGAGCCGGGGGCCGCGCCGTTGCCGTGGCAGGTCTCGCAGGTGCCGGGCGTGCGCAGCGTGATCGGCAGCGTAGCGCCCTGGACCGCGTCGGCGAAGTTGAGGACCACCTCGGTCTCGACGTCGCGTCCGCGTCCGCGGCGGCCGGGCGTCCCACCGGGCGCGCCGGGTCCGCCGCCACCGGAGAAGATCGAGCTGAACAGGTCGGAGAAACCCGCACCGCCGAAGCGGCGGTCGCCACCGACACCCGCCCCGGCGCCGGCGCCGGGGCCGGCCCCGCTGCCCTGCGCGCCATTGGCGAACAGGTCGGAGAAGTCGAAGCCGGGCCCGCCCGGGCCGTGGTTGCCGGCCCGGGCGTTGCGCCGGAACGCGCCCGCGCCGAAGAGCGACCGCATCTCGTCGTACTCCTTGCGCCGGCCCGGGTCGGAGAGCACGTCATACGCCTCCGACACCGCCTTGAACCGCTCCTCGGCCGCCGCGTTGTTGGGGTTGCGGTCGGGGTGCAGCTCGCGCGCGAGCTTGCGGTACGCCTTCTTGACCTCGTCGGTGGTAGCGGATTTGGTGACGCCCAGAACCGCGTAGAAATCCTTTTCCAACCAGTCCTTCGAACTCATCGCGCCACCTCCTCCAGGCGTCTCTTACTCCGGGTCGGCAACGGCGACCAGGGCCGGTCGCAGCAGCCGCTCGCCGAGGAGGTAGCCGCGCCGCATCACGTCGATGCAGGTCGGCTCGCTCACCTCGGCCGAGGTCAGGTGGGCCACCGCCTCGTGACGGGTCGGGTCGAACGGATCGCCCTTCGACCCGAAGACGGTCAGCCCGAACTTCGTCAGCGCCGCCGTCAGCTGCTCCGCCACCGCGCCGAACGGCCCGACCAGGTCGCCGTGCTCGCGGGCCCGGTCCAGGTCGTCGAGCACGGGCAGCAGCGCGCCGAGCACGTTGCCGGTGGACTGCTCGACCACCAGCGCCCGGTCGCGGTCGACCCGCTTGCGGTAGTTGGCGTATTCGGCGGTGACCCGCTGCAGGTCACGGGTGCGCTCGTCGAGGTCGGTGCGCAGCGCGGCCAGCTCGGCACCGAGGCCGTGCTGGTGCGCGTCGTCCGTGGTGCCCTGCGCGGCGGCCTCGCCCGGCTCGCTGACCGGCGGCGCGTGCACCGTGAACGCCTCGTCCACGATCTCGCCCTCGACCGGTGTCTCGTCGGCCGCTTCCGCTTGCACCTCTGCCTCTTCGGTCTCCTCGACCGCCACTTCGACCTCCTCCGCGGTGTGTCCGGCGTCGGGTGTCTCGACCGGCTTGCTGTCGGCCGACACCTTCCGCTTGTCCTTGATCACAACGCGCTCCGCCGGCCCCTCCGGGCCGGCGGCGCGGGCTTCGTCGGTCACTTCTTGTCGCCCTCGTCGATGATCTCGGCGTCGACGACGTCATCCGGGCCGTTTCCGGCGGTGCCGGCCGTGCCGGCCGTGTCGCTGCCGCCGAACCCGGCGCCGGGAGCCTCGCCGCCGGCGCTCTGCTGCCGCTGCTGCTCGTAGAGCGCGCTGCCGGCCTGCTGCGAGACCTGCGCCAGCTTCTCGTGCGCCGCCTTGATCCGCTCGGTGTCGTTGCCGCCCAGCGCGCTGCGCAGGTCGCCCAGCGCCTCGTTCATCTGGTCGCGGGCGTCGGCCGGGATCTTGTCACCGGACTCGGCGAGGAACTTCTCGGTCTGCCACTGCAGGGCCTCGGCCAGGTTGCGGGTCTCGGCCTCCTCGCGGCGACGCTTGTCGTCGTCGGCGTGCTCCTGCGCGTCGCGCATCATCCGCTCGATGTCGTCCTTCGGCAGCGCCGAGCCGCCGGTGATCGTCATCGACTGCTCCTTGCCCGTGCCGAGGTCCTTGGCGGACACGTGCACGATGCCGTTGGCGTCGATGTCGAAGGTGACCTCGATCTGCGGCACGCCACGCGGCGCCGGCGGCAGGCCGGTCAGCTCGAAGGTGCCGAGGCGCTTGTTGTAGGCCGCCATCTCCCGCTCACCCTGGAAGACCTGGATGAGCACCGACGGCTGGTTGTCGTCGGCGGTGGTGTAGACCTCGGAGCGCTTGGTCGGGATGGTCGTGTTGCGCTCGACCAGCTTGTGCATGATGCCGCCCTTGGTCTCGATGCCCAGCGACAGCGGGGTGACATCGAGCAGCAGGACGTCCTTGACCTCACCCTTGAGGACACCGGCCTGCAGGGCGGCGCCGACGGCGACGACCTCGTCCGGGTTGACGCCCTTGTTGGGGTCTTTGCCGGTGAGCTGCTTGACCAGCTCGGTCACCGCGGGCATACGGGTCGAGCCGCCGACGAGGATGACGTGGTCGAGCTGGCCGACCTTGATGCCCGCGTCGCGGATCGCGTTCTCGAACGGGACCTTGGTGCGGTCGAGCAGGTCCTGCGTCATCCGCTGGAACTCGGCGCGCGACAGCTGGGTGTCCAGGTGCAGCGGGCCGTCGGGGCCGGCGGTGATGTAGGGCAGGTTGATCGAGGTGGTGGTGGCGGCGGACAGCTCGATCTTGGCCTTCTCGGAGGCCTCGCGCAGACGCTGCATCGCCATCTTGTCGGCGGACAGGTCGATGCCGTGCTGGCCGCGGAACATCTTCACCAGGTGGTCGATGACCCGCTCGTCCCAGTCGTCGCCACCGAGGTGGTTGTCACCGGAGGTCGACTTGACCTCGACGACACCCTCGGCGAGCTCCAGGACCGACACGTCGAACGTGCCACCGCCGAGGTCGAAGACCAGGACGGTCTGCTCCTTCGGGCCCTTGTCCAGGCCATAGGCCAGGGCGGCGGCGGTCGGCTCGTTGACGATGCGCAGCACGTTGAAACCGGCGATCTCGCCGGCCTCCTTCGTGGCGGTGCGCTGCGAGTCGTTGAAATATGCCGGCACGGTGATGACCGCGTCGGTGATCTGCTCGCCGAGGTAGGCCTCGGCGTCGCGCTTGAGCTTCATGAGCACCCGCGCGGAGATCTCCTGCGGGGTGTACTTCTTGCTGTCGATGTCGATGGCCCAGTTGGTGCCCATCTCACGCTTCACGGAGCGGATGGTCCGGTCCGGGTTGGTGACCGCCTGGCGCTTGGCGACCTCGCCCACCAGCACCTCACCGTTACGGGCGAACGCGACGATGGACGGCGTCGTGCGCGCACCTTCGGCGTTGGCGATGACGCTGGGCTCGCCGCCCTCCAGGACACTGACCACCGAGTTGGTGGTTCCGAGGTCGATGCCGACCGCACGTGCCATAGCTGCTTGACCTCCAAGAGACAGTCGGTGCGAGAGCCCCGACTGCGAAGTTGAGTGACTGTCACTCAATAGTGCCATGCAAGTCACGATCGTCAAGTCCAACCTTGAGTGAGATCGACGCAACTTGTCACACCCGGGGCCGCCGCTGTGGTACGTCATGGGTGAGATTGCGCTGGGTGACATCGATGCTTACGGCCATTGCATGGCGCTCGACAGCGACATCGTGCACGCTTTAGCAGTGACCACACAGGGCGAGTCGGTGTCCGCCCGGTCGGCGGCTGCCAGCCCTTCAGCTGATGGCCCGTCCGCCGGTCGGCCCCCACGCGCCCGGGAGCCGGAGCGATCCGGACTGGCCGACCTCGTCTCGGCGCTCGTCGATCTCCGCGACCTCGGCAAGGAGACCCGGTTCGCGCTGCCGCTGCCCAGCGCCGAGCGCGCCACCGCGGTCGCCGCCGCCATGGTCGGCCAGCTCGACGACTATCTGCTGCCCAGGCTCGACCGGCTCGACGCGCCGCTGCTGGTGGTCGTCGGCGGCTCGACCGGCGCCGGCAAGTCGACGCTGGTCAACAGCCTGGTCCGCACCCCGGTCAGCCCGTCGGGCGTGCTGCGCCCCACCACCCGGGCGCCGGTCCTCGTCTGCCACCCCACCGACATGTCGTGGTTCGCCAAGGCCAACGTGCTGCCTTCGCTGACCCGCACCAGCGGCGCGAGCAGCGATGCCAGGACGCTGCAGGTCGTGTCCGCCCAGGCGCTCAGCCCCGGGCTGGCCCTGCTCGACGCGCCCGACATCGACTCCGTCGTCGACGCCAACCGGCAGCTCGCCTCGCAACTGCTCGCCGCCGCCGACCTCTGGCTCTTCGTCACCACCGCCGCGCGGTATGCCGACGCGGTGCCGTGGGGCATGCTGCGCACCGCCCGTAACCGGGGCACCGCCATCGCCCTGGTGCTCGACCGGGTGCCCGGCGGCGGCGCGGCCGACGAGATCGGCCCGCACCTGACCGGGATGCTGCAGGAGCAGGACCTCGGCGGGGTGCCGCTGTTCATCCTGCCCGAGGCCCGGCTCGACAGTCAGGGGCTGCTCAGCGAGGCGCAGGTGGCGCCGCTGCGCGACTGGTTCGGCAAGCTGGCCCGCTCCGCGGAGGCGCGCGCTGCCGTGGTCCGCCAGACCGTCGGCGGCGCCGTCGACGCGCTCACGATGGACGTCGGCGTGCTCGCCTCGGCCGCGGAGGACCAGGTCACGGCGGCGAAGTCGCTCGACGACGCGGTCCGCGGGTCCTACCGGGCGGCCGCCTCCTCGGTCGAGCAGGGCATCCACGACGGGGCGCTGCTGCGGGGCGAGGTGCTGGCCCGATGGCAGGAGCTCGTCGGCACGGGCGACATCATGCGCGCGCTGCAGGCCCGGGTCGGGCGCGCCCGCGACCGGGTCGTCGCCGCCGTCACCGGCCGGCCGGCGCCCGGCGAGCGCTTCCAGGAGGCAATCGGCTCGGGACTCGCGATCCTGCTCAAGGGCGCCGCGACCGACGCCGCCGAGCGGGCCGGCGCCGCCTGGAAGGCCCACCCCGCGGGCGCCGCGCTGCTGACCGCCGCGCCCAACCTGACCCGCCCCTCCGACGACCTCGACGAGCGGATCGCCCGGCTCATCCGCGACTGGCAGCGCTCGGTCCTCGACCTGGTGCGCTCCGAGGCCGGCGACAAGCGGGTGCTCGCCCGGGCCAGCGCCTATGCGGTCAACGCGACCGGGCTGCTGGTGATGGTCTCCGTCTTCGCGGCGACCGCGTTCATCCCGACCGGGCTGGAGATCGTGGTCGCCGGCGGCACCACCGTCACCGCGCAGAAGGTGCTCGAGGCGATCTTCGGCGACCAGGCGGTGCGGTCACTCGCCACCCGGGCCAGACAGGACCTGCTGGAGCGGGTCACCGCCCTCTTCGACGAGGAGGCCGGCCGCTACCGCAGCGCGCTGGCCGGTGCGGGGATCGACGACGACTACGCCGGCCGCCTGCGCGCCGCCAGCACCGCGGTGCAGCTCGCCCGCGCCGACGTCCGGCTGGAGCCGCAGAAATGAGCTTGGTGGACAAGATCAAGCAGGTGATCCCGCGGCAGGGCGGCGCGGTGGACGCCGACCAGCTCGCCGACCGGGTGGAGGCGCTGCGGCGGTTCGTGCAGGCGGCCGAGGACCACGTGCCCGACGCCAGGCTGGTCACGGCCCGCACGGTCATCGACCGGGCCGGCGATCGGCTCGCGCTGTCCAGGGCGCACACCGTCGTCGCGCTCGCGGGCGCCACCGGCAGCGGCAAGTCCAGCCTGTTCAATGCGCTGTGCCGGTTTCAGCTGTCGCGGGTCGGGGTGCGCCGCCCGACGACCGGCGTCGCGCACGCCTGCGTGTGGGGCGCGCAGGGCGCCGGGCCGCTGCTCGACTGGCTCGGCGTGCCGCCCAACCGGCGCTTCACCCGCGAGAGCGCGCTCGACGGCGAGGACGAGGCCGGCCTTCGCGGGCTGGTGCTGCTCGACCTGCCCGACTTCGACTCCATCGAGGCACGGCACCGGCTGGAGGTCGACCGGCTGCTGCGCCTCGTCGACCTCGTCGTGTGGGTGCTCGACCCCCAGAAGTACGCCGACCGCGTGGTCCACCAGCAGTACCTCTCCCAGTTCCAGCGGCACCGGGACGTGACGGTCGTGGTGCTCAACCAGGCCGACCGGCTCAACCGCACCGACAGCGAGCGGCTCGTCGCCGACCTGCGCCGCCTGCTGGAAGCCGACGGGCTCGGCGGCGTGCCGGCGTTCCCGACGTCCGCGAAGGGCCAGCCCGGCCTCGACACGCTCCGCGCCACGCTGGAGCGCACCGTCGCGCAGCGCCAGGCCTTCCTGCAGCGGCTCGCCGGCGACGTGAGCGGTGCCGTCGGTGAGCTCGATCCGCTGGTGGCCGCCGATGTACGGGGCGAGCGCATCCAACCCGCCGCGATCGACCGCCTCGCGGAGTCCCTCGCCACAGCGGCCGGGGTGCCGATCGTCGTCGCGGCGACCGAGCGCACCTACCGGCACCGGGCCGCCGGCGTCCTCGGCTGGCCGGTCGCCCGCTGGGTCCGCCGGCTGCGACCGGATCCGTTGCGGCGCCTGCACCTGGACCAGCCTGCCGGCAGTACACCTGCCGCATCGTCACTGCCTGAATCGAGCGCCGCGCAGAAGGCCGCGGTCGCGCTCGCGTCCCGAGAGGTCGCCGAGCAGGCGGGCGCGGAGCTGCCGGAGCCGTGGCCGGCCGCGGTCACCGCCGCTTCCCGCGCACGCCTCGACGACGTGCCCGACGCGCTGGACGTGGCGGTCGCCTCGGCGGACCTCGGCATGGACCGCAAACCGTTCTGGTGGCGGCTGGTGGGGGCGCTGCAGTGGCTCGGCGCCGCGACCGCGCTGGTGGGGCTGCTGTGGCTGACGGTGCGGGCGGTCTTCGCGTTCCTCGGGCTGCCGGACGTGGCGGCGCCGCACGCCGGGCGGCTGCCGGTGCCGACCGCGCTGCTCGTCGGCGGGCTCCTGTTCGGGGTGCTGCTGTCGGTCGTCGTCCGTCCGGTCGTGGGGATGGCCGCCCGCCGGGCCAGGGCGCGCGCCGACCGCCGGCTGCGGGCCGCGATCGCGCAGGTCGCGGACGTGCACATCGTCGCGCCGATGCGTGGGGTGCTGCGCTCGTACGATGACGCGCGTGACGCTTTACGCGCCGCCGCCCGCTGACTTCGTCCGCCGCGCCGGTTTCTCCGTGATCGCCCTGGTCAACGTCGCCTGGGGGGCGTGGGCCGTGGTCTTCCCGGAGCGGTTCTTCGCCACGTTTCCCGGCTTCGGGCTGCACTGGACGGCCGCGTACCCGCCCTACAACCAGCACCTGATCGTCGACCTGGGCGCCACGATGCTCATGATCGCGGTGCTCTGCGGCGGCGCGGCCGTGCTCGACCGGCCCGCCACCAGCTGGCTCGCCGGGGTGGCCACGGCCGTCTTCGGCACCCTGCACTTCGGCTTCCACGCGCTGCACGCCGGGCACATGGGCGCGACGGATCGGGTGCTGAGCCTGTTGAGCCTGGTGGCCGGGGCGCTGGTGCCGCCGGCGCTGGCCGCGACCCATTTGGTTTCTCTGCGAAGGCAGCGCTGATGGATCTGGACTTCTTGCGCGCACACCCCGGGCAGCTGCCGGTGTTCATCAAGCACCAGCGGATCCGCGAGACGCCGGTGCCGGGCGGGTCGATCTGCACCGCGCAGCGGCTCACGCTCGACGACGGCAGCTCGATCTTCTGCAAGTCCCTCGATGACCCGCCCGCGGGGTTCTTCGCCACCGAGGCCGCCGGTCTGCGGTGGCTTCAGGAGGCCGGCACGGTGCAGGTGCCGTCGGTGATCGCCGAGTTCCCGGCCATGCTCGCCCTCGAGTGGATCGAGCACGGTGAGGCGACCCCCGACGGGGCTTCCTCGCTGGGGCGGCAGCTGGCGGCGATGCACCGGGCGGGCGCGCCGTCGTTCGGGGCCGCCTGGCCCGGGTTCATCGGCACGGCAGCGCTGCCCAACGACCCCTCCGACGGGCCGTGGGGACCGTGGTTCGCGGAGCGGCGGCTGCTGCCCTTCCTGCGGACGTCGATCGACAACGGCGCGCTGACCGGCTCCGACGTGGCCGATGTGGAGCGCGTGATCGCCGGCATCTCGTCGTACGGTGGCGACGAACCGCCCTCTCGAATCCATGGCGACCTGTGGCCGGGCAACGTGCTGTGGGACCGGTCCGGCGCCGGGTGGCTGGTGGACCCGGCGGCGCACGGCGGGCACCGGGAGACCGACCTGGCGCTGCTGGGGCTGTGGGGCGGGGCGCCGCACCATGACCGGATCATGGCCGCGTACCGCGAGGCGTGGCCGCTCGCCGACGGCTGGCAGGACCGGGTGGCGTTGCATCGGCTGTACCTGCTGCTGGTGCACACGGCGCTGTTCGGGGCGGCGTACCGGGAGTCGGTGCGGTCGACATTGCGGGCACTCTGAACTGTCAGACCCCTGGGGTACCGTTTCCGGCATGAAGCCTTCGGAGCCACCTGGTGCCGGTCTCGCCGACCGCCATGGCCGTGTGGCTACCGACCTTCGGGTCTCGCTGACCGACCGGTGCAACCTGCGCTGCACCTATTGCATGCCCGCCGAGGGCCTCGACTGGCTGCCGAGCCCGACCCTGCTCACCGACGACGAGGTCATCAGGCTGATCGGGGTCGCGGTCATCCAGCTCGGCGTGACCGAGGTCCGGTTCACCGGCGGCGAGCCGCTGCTGCGCCGCGGACTGCCGGGGATCGTGCGGGCCGTCGCCGCGCTGGAGCCGCGCCCGAGCACCATGCTGACGACCAATGGCGTCGGCCTGGCCCGCCTCGCCGGCACGCTTGCCGAGGCGGGCCTCGACCGGGTCAACGTCTCGCTCGACACCATCGACCCCGCCAGGTTCCAGACCCTGACCCGCCGTGACCGGCACGCCGACGTGCTCGCCGGGCTCGCCGCCTCGGCGGAGGCCGGCCTGGTGCCGGTGAAGATGAATGCGGTGCTGCTGCGCGGGGTCAACGACGACGAGGCGGTGCCGCTGCTGCGGTTCGCCCTCGACCGCGGCTATGAGCTGCGGTTCATCGAGCAGATGCCGCTGGACGCCGGGCACACCTGGCGGCGCGAGGAGATGGTGACCGGCGAGGAGATCCTCGCCCGGCTGCGGGAGTCGTTCGACCTGCGGCCCGACCCCGTCCTGCGCGGCGGCGCTCCCGCCGAGACCTGGCTGGTCGAGGGGCACACCGCCGTCGGCGGCGGACCCGCGCGGGTCGGTGTGATCGCGAGCGTGTCGCGCCCGTTCTGCGGCGCCTGCGACCGCACCCGCCTGACCGCCGACGGCTCGGTGCGCTCGTGCCTGTTCAGCCAGGAGGAGACCGACCTGCGCGGCGCGATGCGTGGCGGCGCCACCGACGGCGAGCTCGCCGACCTGTGGCGCAAGGCGATGTGGGCGAAGCCGGCCGGGCACGGCATCGACGACCCGACGTTCCTGCAGCCCGCCCGTCCCATGTCAGCGATCGGGGGATGACCGCGGTGCTGCTCGTGCGTTACTTCGCCGGGGCCCGCGCGGCCGCCGGCGTGCCCGAGGAGAAGGTCGAGGCGGCGACGCTCGGCGAGCTCATGGCCGTGCTCACCCACGACCGGCCCAGGCTGGCGTCGGTGCTCACGGCCTGTTCGTTCCTCGTCGACGGCACGTCCTGGCGGGACCGCGAAGCGGCCCTGCCGTCGACGGCGACGGTCGACGTCCTTCCACCGTTCGCGGGCGGCTGACACGTGTTGTTCATCGCACTGTTCCTGGTGGTCGTGCTGCTCATCGTCTTCGGCATCCACTGGTATCTGTGGAAGCGCCTGGTCAAGGACGTCTTCACCACCCGCCGCGGCCGCAGGATCGGCACGCTGGTGGTAGTGCTGCTCGGGATCCTGATCCCGGTGACGCTGGTCGGCTCGCGGGTGCTGCCGCTGAAGCAGCAACCGATCCTGGCGTGGCCCGGATTCCTGTGGCTGGCCCTGATGTTCTACCTGCTGGTGACGCTCGCGCTGCTGGAGCTGCCCCGGCTCGCCCTGCGCCCGTGGACCCGCCGCCGCCCTGTGGATAACTCTGTGGAAACCACTGCCGGGCCTGTGGACAGAAGTCCCCGACCTGTGCAGGAGACTGTGGACGCGGGCGGGCGGGCTGTGGATATCGGCGCCGCCGCCGGGCCGGCACAGGCTGTGGACAACGGCGAGCTCGCCGAGGTCGTGGACGAGCGGTCGGCGGCGGAGCCGCTGCCGGAGGCTATGGACAGCAGGCACGACCCCTCACGGCGGCTGCTGCTCGGGCGGTCCCTGGCCGCGACGGCCGGGGTGCTGTCCGTGGGCGCGGTGGGCATCGGCACGTGGCAGGCCAAGAGCGCGCCGCAGCTGAAGCGCGTCCCGATCCAGCTGGCGAAGCTGCCGGCGAGCATGTCCGGCTTCAAGATCGCCCTGGTATCCGACATCCACCTCGGCCCGCTGCTGGGCCGCTCGCACACCGAGCGGATCGTCCGCATCATCAACTCGGTCGACGCGGACGTCGTCGCGATCGTGGGGGACCTGGTCGACGGTTCGGTGGCCGAGCTGGGCCCCGCGGCGGAGCCGCTGCAGGACCTGCGGTCGCGGCAGGGCAGCTTCTTCGTCACCGGCAACCACGAGTATTTCTCCGGCTACCAGGAGTGGATCGACGAGGTGAACTCGCTCGGCGTGCGCGTGCTGCGCAACGAGCGCCTCGACATCCAGGGCCTCGACCTCGCCGGCGTCAACGACGTGACGGGCTCCGACGTGGGCGACGGGCCAAACTTCGCGAAGGCCCTCGACGGCCGCGACGCCTCGCGCCCGGTCGTGCTGCTCGCCCACCAGCCGGTCCAGGCCCACGACGCCGCCAAGCACGGCGTCGACCTGCAGCTGTCGGGCCACACCCACGGCGGCCAGATGGTGCCCTTCAACCTGCTGGTGGGCCTGGAGGCCCCCGTGGTTTCCGGCCTCGGCACCGTCGACGGCACCCAGGTCTACGTCACCCGCGGCGCCGGCTTCTGGGGCCCCCCGGTCCGCTTCGGCGCCCCACCGGACATCTCGGTCATCGAGCTGCACCGCGCCTAGGGCGCGTTTCATAAACCCGGTCACAGCCACTCGCTGGTGATGGTGAGGACTGCCTGGTAGCGGACGGCGAGTTTGTCGTACCGGGTGGCGACGCCGTGGTGTCGTTTGAGGCGGTTGATGCCGCATTCGACGGCGTGGCGTTGCCGGTAGACGATCGGGTCGAACGCGGGTGGCCTACCGCCCTTTGATCCTTTGGCTTTGCGGTGGGCGTCCTGGTCGCTCTTGCTGGGGATGCAGGCCTTGATCCCGCGGGAACGCAGGTGTTGCCGGTTGCCCTTGGAGGTGTAGGCCTTGTCCGCCAGGACCAGGTCCGGGCGGGTCCGGGGACGTCCGCCGCCGGGCCGGGCGACCCGGATGTTGCCCAGGACGGGGATGAACTGCGGGCTGTCGCCGCGCTGACCGGCGGTGACGGTCAGGGCCAGGACTTTCTGGCCTTGTTCGCAGGCCAGGTGGGTTTTGGTGGTCAGGCCGCCACGGGAGCGGCCGAGCGCGTGGTCGGCGGGTTCGTCGTGGACGCCGCCGGGTGGTTCCTTCTGCAGGTGCCCGTCGTGGCGGGCGCCGGCGGCGTGCTGGTGTGCACGGCTGGTCGTGGAGTCGATGCTGACGTCCCAGATGATGCGGCCGTCCGCGTCCGCGATGCTCTGCGCCGCGGCCAGGATCGCGGCCCAGGTGCCGTCACGCTGCCAGCGGCGGAACAGTCCGTACACGGTCTGCCAGGGTGCGTACTCGACCGGGACGTCCCGCCACGGCGACCCGACCCGGATCCGCCATCGGATCCCGTCGATGAGCTGCCGTCTTGTCCACTTCGGCGGACGACCCCGCACCGGCGCGGCGGGGAGCAGCGGCGCAAGCGCCGCCCACTGCGCGTCGGTCAGGTCGTGCCGCCTCGTCACCGATACAGTGGCCACGAGGTCTCCGGTATGAAGTTCTGCTTGGTCGCTGAACCATCTACCGGAGACCTCTTCAGTTATCGATCACCGCCACGCCGTGACTTCACCCCGCGCAGGCACCCACATATGAAACGCGCCCTAGCTCTGCGCCCGGAACGGCGGGCCGAGACGAGACGGCTAGGCGAGCGCCAGGCTAGTCCGGACGCTCAGGCTAGTCCGGACGCCGGGTTTGTCCGGACGCCAGGGCCGGACTTGTCCGCACACGCCAGAGTCGCTGTTGCCTTTTGGTGATCGAAGGCGCGTGGCGGCCGTCCGGACGGCCATAGTCGTCCTTGGATCACACCGCGCCGGAACCGACGAACAACCACTACGCACCGCCCCCATGATTTGTCCGGACGCCGGGGCCGGGCCTGTCCGCACGCGCCGGAGTCGCTGTTGCCCTTGGTGATCGAAGGCGCGTGGCGGCCGCCCGGACGGCCATAGTCGTCCCTGGATCACACCCCGCCGGAACCGACGAAACAACCACCACGCACCGCCCCCATGATCCGGAAGACTTTACGTCGCCAGAACAGCACAAACTCTTCCGGATCACGGAACCCGGCAGACGGCCTTCCGAAGTCACAGACAGTGTGAGCAGGCAATAGGCACGGCGGCACGGCGTCCGGTGGCACGATTGCCCGCTGCTCGTGATCCAAGTCGCGTGGCGGCCGTCCGGACGGCCATAGTCGTCCTTGGATCACGCCGCGCCGGGACCGACGACAGGCGCGCGGCCTGTTCGCCGGTTTGCGGTGTCCGCGTGCGGGGGCGTTCCGCCGCGTGCCGTCGAGGGGTGTCGTTCGGTGCTTCCACGTTGTCGTTGGTTTCGCAACCAGTGCACGGGGCGCTCGCCATCGTGGGGTTGTGGTAGGTGCGGTCCCGGCGGTTCGCCGGATATTTCGGGTTTGTGGTGGTTGCAGGGGTGATGTCGAAGCAGCCTGTGATGGCGGCCGCCGGATGCGGCGCGCACGCGGGTGAGGCTGCCGCGCGGCAGTGCGTCGCGAAGCGGCGCATTAGGGTGCGGGTGAGAATCCCCGCCGAGCCCCGCCGCGACAGCGGTGGGGGGAAGCACAGTGGGTGAGAGTCCCCGCCGGAACCCGCCGCGCCAGCGGTGGGGTGGCAGCACAGTGTGACAGTATTCGGCGTGCCTTCGAACGTCGCCGACCACTCGTTCGTAGCCGATCTGCACATCCACTCGAAGTATTCCCGGGCGTGCAGTCGCGACCTCAGCATCGAGACGCTCACCTGGTGGGCCCGGCGCAAGGGCATCACGCTGCTCGGCACCGGCGACTTCACCCACCCCGCCTGGCACGACCACCTGCGGGAGGCGCTGGTCCCGGCGGAGCCGGGCCTGTTCCGCCTGCAGCCGGACCGTGAGGCGGAGATCCTGCGGCGGCTGCCGGGGCGGCTGGCGAACGCGGCCGACGGGGCGCCGGTGCGGTTCATGCTGTCGGTGGAGATCTCCACGATCTACAAGCGGGGCGATCGGACCCGCAAGGTGCACCACCTGGTGTACCAGCCGGACTTCGAGGCGGCGGGGCGCTTCAACGCCGCGCTCGGCAGGATCGGCAACCTCGGGTCCGACGGGCGGCCGATCCTGGGGCTCGACTCGCGGGACCTGCTCGAGATCACGCTGGAGGCGAGCCCCGACGGGTTCCTGGTGCCGGCGCACATCTGGACGCCGTGGTTCTCCGCGCTGGGGTCGAAGTCGGGGTTCGACGCGATCGCCGACTGCTACGGCGACCTGGCCGGGCACATCTTCGCCGTGGAGACGGGCCTGTCGTCCGATCCGGCGATGAACTGGCGGGTGTCGTCGCTGGACCAGTACCGGCTGGTGTCCAACTCGGACGCGCACTCGCCGCCGGCGCTGGCTCGCGAGGCGACGCTGCTGACCAGTGAGCTGGACTACTTCAAGGTGCGGGACGCGTTGCGCACCGGCGACGGCCTCGCGGGGACGATCGAGTTCTTCCCGGAGGAGGGCAAGTATCACGGCGACGGGCATCGGGCCTGTGACGTGAACTGGCTGCCGGCTCAGACCCGCGAGGCGCAGGGCCTGTGCCCGGTCTGTGGCAAGGCGCTCACGGTCGGCGTGCTGCACCGCGTCGAGGAGCTCGCCGACCGGCCGGATGGGTACGTGCCACCCGGCGCACCGCAGGTCACGCACCTGATCCAGCTGCACGAGATCCTCGGCGAGATCCACGGCGTCGGCGCCAGGTCCAAGACCGTCGACACGCAGCTGGCGTCGCTCGTCGCGGAGCTGGGCTCGGAGCTGGCGATCCTGCGCGAGGTCCCGGTCGACGAGATCAGCCGCGTGGGCGGGGAGCTGCTCGGCGAGGGCATCGGCAGGTTGCGGCGCGGTGAGGTGCGGCGCACGCCGGGCTTCGACGGCGAGTACGGGGTCATCAAGCTCTTCGAGCCGGACGAGCTGCGGTCCCGTGGCATGCAAGAGGACGTGCTGTTCGACGTACCGATGCCGCAGCTGCCGAAACAGCGCAAGGCTGAGCCCACGCCGAAGCCGGCGCCGAAGCGACGCCGACCGGCGCCCGCCGCGGCACCCGAGCCCGCGCCGCCGATCTCGGCGCCCGCGTCGCCGCATGAGCCGCTCGAGCCGATGCTGGCCGGGATGGAGGAGGTTGGGACGGGGCTGCTCGACCGGCTCGACGCGCTGCAGCGGGTGGCGGCGTCGGCGCCCGGCGGGCCGCTGCTGATCGTGGCCGGACCCGGCACCGGCAAGACGAGGACGTTGACGCATCGCATCGCGTACCTGTGCGCCGAGCTGGACGTGTACCCGGAGGAGTGCCTGGCGATCACGTTCACCCGGCGGGCCGCGGAGGAGCTGCGGGAGCGGCTGGAGGGCCTGCTCGGGCCGGTGACCGAGGCCGTGACGGTGTCGACGTTCCACGCGCTGGGCCTGTCGATCCTGCGGGAGAACGCGCCGGCGGTCGGGCTGACGCCGAAGTTCCGGATCGCGGAGGAGACCGATCTGCTCGCGGCCCTCGACCCGCTGTCGGAGCGGGAGGCGCGGCGGGCGCTCGCGGCGATGGAGCCGTCGACCGTGGACGCGCTGGCCAAGGCGCTGCGGGCGAAGGACATGGTGTCGCTCGACGAGCTGCTGACGCTGAGCGTGCAGCTGCTCACCGAGTCGACGGCGCTGGTCGACCGCTACCGCGACCGGTGGCAGTGGATCTTCGTCGACGAGTATCAGGACGTCGACCCCGTGCAGTACGAGCTGCTGCGGCTGCTCTGCCCGCCCGGCGGCAACCTGTGCGCGATCGGCGACCCTGACCAGGCGATCTACTCCTTCCGCGGCGCGGAGGTGTCGTTCTTCCTGCGGTTCGCGACCGACTTCTCGACGCAGGACATCGACGCGCGGGTCGTGCGGCTGACCCGCAACTACCGCTCGTCGGCGCCGATCCTGGCCGCGGCGGTGCAGGCGATCGCGCCGACGACGCTGGTGCCGGGGCGGCGGCTCGATCCGGCGCGGCTGGACCTCGAGGCGCCGATGGTCGGGCTCTACCCGGCGACGTCGGTCGCGGACGAGGCGGACTTCGTCGTCCGTACCGTCGACGAGCTGGTCGGTGGGCTGTCGCACCGGTCGCACGACAACCGGGTCGACTCGCGGGCGGCGGTCGGCGCGATGTCCTTCTCCGACATCGCTGTGCTGTACCGGACCGATTCGCAGGCGGCGCCGGTCGTGGACGCCCTGGCGCGGGCCGGCGTACCGGTGCAGAAGCGGTCGCACGACCGGCTGCTGGACCGTCCTGGCGTCGCCGCCATCGCCCGCGAGCTGCGGTTCGCGACGGGGCTCGGCGGGTCGATCGCGGCGCGGGTGCGGCTGGCAGGGCAGGTCGTCGCGGGTCGCTGCGGGCAGCTGGACACCGACGTGATCGGGCTGACCGAGGCGGACGTGTGGACGGCGGTCGAGCTGATGACGCCGCCGGCGTTGCGGGCGGGCAGCGACCTGGACGAGTTCCTGGGCGCGCTGGCCACGGGGGCCGAGGTCGACGGCTGGGACCCGCGGGCGGACCGGGTGACGCTGCTGACCCTGCACGCGTCGAAGGGCCTCGAGTTTCCGGTCGTGTTCCTGGTCGGCTGCGAGGACGGCCTGCTGCCGTTGCGGATGCCCGGCTCGCAGGGTCGGTCGGAGGACGACGTCGCGGAGGAGCGGCGGCTGTTCTTCGTCGGGCTGACCCGGGCGCAGGACCGGCTCTTCCTGTCGCACAGCCGGACCCGTTTCCGCCACGGCTCGGAGCGGGAGATGGCGCCGACGCCGTTCCTGTCGTCCATCGATCCCGGGCTGTTGGAGCGGCGGGGTCCGGCGGCACCCAGGAAACCCAAAGACCGGCAGCTCCGGCTCATCTGAACGGCGTACAGACCGGCTTCTGTCGCTTATCCGTGAGACGAAAGTGTCGGGGGGTGGCGCTACCGTAGCTGCATCGACGCAACTAGGCTGCCTTGAGCTTCGCGGGAGCAGGAGGATCACATGTCCGGTTACGGACCGCCGGGCCCGTACCAGGGCCAACCCCAGGACCCCTGGCAGGGCGGCCAGCAGGATCCCTATGGCCAGCCGGACCCTTACGGTCCGCCGCCCGGGCAATACGGGCAGCCTGACCCGTATGGTCAGCAGCCTGACCCATATGGTCAGCGTCCGGACCCGTATGGCCAGCCTCCGCAGTGGGGTCAGCAGCCGCAGTCGGGTGGCCCCTATGGGGGCAACTACGGACAGACGGGCACCTATCAGCAGCCGGCCTATGGCCAGCCGCCCGGCCCGGGCCCCGGCCCCGGCCCCGGTGGCGACCAGTGGGGTCCGCCTGCCGCCCCGCCGCGGCGTAGGGGATCCGGTGGCACGGTGGCGCTCGTCATCGTCCTGGTGCTGCTGCTGTGCGGCGGTGGCGCCGCCGGCATCTGGTATGTCCTGAAGAACGACAAGACCGGCCCCGCGACCACCTCGCCGACGACGGCGGCGCCGAAGCCGAGCGGCTCGGGGAAGGCGTCCACGAGCGCGGCGCCGAGCGGTGGCGCCTCGTCGCCCGGTGGCGTGCAGGCGGGCGACGCGAAGACGGTCAAGGTCGGCGAGTGCCTGACCAACACCGGCACGGCGACCGCTCCGGTGATGCAGAAGACGACCTGCGCGGCCGGCACGTTCGAGGTGTTGAAGCGGATCGAGGGCACCTCCGACAAGGAGAAGTGCAACGGCGTCACCGGCTACACGCACAACTACTTCTTCAAGGCCACGCCGGAGACGTTCTCCTTCGTGCTCTGCATGAAGCTCCGGAGCTGACCCTTTCGCCCCGTTTTCGACGGCGCGCCGGGCGACGGCGCGCCGTCGAACTATTTGGGACCCCCCTTGCACGGGGCCCCTCAGACCATGTAGTACATTAGTTCGAGCTGGTGAACAGGTGTTCGATCACCTTGTTATAAGCATGTCTTGCGTCTGCCCTAGACTTCGCTAGACAAGGCACGACACGCCACAAGGATGTTCTATGCGGTTCTAGCGTTTTGGCTAGAGACGCCGATACGGTGCGATCGTGGACCCCGTTCGAAACCCGTATGCCCCCGGTGCAGGCCAGCGCCCGCCGGAGCTCGCCGGTCGCGACCGCGAGCTGCAGGCCTTCGAGGTTGTCCTCGAGCGCGTCGCCCGCGGCCGCCCAGAGCGCTCGCTGATGCTGACCGGCCTGCGTGGCGTCGGCAAGACCGTCCTGCTCAACACGCTGCGCTCGCAGGCGATCTCGCGGCTGTGGGGCACCGGCAAGATCGAGGCCCGGCCCGACCAGTCGCTGCGCCGGCCGCTGACGGCGGCGCTGCACATGGCGATCCGCGAGCTTGCGCCGCACCACCGCGCGCCCGACCGGATCGACGAGTTCCTCGGGGTGCTGAAGGCGTTCGCGATCCGCGAGGACCCCAACAAGCCGCCGGGCAAGCTGCGCGACCGGTGGCAGCCCGGGATCGATGTGCCGGCCACCGCCGGGCGGGCCGACTCGGGCGACATCGAGATCGACCTGGTGGAGCTGTTCACCGACGCGGCCAGCGTCGCCACCGACGTCGGCACCGGCGTGGCGATCTTCATCGACGAGATGCAGGACCTGTCCGCCGAGGACATCTCCGCCATGTGCGCGGCGTGCCACGAGCTGTCGCAGACCGGCGCGCCGCTGATCGTGGTCGGCGCCGGCCTGCCGCACCTGCCGGCCCTGCTCACGGCGTCGAAGTCCTACTCCGAGCGGCTCTTCCGCTACCAGCGCATCGACCGGCTCGACCGGATCGCCGCCGACCTGGCGCTCACCGCACCCGCGATGCGTGAGGAGGTGGAGTACGAGGCGAAGGCGCTGGACGCGCTCTACGAGGCCTCCGGCGGCTACCCGTACTTCGTGCAGGCCTACGGCAAGGCGACCTGGGACCACGCGCCGCACTCGCCGATCACCGCGGCGGACGTCCGGGTGGCGGCGCCCGAGGCCGAGGCGGAGCTGGCCGTCGGCTTCTTCGGCTCCCGCTACGAGCGCGCCACGCCGGCCGAGCGCGAGTACATGCGCTCGATGGCCACCCTCCTGCCCGCCGTCGACGTCTCCGAGGCCGTGCCGACCGCGGAGATCGCCCGCTCGCTCGGCCGGCGCCCGGCGAGCCTCTCCCCGGCGCGGGACGCCCTGATCAAGAAGGGGCTCATCTACTCCGGCGAGCGCGGCACGGTCGCCTTCACCGTGCCGCACTTCGCCCGGTACATCCGCTCGCAGCCCGCCGACTAGATCGCCCTAGGTTTTCGACTTCTCGATGACGCCGCGCAGGTCGCGGCGCTCGATGGCGGCGGCCATCAGGTCGGGGAAGACGTCCGGCGTACAGGCGAACGCCGGCACTCCGAGCGCCGCCAGGGCCGCCGCGTTCTCGTGGTCGTAGTCCGGCGCGCCCTCGTCGGACAGCGCCAGCAGCACGATCACCTGCACCCCGGCGGCCGTCATCGCCGCGACGCGCCGGAGCATCTCCTCGCGGACGCCGCCCTCGTACAGGTCGCTGATCAGCACGAAGATCGTGTCCCGCGGGCGGGTGATGAGCTGCTGGCCATACGCGATGGCCCGGTTGATGTCCGTGCCGCCGCCGAGCTGGGTGCCGAACAGGACGTCGACCGGATCCTGCAGCCGCTCCGTCAGGTCGACCACCGCCGTGTCGAACACCACGAGCGACGTCTTCAGCGACCGCATCGACGCGAGCACCGCCGCGAACACGCCCGAGTACACGACCGACGCCGCCATCGATCCCGACTGGTCCACACACAGCACGATGTCCCGCTGTACCGACTGGGCCCGCCGACCGTAGCCGACCAGCCGCTCCGGGACGACCGTGCGGTGCTCGGCCTGGTAATGCTTGAGGTTCGCCCGAATGGTCCGGTTCCAGTCGATGTCGTGGTGCCGCGGCCGGTTGATCCGCGCCGCCCGGTTGAGCGCCCCGGCCAGCGCGGTCCTGGTCGGCTGCGCGACGCGCCGCTCCAGCTCGGCGACCACCTTGGCCACCACCTTCCGCGCGGCCCGCTTGCTCTTGTCGGGCATGACCCGGTTCAGCGACAGCAACGTGCCGACGAGATGCACGTCGGGCTCGACGGCATCGAGCATCTCCGGCTCGAGCAGGAGCCGGGTCAGGTCGAGCCGCTCGATCGCGTCGGCCTGCATCACCTGCACGACCGTCGAGGGGAAGTACTGCCGGATGTCCCCCAGCCACCGCGCGACCCGCGGCGCCGACGCACCGAGCCCCGCGCCACGCTGGCTGCCCGTGCCTTCCCCGCCGTCGTACAGCGCGCCGAGCGCCGCGTCGATGGACACGTCCGCGCCGGTCAGCCCGTAGCCGGTGCCTTCACCGCCGGCCGCCCCACCGAGCGCGAGCCGCCAGCGCCGGAGCCGCTCGTCCGCGTGCTGCTCGTCGCCGTGCTGCTCATCCATGGCCCGCCCCCTTCGCCCGCCGCCGTTCGTCCCGCTCCTGGCACTTGATTGCGCCGTCGCGGCCGGTCGCGCTGGGGCGGGGTCTTACCTCGGTCGCGCTGCTGTGGTCAGGCATGTCGGAGCTCCTTGCCCAGGAGGCGGGCCACCACCGGGAGCAGCAGGGCGCCGCGGTCGGGGTCGACCTGGTCGTCGTGGTCGCCGGAGCGGGGGCGGCCGCCGGTGCCGATGTGGGCGGCCCGCTCGCCGATCATGCGGCGCTGCGGGGCCGGGTAGCCGCTGAACGTGCGGCGCAGCAGCGGCAGCACCTCGACGAACGCGTCGGCGGGGATGCCCGTCAGCCAGGCGTCGACCAGCGCGAGCAGCCGCTCGTCGTGGACCAGCAGCAGGCCGTCGCCGGCGAGGAAGCCCTCGATCCAGGCGGCGGCCTTGGCCACGGGCACACCCACGGTCAGGACCAACGCCATCCTGGCGCCGATCTCGTCGGCGTCGACCACTCCCGCGTCCAGCAGCAGCCGGCTCATCCGCCCGGTGAGCAGCCCGTGCAGGTCGTCGCGGGTGGACAGGCCGCCGAGCAGCGCCTGCCAGCGTCCGCTCGCGTCGGCGTCGTCGATCAGCGCGAGCGCGCCCTGCACGCCGTCGATCCGGTCGCGCATCACCGTGGCCGCCGCGTCGTCGAGCCCGCCGACCGCCGCGGGCAGGCCGACGCAGACGCGGGTGATCATGCCGAGGGTCACGGACCGCAGGGCGGAGAGGTCGGTGCCGCGGACGTCGCCGTACCGCAGCGTCCGGGCCAACGCGGGCAGCGCGTCCATCAGGTGCGCGACGTCGGCGTCGAGCGCCATCCGCTCGTCCAGCGCGTCGAGCACGCCGGGTAAGGCGTCGGACAGGTCGGCCAGCAGGCACCGCTCGACCAGCGCGGTCACGTCCGCGAGCGTCTCGGCCTCGGCGGCCTGCTCGGCGACGCGGGCCGTCGCCGCCTCGCGGACCGTGGTGCCGTAGACGCCGGCCTCGACCAGGTCGACCGCGAACTCCGGCTGCCACGCGATCTGCCACGACTCCCAGAACGTGCCCCGGCCCTTGCGGTTGGCCAGCACCTGACCCCACTCCACGCCGAGCAGCCGCAGCCGGTGCAGCAGCTGGCTGCGCTGCAGGTCGAGGTCGCGGCGCAGGTCGAGGTCGATCTCGCGGCTGCTGACCGCCGGCTGGAGCCGCAGCCTGCGCTGGCTGCTGGCCACGTCCTTCGCGATCGGCACGCCCGGCGTCTGCTCCGGCACCCGCCCGAGCCGGTCGCCGACGACCAGCCGCCGGTTGATCAGGCTGAGCCGCAGGTCGTCGCCGTCGCACAGCACCGCGTGCGCGGCGTCGGTGACCTCGGCGAGCCCGGCGAGCGGCCGTCCCCGCATCGTCGCGAGCGCCTCGGCGAGTCTCGTCGCCTCGATGACGTGGGCGCTGGAGACCGGGACGCCGTCCTTCCGCAGTACACCCGCCGCCTTGACCAACCATCGGGCCACGACGTGCTCGTCCACCGCCGTGAACAGGTGGTGGTACCAGCCCGGCGAGCGCACCCCGGCCCCGTACCCCTGCCACGACGCCAACCGGTTGTGCGTCCACGGCACCCAGGTCATCGAGACCTTGACCTTCGGCAGCCCCTTGAGCACCGCGGCGTCGGAGGACGCGCTGGGCAGCGGCGCGGTCAGCGCGGGCACGTGCCACGCCCCGCACACCACGGCGACCCTTTCGAACTCCTTCACCGCCGCTCGCAGCGATTGCCGCATGTACGCCTCGCGCCGCTCCTCATCGACCCGTTCCGCCTCGGGCGGCGCGGGCGCGTGGGCCCTGACGACGGTCATGGCCTCGGCGATCGCCTCGAACGGCGCGACGGCCGCGGCCAGCTGCTCGGCATCGATGTCGTCGCCCGGCGCTCCCTCCTGCGCCATCGCGAACAGCGCCCCCGCCTCGCCGGCACGCAACTCGGCGCCTGCAACGTCGCCGTCGCCGCTTCGCTCCGTCGCTCCCCCTTCGTCACCCGCCGCCGCTTGACCGTGACCACCGACAGCAGCGCCACCGGCCACGGCTTGAGCGGCGGCGGGGTCGGTCGCGGGCAGAGGGGGTGGGGTGCCCGGTTCGCGGCGGTGCTCGACGACGTCTTCCCACCAGCGCTCGGGGTCGTCGTAGCCGGCGGCCTCGGCCAGGGCGCCGATCGGGTCGACCCGCACCGCGTCGTCGGCGGGGGTCGGCGCGGACGGCGTGCCCGACGCGAGGCGGATCGCCGCGGGCAGGTCGATGAACCGGACGGGGATGCCGCACGCGACGGCCCAGCGGATCGCCTGCCACTCGGGGGAGAACTCGGCGAACGGCCAGAACGACGCCCGCAGCTTCGGGTCGGGGTTGTCCGCCGGGTACGCGAGCAACGCCACCGGGGCGCGCATGTCCTCATCGCCCGCGAACGGGACCAGCGGGTCGGCCTCCGGGGGGCCTTCGATGAGGATCACGTCGGGGCGGAAGGCCGAGAGGGCGCGCCGCACCGCCCGGGCCGACCCTGGCCCGTGGTGACGCACGCCGAGCAGCAGCGGATCACTCACCGCGACGGGCCGCCCGGTAGAAGTCGCGCCAACCCTCGCGCTCCCGGATCACGGTCTCCAGGTACTCCTGCCAGACGACCTGGTCGGAGACCGGATCCTTGACGACCGCGCCGAGGATGCCGGCGGCGACGTCGCCGGCGCGCAGCACCCCGTCGCCGAAGTGCGCGGCGAGGGCCAGGCCGTTGGTGACCACGGAGATCGCCTCGGCCGTCGAGAGGGTGCCGCTGGGCGACTTCAGCTTGGTGCGGCCGTCCTCGGTGGCGCCGTTGCGCAGCTCGCGGAAGACGGTCACGACCCGCCGGATCTCGTCGACCGCCGGCGGCAGCTCGGGCAGCTCCAGGGCCTTGCCCAGCGCCGCGACCCGGCGCGACACGATGTCGACCTCCTCCTCGACCCCGGCCGGCACCGGCAGCACGACGGTGTTGAACCGGCGGCGCAGCGCCGAGGACAGCTCGTTGACCCCGCGGTCGCGGTCGTTGGCCGTGGCGATGACGTTGAACCCCTTGCGGGCCTGCACCTCCTCGCCGAGCTCGGGCACCGGCAGGGTCTTCTCCGACAGGACGGTGATCAGGCTGTCCTGCACGTCGGACGGCACGCGGGTCAGCTCCTCGATCCGCGCGATCTTGCCGTCGGCCATGGCGCGCAGCACCGGGCTGGGCACGAGCGCGGCCCGGCTGGGCCCTTCCGCCAGCAGGCGGGCGTAGTTCCACCCGTAGCGGATGGCCTCCTCGGGCGTGCCGGCCGTGCCCTGGACCAGCAGCGTCGAGTCGCCGCTGATCGCTGCGGCCAGGTGCTCCGACACCCAGGTCTTGGCGGTCCCCGGCACACCGAGCAGCAGCAGCGCCCGGTCGGTGGCGAGCGTCGCGACGGCGACCTCCATCAACCGCCGCGACCCGACGTACTTCGGGACGATCACGGTCCCGTCGGCGGCGGCCCCGCCGAGCAGATACGTCACGACGGCCGCGGGGGACAGCCGCCACCCCGGTGGCCGCGGGCGGTCGTCACCGGCGGCCAGCACGGCCAGCTCCGCGGCGAACTCGTCCTCGGCGTGCCGCCGCTGGACTGCCTGCACGTTCTCAGCCTCGGTCGCGGTGTCGGCCTCGTTCACGGTCACGGTCACGCGAGCTCCTCGAGCATGTCTTGTCGGAACCGGAGGGTGTCGGCGAATCGGCCGACGATGGAGGACATCGGGTCATCGGACGCCAGGCCCGACGCGAGCTTCGCGGCCCGGTCGGCGGCGTCGGCGGGAAGTCGCAGCGCTGCCAGCTCGCACAGGCCGGCGAGCCGCCACCCCGCCGACCGCCGCCCGCCGAGGTCGTCGAGCGCGGCGAACACCGCCTCGAGCAGCGCCGACGGCCACGGTCGCGGGCACAGCTCCAGGACGTGCTCGACGCCGACGGCGGCCGCGCCGGCCAGCCCGCGACGGAGCACCTCGACCGCGATCGCGGAGAGTGCGTCGGACGGCAGGGCGTCGTACAACGCCTCCAGCAGCAACCGGTCATCAGGCCGCCCACCGGCCGCGACCTCCTCGGTCAGCTGCCCGGTGAGCGCCGTCGCCCATCGTGCGTCGCGCTGCCCCGCCGCGGCCCGCGCCAGTCCGCGGCGCAGCACGGCGGCCCACTCGTCGGTCACCGGCAGCCGCAGGAACTCCTCAGGCTCGCCCCACACCCGCAGGGGAGTCCGCGTGAGCAGCTCCTCCAGCCACCAGGCCCGCTCACCGACCCCGACCGGCGGCCGGGGCGTGATCCCGTCGCGCCGCATCGCCTTGTCGCACGCGGCCGGCGGCGTGACCATGATCCGCCCGCCGCTGACCCGCACGCATGCCGTCGACCGCTCGGCCATCCGCCGCGCATACGCGCTGTCCGGCAGCAACGCGAGCAGCTCCACCGCGGCCGCACGGACCTCCTTGCGCCGGTCGTCGAGCGCGGTCTCCAGGATCGGCTCGTCGTCACCGGACAGGCCGGTCGCCATCGCACCGAGCAGCGCGGCCCGGTCGTCGGGCGTCTCGGCGGGCCAGGCCGTGCGCAGCAGGTCGCGCGCCGCGTCGGGGTCCCGCCGCCGCAGCGTGGTCAGATACCCCACCCGGCGCCCGATCGACCCGAGCTCCCACGCGCTGCCGTCGTCGACGGGCCCGTCGACCGCGGTGGTGACCAGGTAGCCCCAGTCAGGCCGCTGCGCCGCCAGCCACGCCGCCCGCGGCCCGCCCACCGAAGCGATCAGCCCCCGCAGGACCCGGTGCCGCCGCCCGACCTCCAGCAGTGCCGGCAACAGCTCACCGGGCACCCTCCTGGCCCCGACGGCGCTGAGCCATTCGGCGAGGAGCTCCAGTCGCCCATCCGCATCACGTACTGGAGTCGCGTTGCTCGACCCATACCCCGCCGCGTCGACCGCGAGCAGGTCCGCCGCCCGCGCCGAGGCAGGCCAGGGCACCAGCGGAATCCCCGAGTCGTCGGGCGCGGGCGCCGGCACCGGCACCCCGGCCCGCGCCGCGATCCCGGCCCGCCGATACATCGTCAACGCCGCCGCCGCGTCGAGCAGCACCTCGGCCGGGTCCCCGTCACCCGCCGCAAGGTGCCGCCGCTGCGTGCCGACGAGCGCCGTCGCAAGGACGTCCCCCCACTCCGGAAGCTCGCTCACGACACCTCCCCCTCACCAAGATCGAGCCCCACCGGCCATCCCCCGAACACGCCCCCGCCCGCCACCCGCACCCCCGCCGGCGACACGGCAGCACCACCCACCGACGACAGTGTCCGAACCGCGCCACCACCTGCCGACCACCGCGACGAACACGTGGCCGCGACAGCCACCGGCAACAGTGCCCGAACCACAGCGAGGCCGGCTACAGCCCTGGTGGCGAGCACCGCATGCCCGGCCGCCGCGGGCCGGGTGGTGGTAACGGCTCGCCACGCCGGCAACGCTCGCCTGGTCGCAGCGGCCCGAGTGGAGGCGAACGCTTCGCCCGTCACAGACGCATGCCCGGCCGCCGCGGGCCAGATGGAGGTGACGGCTCGCCACGCCGGCAACGCTCGCCTGGTCGCAGCGGCCCGAGTGGAGGCGAACGGTCCGCCCGTCACAGACGCATGCCTGGTCGCAGCGGTCCGGGTGGAGGCGAAAGCTCGGCCAGTCACAGACACATGCCCAGCCGCGGCAGGCCGGATGGAGATGACGGCTCCGCACGCCGGCAACGCATGCCTGGTCGCGGCGGAAGCTCGGCCCGTCACCGGCACATGCCCGACCGTGGCGGAGGTGACGGCTCCGCACGCCGGCAGCGCACGCCTGGTCGCGGCGGACCGGGTGGGGGCGGAAGCCCGGCCCGTCGCGGGCACGGCGGAGCGGGTGGAGGCTTGGCACGTCATAGGCGGACCAGCCGGCCTTCGGACCAGGCGCCGAGGGGGCGCAGGCCGCCGGCGGACCATTCGCCGGTGACCGTGGCGGGGCGGCCGGCGGTGATGGCGAGGAGGCGCCACGGGTCGCCGGCGGCCGGGTCGAGGGGGAGCGCGGAGCCTGACGGGTCGACGAGGTGCCAGGTGCCGGCGTCGCGGGTGGGGCAGACGGCGTCGAGGGTCATCGGCCAGTAGTCGAGCCAGGGGTCCTCGGCGAGGGCGGCGGCGTGGGCGCGCAGGTTGGGCTCGATGCCGGTGGCGCCGGCGACGGTGTGCATGCGGGCGGGCGGGGCGTGGCGCTTGGCGATCAGGGCGCGGGCGGGCTGGCCGCCCGGGTAGAGGCAGACGTCTGCGTCGAGCTCGGTGCCGGGGAGCAGGTCGACCGGGAGGGACTGGCCGGCGACGGCGAAGGACAGGACGAGCAGGGGGCGCAGGGTCGAGGCGCCGCGCAGCCAGGCCCGGCGGACGGTGAGCTGGTCCTCGATCTCGTCGCGGACGCCGTGGATCTGCCAGCGGTCGCGCAGCGCGGGGCCGGCGAGCACGGTCTCGGTCGCGATGGGCAGGCCGACGCGCATGCGGACGCTGGCGGCGAGGTCGTCGGGCAGGTCGGCGAGCCGCCGGTAGCCACCGACGAGCAGGTGGAGGCGGGCGAGCTCGCCGAGGAGCCGCTCGGGGGAGCCGGTGACGGCCGAGGTGCGGCGCAGGATGCCGGCGGCCCCCGCGGCCTGGGCGTCGACGAGCCGGGCGGCCATCGTGTCCCAGTGCGCATAGCCGCTCTTGGCGACGCCGGCGAGCCCCGCGCGGGCCTGGTCGGCCAGCCAGCGGTCGAGCTCGTCGAGGCCCGCGGAGATCCGGTCGGCCCGGCGGGCCTGCGCCTTCTCACCGGGCAGAGCCCTGCCACCGCCCGTGGAGCCGCCGCCGGCCGGGCCGGCACCGTCGGCCGGAGGCGCCGCCGCCGAGACACGCCGGGACGCGCGCGAGGACTGCCACTCCTGCACCCAGCCGGGCGCGGTGGCGTCGGTGACGCTGCCCGCGGACCAGCGCAGCAGCAGGGCGAGGGAGTGCTTGCAGGGGAACTTGCGGCTCGGGCACGTGCACTTGAACGCGGGCTCGGTCAGATCGACGGCCGTCTGGTAGGGCGTGCTGCCGCTGCCCTGGCAGAGGCCCCAGATCGTCGGTGGCAGCTCGTCGGTGGCGCTGAGCCCCGACTCCAGCCAGGCGCGGTCGCCGGCCATGCCCCGGGCCGCCCGCTGGGCGGACGCGTCAGGGGCGAGCGCCATCACCTGGTCGGTGGTCCAGACCGTCGTCTCCGTCGAAGTTTCGGTCATGCTGCGAAGCGTAGTGATGGGGTACGACATTCCTTGGCTGGGTATGAACCCGGGCATGAGACCCGTGCGCACCGCGGCCCGCTCGATGCTCGCCGCGATCTTCGTGATTCAGGGCTGGGCCGCGCTGCGTGCCCCGGCGAAGCTCGCCGACAAGGCCAGGCCGGTCACGGACCGGTTGGAGCCGGCGTTGAAGGCGGTGCACCCGAGCCTGCCGACCGACGCCGAGACGTTGGTACGGGTGAACGGCGCCGCCCAGGTCGCCGGCGGGATCCTGCTGGCCACCGGCCGTGCGACGACCCCGGCGGCGCTGGTGCTGGCGGGGTCGCTGGTGCCGACGACGCTGGCGGGTCACGCGTTCTGGGAGGCCGAGGACCCGGTGCAGCGCAACCAGCAGCGGATCAACTTCCTGAAGAACCTCGGCCTGGTGGGCGGCCTGATCTTCGCCGCACTGGACAACGAGGGCCGCCCCAGCATCGCCTGGCGGGCGCGCAACACCGCCGAGCGTGCCCGGCGCGAGGCCGGGTACACCGCCAAGACGGCCCGACGCGAGGCCAGGCACGCGATCCACACGGCGCAACGCGAGGCGAGGCACGTGGTCAACGCGACCCAGCGCGACGCCCGAATCGCCCGCCTGGCCAGGAAGCTCCCGTAAGCCGGTCAAAGGCCCTAAGGGCAGTTGACCCACTCCTCCTCGCCGTCGGTGAAGACCTGCCGCTTCCACACCGGCAGCCGCGCCTTCACCTCGTCGACGAGCCGTGCGCAGAGCACGAACGCGTCCGCCCGGTGCGACGTGGAGATGGCCGCGGCCAGCGCCACGTCGCCGATCTCCAGCCGCCCCACCCGGTGCGACACGGCGAGCGCGTGCACCGCGGGCTCGGCCGCGATCTCGGCCGCGATCTCCGCGAGCACGTCACCGGCGCTGGGGTGCCCCTCATACTCCAGCTCGACGACCCCACGCCCGCCGTCGTGGTCGCGCACCACGCCCGCAAAGGACACGACCGCTCCGGCCGCGCGGTCGGCGACCGCCTGCTCGTGCGACGTCACGTCGATCGGCTCGGCGGTCACGAGCACCGTGATTCGGTCGGTCACACCCGCTCCCCATCCAGTATCGGCAGTGGTACGAGCTGTGCCGGCGTCCCCGCGAGACCGCGCCCTCCGGGCGGGATGACGGCGAATCCGATCGAGTTGGCCAGCCCGCGAAGCATGGAAGACCCAGCGTGTGCGACCGGATAGGCCAGTCCGTCCACCGGGTCTCGGCGCACCAGGGCGAGATGGGTGAAATCACCCCGTCCGGGGATGTCGGCGCCCAGGCTGACGGTCGCGTGCGTGGGCCGGGGTCGGCCGGCCAGTCCGGCGAGCAACGGCTGTACCAACGACACCAACGCAACGAAGGTGGACTGTGGATTGCCGGGGAGCCCCGCGACGAACTGCCCGCCGGGCAGCTGCGCCACCAGCATCGGGAATCCGGGCCGGACGGCCACCGTGTTGACGACATAGTTGGCACCGAGCTCGGCGAGCGCCGGGTGCAGGTGGTCGACGGGCCCGTGCATGGTGCCGCCGGTGGTGCAGATGACCTGCGCGCCGGCGTCGACGGCGGTCCTGAGCGCGGCGACGTGGTCCTCGAGGGTGTCGGCGACCGGGGCGCGGTGGTGGACGACCTCTGTGCCGGCGCGGCGCAGCCACGAGGGCAGCGAGGGGCCGAGCGCGTCGCGGACCCGGCCGGCGCCAGGCACGCCGGCGGTCAGCAGCTCGTCGCCGAAGACCAGCAGCGCGCTGCGCGGCTTGGGCCGGCAGCGCAGCGTGTCGTAGCCGCAGGCGGCCGCGAGACCGATGACGCCGGGGGTGATCGGGGTGCCGGCCGGCAGCAGCTCCTCGCCGAGGGCGGCCTCCTCGCCGATCATCCGCCAGTCGGGGATCTTGCGCGGCTCGCCGGACAGGACCCGGTCGCCGTCGACCTTGGAGTCCTCGACACGCACGACGTAGTCGGTGCCTTCGGGCACCATGCCACCGGTCGCGATCTCCACGCAGGTGCCGTCGGCCGTCAGTGGCCGCGCGACGTCGCCGGCGAGGACCCGGCCGGTGATCCGCCAGGGCGCGGCGCCGCGGACGGCCCAGCCGTCGACGCTCGAGGTGGGAAACGCCGGCAGCGCGGTGAGCGTGGTCAGCGGATCGGCCAGCGTGAGGCCGTCGGACTCGGCGAGGGGGACGGACACGGCGACCGAAGCGGCCGCCGAGCCGGCCTCGAACACCGCCTCGCGGGCGTCGACCCACGCGATCGGTAACGTCACGCGTCGAGCCTAGACCGTCAGTGATCGCCGCCGCGGAGCTGGTCGACGGCGTGCGCCAGGACCGGCCCGAGCACGGCGAGACCGTCCTTGGCGCCGCCCTTGGAGCCGGGCAGGTTGACGATGAGGGTGCGCCCGGCGACCCCGCTGAGCCCGCGGGACAGGATCGCGGTCGGCACCTTGGCCGCGCCCGCGGCCCGGATGGCCTCCGCGATGCCGGGCACCTCGTAGTCGAGCACGCGGCGGGTCATCTCCGGGGTGGCGTCGGTGGGCGTGACGCCGGTGCCGCCGCTGGTCACGATCACGTCCGCGCCGCCGGCGACCGCGGCGCGCAGCGCCTCCTCCACGGGTGGCCCGTCGGGGACGACGACCGGGTCGCCGACGTCGCAGCCCAGCTCGCGGAGGCCGGCGACGAGGACGGGTCCGCTGGTGTCGGCGTACACGCCGGCGGAGGCCCGGTTGGACGCCACGATCACGACGGCCTTCATTCGCTGCGCTCCCACAGTCCGGTCTTGCCGCCTTCCTTGCGCAGCACCCGTACGCCTTCCAGCGAGGCCGCCGGGTCGACCGCCTTGATCATGTCGATGAGGGCGAGACCTGCGGCGGCGACCGCGGTGAGGGCCTCCATCTCGACGCCCGTGCGGTCGGCGGTCCGGGTCGTCACCGCAATATCAACCGTATCGTCACGCAGCGTCAAGTCCACGGTCACCCCGTGAAGCGCGATCGGATGACATAAGGGGATGAGATCGGGCGTGCGTTTGGCACCCATGATTCCGGCGATCCGAGCAACCGCCAATGCGTCACCCTTGGGTAACGCACCGTCGTGCAGCAACGCTATTACATCCACCGTGGTGCGGACGGAACCAGCGGCAACCGCACGTCGGGCGGTGATTTCCTTGCCGGCGACATCCACCATCCGAGCCGCACCGGACCGGTCGACGTGGGTCAGTTCGTTTGCCACGACATCACCCTAACGGCCGTGCAGTGGAGTTCGATTTGATCATGCACGCTAAGGGGGTGGGTGCGTCGATTCCGCTACACGGAGAGTAACTTTCACGTTACCAAAATATGACAAGCCGTGCCTTTCTTCGCAAACTATGAGTCGACGGACATATTGGGATGGGCAACTCGCGCCCCGCACCCTAGGCTTCGTTCATCAAGACAGGGGTTGATGAACATCAATCCCTTGTTACACGGGGACCGTTCGCCGCGATGAACGAACCTCGAAGGGGGCAGCAATGCGTATCCACGAGTGGCTCTGAAATCGAAACCGGGCTTGACAGGGACGCCCGACCATCCGTCACGATGAACAGACCGCGATGCAACGACCAATCGGTACCGACGACGCGACCAACCGGCGCCTCTGGCGTCTCGTTGGTCCCGTCGTCGTCGGTGCGGGCATCGCCGTCCTTGCCGCGCTTTGGCTGATCACGGACTACGGCAGCCTCGCGCTCTTCCTCCCGCTGCCGACCGTGCTCGTGCTCGGCTGCCGCTACCTGCGGATCAGCATCCGCATCCGTTCGGCCAACACCGGCTCGACGCCCGTATCGGCGGTCATCATCGCCACCGCCGTGTTCCTGCCGCCGCCGTTCGTGATCCTTTCAGTGGCCATCGGCAAAATCGTCGATCAGTCGCTGAATCGCACGCACGTCCCGGTGAAGATCGGTTTCAACATCGGCAAGGAGGTCCTCGCCGGTGCCGCGGCCGCCTTCGCCTGCGCGGCGACCGGCTTCGAGCCGCTCCTGGTGCACGTCGACCGCGCCGACCCGCTCACCTCGGCGCTCTCCGCGACCGTGGTCGCCTTCCTCGCGTACACCGTCGTCGACGAGCTCGTCTCGCAGGGCCTGTTCGCCATGCTCACCGGCACGCCCTACCGGCAGCGACTGGTCGCGGACTGGAACATCCTCGCCGTCCTGCGCGTCGGCACGCTCGGCATCGCCGTCACCACCGTCGTGCTGTACCACGTCAACCAGTGGCTCCTGTTCGTCCTGCCGCTGCTGCTGTGGTGCATCCACCTCGCCTCCGGCAATCGGATCCGCGCCCGCCAGGGCAACGAGGCCTGGCAGCGGCTCGCCGAGGCGACCGACGAGTTCAACTCCGTCGACCAGACCGCCGTCCTGCACGCCGCCGTCCGCAAGGCCGCCGCCCTCTTCTCCACCGACGAGGTCGAGGTCCAGATCCGCCCGCCGACGGGCGAGACCCGCCTCGTGCGCAGCAACGGCCGCGACATCCTCTACGACGGCACCCCCGAGGACGCACCGCCGGCGGGCGGCTTCGTCATCCCGATCAGCCTGGAGAGCTACCGCGGCGACGCCGACCTCGGCGAGCTGCGCCTGCGCTTCCGCGCACCGGTCAAGCTCACCGAGCGCGAGGGGTACACCCTGCACACGTTCGCCGCCGCGCTGTGCACCGCGATCCGCAACGCCTCCACCTTCGCCGAGACGCAGCGCCTCGCCGACAGCCACGCCCGCGCCGCCGCCCAGGACCCCCTCACCCGGCTCGCCAACCGGCGCAAGCTGCAGCAGTACGGCGACGAGGTCCTCGCCCAGGGCATCGTCGGCGTCCTGCTCATCGACCTCAACCACTTCAAAGAGGTCAACGACACCCTCGGGCACTCCGCGGGCGACCGCGTCCTGACCACCGTCGGCGAGCGCCTCTCCGCCGCCGTCCGCGAAGGCGACCTCGTCGCACGGTTCGGCGGCGACGAGTTCGCCGTCATCCTCGCCAACCTCAGCGCGCCCGCCCTCGCCGAGATGCGCGCCCACGCGATCCTCGACGCCCTCGCCCCGCCCATCCACCTCGACGACATGCGCATCAGCGTCGAGGCCAGCTGCGGCGTCACGACCGCCAGCGGCGGCACCATCGGCGAGCTGCTCCGGCGCGCCGACGTCGCCCTGTACCAGGCGAAACAGGACGGCCAACGGGTCGTCGTCTACGCGCACGCCCGCGACACCGCCGACATCGGCACCCTCACCCTCGGCGGCGACCTCGCCCGCGCCGTCGCCGAAGGCCAGTTCGTCGTCAACTTCCAGCCGATCGTCGACCTCGCCACCGGCCGGGTCATCGCCGCCGAGGCGCTCACCCGCTGGCACCACCCAGACCGCGGCGACCTCGCGCCCGACCGTTTCCTGCCCGCCATCGAACGCTCCGGGCAGCTGTCCGCGTTCGCCGACGCCGTCCTCGACCAGGCCCTGATCGCCGTCTCGCAGTGGGCCGACGCCGGCCACCCCATCCCGGTCGCCGTCAACGTGTCGCCCCGCAGCCTGCTCGACCCGTCGTTCCCCGACGCCGTCGCCCGCCGCCTCGCCGCGCGCGGCGTCCAGTCCTCGTCGCTCATCATCGAGCTCACCGAGTCCGTGACGCTCAGCAAGCTCGAGGTCGTCGACGACGTCCTCGCCGCACTGCGCGACCAGGGCATCCGCCTCGCCCTCGACGACTTCGGCACCGGCTTCTCCTCGCTTGCCACCCTCGCCCGCGTCGCCGTCGACGAGCTCAAGATCGACCGAAGCTTCGTCGCCGCCATGAACGCCTCTGCCCCCGGCGCCGTCGTCCGCTCCACCATCGACCTCGGCCGCAGCCTCGGCCTGGTCGTCGTCGCCGAAGGCATCGAACGCGAGGACCAGCGCCAGCAGCTCTGGGAGCTCGGCTGCCCCGCCGGCCAGGGCCACCTCTTCGCCCGCGCGATGCCCGCCGACCGGCTCCTCGCCGCCCTGCGCCGCGGCCACGACGGCCGGCCCGGCTGCCTCGCGCCGCCCCTGCACGACACCGACACCGTGATCCGCCTCCCGCGCAACCGCCGGTCCCGCCGCTCCGCCGCCGCCGAGCCCGGGCAAGAATGGACCCCATAGCCACCTCGCCACGCTTCTCGACGACTGACGCGGTCCTCTACGGACTGTCGGCCGCCTTCGCCCTGCTCACCGCCCTGACTTCGACCCTGCTGCCGCACCGCGCGTGGGGGGCGATCGCCTGGTGGGGCTACGTGGCCGCCTTCGTCATCACGTTCGTCGTGCTCCGCCGCCTGCTGCTCACGGCCCTGGTCTTCGTCGCCGTCACGGTCGTCCCCCTCGTCACGCAGGCCGTCCAGCGCGCCGGCGGCCGCACCGACCGCGCGCAGGAGGAGGTCCTCGTCGTCGAGCAGATGGGCCGGCGCCTCCTCGACACCGGCACGCCCTACCTCGACCGCCCCGCCATCGCCGCGCTCCCCGAGTCGGAACGGCTGCTGGGCTACTCCCCGTACCAACCCGGCATGTCGATCTTCGGCATCCCCCGCGCGCTCTTCGGCGCCCACTGGTGGACCGACGCCCGGATCTGGTTCCTCGTCGCCACCGTCGCCGTGATGCTCTGGACCCTGCGGCTGCTCGCCGACCTGGTCGCCCCGCCCGGCCTCGTCCTCGTCGCCCAGTCCGTCGCCGTCCTGCCGATCTGCGCCCTCACCCTCACCACCGGCGGCGACGACCTTCCCGTGCTCAGCCTCTGCCTGCTCGCCCTGGCCTTCACCGCCAAACACCGCTGGCTCGCCGCCGGCATCGCGATCGGCCTCGCCGGCGCGCTCAAACTCTTCGCTCTTCCTGCGGCGTTGGTACTGGTAGCGCTCGCCCTCCCGCTCCGCCGCCGCACCCTGTCCTTCGCGGCCTTCGCGTTCGGCCTGCCGCTGCTGGTGATGCTGCCGGCGTTGGCGGTCGCACCCTCCGCCTTCGTCGAAAACGTCCTGCGCTTCCCCTCCGGCCACGGCCTGGTCACCAGCCCCGCCCAGTCGCCGCTACCCGGCCAGCTCATCGCCTCGTCCGTGCCCGCCGGCCGCACGATCGCGCTGTCGCTGCTGGTCGCCGCCGGGCTCGCCATCGGCGTCTGGCTCCTGCGCCGCCCGCCCCGGACCACTGCCGCCGCCGCCCTGGTCATCGCCGTCGGCCTGACCGCGGCCATCATGCTGATCCCGTCGACCCGCTTCGGCTACCTGCTCTACCCGGCCGCCTTCGCCGCCCTCTGGTGGTCCCTGCACGCCTCGGCACCTGGCGGCCGCTGGTCGACCCCCACACCCGCCCCGGCCTCGGCGCCGTCCTCGCTCGGCAGCCCCTGACCAGTTTCCTTTCGCCGCTCTTGTACGACCATGCAGCCGCTCGCCGGCGACCTGGCCGGGACGCTGGCCGGCCTCCTCACTCGTGGCGTACACAGGAAGCATGGCCTTCAGGGACCGGAGCGAGGCCGGCGCCGCCCTCGCCGACCTGCTCACCAGCTACGCAGACCGGCCAGACGTCATCGCCCTCGGCCTGGTCCGCGGCGGGATACCCGTCGCCGCCGAGGTCGCCACGCGGCTCCGCGTCCCGCTCGACGCGCTGGTCGTGCGCAAGCTCGGCGTGCCCTGGTCACCGGAGGTCGCCTTCGGCGCCATCGGCCCCTGCGACGTGAAGGTCCTCAACCGGGAGATCCGCCTCGCCCCAGAGGAGATGGCCCCCGTCATCCGCCACGAAACCGCCGAGCTCCGCCGCCGCGACCGCGTCTTCCGCCTCGGCCGCCCCCCGCTCGACCTCACCGGCCGCGTCGCCCTCGTCATCGACGACGGCCTGGCCACCGGCGCCACGGCAGGCGCGGCGGTCGCCGTGGCCCGTGCGCTGTCCGCCGCCCGCGTCGTGCTCGCCGTCCCCGTCGGCGCCACCCAGGCCGTCCACCGCCTGCGCACCCTCGCCGACGAGGTCGTCTGCCCCGTGACCTCCGACTTCTTCGGCTCCGTCAGCCGCTACTACGACGACTTCCGCCAGGTCCCCGACACCGAGGTCGCCCGCATCCTCAACCGCACCTGACACCCCTCCCACCGCACCAGCCCCGACAACCCCTTCGCGCTCATCGCCCCAGACCTTCCGCCCCCGGCACCGTCAACGCGCCCCCGGACACCACAGTCCATCTCGGGATACCGGCTCAGCGCGCCAGACGCCGACACCTTCAACACGGCCCCGACGGAACCGGCCACGACGATCTTTCGGACACCAGCTCGCCAGACGCCCCTCCCACCGACACCCTCAACACGGCACCGACAGGACCGGCCACGACGATCCTTCGAACGCCAGCTCAGCGCGCCTTCCGCCAGCCACCCGCACACGCACGCCAGACAACGCCGACCGCGAGGCCGACCGCCGGCCTCGACCGCCGCCCTCGACCGTCGCCCTCGACCGCCGCCGGACACTCCGGACAACACGCCCGCCGACGCACTCCAGACAGCTCCGGCCGCGGCGATCCGTCAAACGCCAGCTCAACGCGCCGGACGTCCCTCCGCCGACCCCGCACACGCACCGCTGCACCAGGCCGACCGCGAGGTCGACCGCAGCCCTCAACCGCGGTCGGGCGCTCCCGCTGCCACCGTCAACGCGCGCATCGCCAGCCAGATGAGGCCGGCCACGGCGACTCCCCAGATGGCAGCCGAGGAGGTGCCTTCCGCACTCACGCCGCGAGCTGGCGTGACACGTCTCCCCGTCACGCGACATCGGGACGAGGAGACGTCGCCGCGGGCCTCCTCGGTCAGATCGCCATGTCGACGAAGCGGGACAGGTGCAGTTGTGCCGCCACCGTGATCGTGTCGGTCGGGCCGTTTCGGTGCTTCGCCACGATGAAGTCGGCCTCGCCCGCCCGCGGCGACTCCTTGTCGTAGTAGTCGTCGCGGTGCAGAAGGATGACGACGTCGGCGTCCTGCTCGATCGAGCCTGACTCACGCAGGTCGGACAGCTGCGGACGCTTGTCGGTGCGCTGCTCGGGTCCACGGTTCAGCTGGCTGACCGCGACCACCGGGCACTCGACCTCCTTGGCCAGCAGCTTCAGGCCACGCGACAGGTCCGCGACCTCCTGCTGCCGGCTCTCGGTCCGCTTCGGGCTCGTCATCAGCTGCAGATAGTCGACGATGATCAGCTTCAGGTCGTGCCGCTGCTTGAGCCGGCGCGCCTTGGCCCGGATCTCCATCAGGTTCATGTTCGGCGTGTCGTCGACGAACAGCGGCGCCTCACTGATCTCGCCCATCCGCCGCGCCAGCTTGGTCCAGTCGTCGTCGGACAGCTGCCCGGACCGCAGCACGTGCAGCGGCACCCGCGCCTCGGCCGAGAGCAGTCGCATGACGATCTCGACCTTGGACATTTCCAGGCTGAAGATCGCGCTGGCCAAGTTGTGCTTCACCGACGCCGCCCGGCTGAAGTCCATCGCGGCGGTGGAGTTGTGGGTCGGGATCATCGCGCGCCCGGCCAGATACATGTGGTCGTCGTTGTCGACCTGCACACAGCGGACCGGGACGCTCGCCACCGGCCGGACGTCGACGATGTACCTGGAACCAGTCCTCGATGTGCTGGTGGTCCGCCGTCGTGCCTGATGCGTCGCGCGCTTCCGACCCAACCGGAACAGGTCGTCGGCCGCGGTGAAGTTCAGGGTGTAGGCGATCGAACTTGCCGGCGCCCGGCCCCGAACCGATCTCGTCGTCACGGTGCACCGGTAGCCGAGGCTGACCACCAGCTCCTGGACATCGCCGGCGAGCCGGGCCGAGGTCGACGTGAACTGTGCATTGCCCGTGGCCGTCACGGTGCCGTCGGTGTCCAGCAAACCAGCGAGGAGCGCGCGTCGCTGCTGCTCCGACCCGCGCAGATACTCGGACGGAACGTGCTTGTTGTTGAGGACACCGAGCAGCCGGAGGCTGTGGACCAACGCGGGACCGTGATCGCCCGCCCGGCCGATGCCATACAGCATCGGATGTGCCGAGCTCGGCCTGATCTCGAACCCATCGGCTGCGATGTTGCCGACGATCTCCGGATCATCGGTGGTGATTCGACCGGCGGCGGAATGGCCGTCGCCGAGCCACGCGCCGAGCGTGTAGGGCGGCACCAGCAGGTCCCTGTCAGGAAGCCGCAACGGCATGCAGTTCTCAACGGCGTGGTTGAGGCGACCGTCCATCAAACACCGGAGGGTGTCGGCGATGTCCTGCGTGGTCACGACCCCGTCGTGCCTGACCTTCGTCTCGGCGTTCATGGTCCTGTTGACCCGCCGGTGCAGCGTCGTCAGGAGCGTGTGCTTGGAATATGCCTGAATGGAACGACGCCACGGCTTGCCGGCACGCTGATATTCGCGCACGACGTCGGCCGACGTGCCGACCTCGCTGCCCACGACATGCAGCACATGCCGGAACCGAGGTCCGACCAGGTCAACCGCCTCGCCGAAGGTCAGCAACGAATCGGGGCCGGCCATCGCACTGGCGAAGACCGCGCCCACCTCGGCCCGAGCGGCTTCCGGCCATTGCGGCGTCTGCGCAGCTTCAGCATGCTTCCGACGCGCCGCTCTCGTGGTGGTCTTCCAGAGGTGCTCCGCATCGGCGACGATCACGCTGCCGTCGGAGAACTCCACCTCGAAGCACGGACGGCCGTGCAGGACCTCGAAGGCGTTGACGATCGTGGTCGGCCGGCCGTCGGCACCCAGCAGCTGGTCGCCGGCCTTGACATCCCCCATCGTCGTCCAGCCGTCGGGCGTCGGCAGTGGAGTGTCGAGCGCCAGCGCCTTCCCGAGGCCGGGGCGGCCGGCGACGATGATGAGCTGGCCGGGGTGCAGGCCGTTGAGCAGGCGGTCGAGGTCTTGGAAGCCGGTGGGGACGCCGGTCATGACGCCGCCCTGGGCGCCGACGGCTTCGATCTCGTCGAGGGTGGGCTGGAGCACCTCGGCGAGGACGGCGAAGTCCTCGCTGACGCGCTTCTCGGTGACGTCGTAGATGGCCTGCTGGGCCAGGTCGACGACGTCGTCGACGTCGCGGCCGCCGGGGCCGGCGGAGCCGTAGCCGAGCTGGACGATTCGGGTGCCGGCCTCGATGACGCGGCGCAGGACGGCGCGCTCGGCGACGATGCGGGCGTAGTAGGAGGCGTTGGCGGCGGTGGGCACGGCCGCCATGAGGGTGTGGAGGTATGCGGCGCCGCCGACCTTGGCGATCTCGCCCGCGTCGGTCAGGGCCGCGGCGACGGTGACGGCGTCGGCGGGCTCGCCGCGGCCATACAGGTCGAGGATCGCGTCGAAGACGACGGTGTGGTTGGGCCGGTAGAAGTCGTGGGACTTGAGGATCTCGACGACGTCGGCGATGGCGTCCTTGGACAGCAGCATGCCGCCGAGAACGCTCTGCTCGGCGGCGACGTCCTGCGGCGGGGTGCGCTCGAAGGTCTCGGCGCCGCCGGAGGGCCGCTCAGATTCCTGGTCCTTTGGTGGCCGCCGACGCGACTCGGCCGGGGTCGCGTCGTCCCATGGATCGCTTCGCCTGTCTTCGGTGATCGACACTCGCCCCTCCAACGTCATACCCCCACGCATCAGTAGACCTCGCGGGTATGACAAAACCTCGCGGCGCGCCTCGGAAGACGTGGAGCGCCCCGCGCAACGGTATGGAGCGACTGGCGTTCGTCAAAACTAGCCGGTGGACAACCCTGCGGACAACCTGTGGACCGTCGTCCACAAACGGGGGATCAGTTGTGCACAGGCCTGTGGAAAACTTCGCTGTCGGGATCCTCAAACGGGCTCTGAGCTGGGCGTACACAATCCACAGCCTGTGTGTGAAAAATAGTCGCCCCGATCGAGTGACGTGGCCGCCGGCTGGACGGATGATGGCGGCTGCTGTACCGGAGGGTGACGAGGGACGCAGTGCCAAGCGGATCGGTTCCCTTCGACGGGTCACAGCATCCTTGCGAGCTGATCACCGATGCTCACGCTTGGGTCTCTGTCCGGTTACGCTCGGAGCCGCTCGGAGGTGGGTCGTCGTCTGACTGGCCAAACACCTTTCAGGGAGGCTTCCATGGTCAGTCAGTTCCGCGCCGCCGCCGTGGCCGTGATCGCCGCGTTGTGCCTGACGGCGTGCGGTGCAGATGGGAAGGACGACAGCACCAGCTACGAGAAGGCCCCGGCGGGGACGATGAACCCGCAGGGCGGCCAGCCCGGTCCGGCGATCACCGGCGGCGCGGGCGACGAGGCGCCCGGCGAGCAGGCGGCGTCGAACCAGCCGGTGTCGACGTTCGCGGTCGACGTGGACACCGCGTCCTACGGCTACGCGAAGCGCCAGCTGCTGGCAGGGCAGCGTCCGGCGGCGGGCACGATCCGGCCCGAGGAGTTCGTGAATTCGTTCCAGCAGGGGTACCGGCAGCCGTCCGGCGACGGGTTCGCGGTTGCCACGGACGGCACCCGGCTGCCGAAGACTCACAGCAACTCCGGTGACACAGCCCGGTTGCTGCGGGTGGGGCTGCAGACGAGAGCCGAGCCGGAGGGGCAACGCCTCGACGCGTCGTTGACGTTCGTCGTGGACGTGTCCGGTTCGATGGCGGAGCCGGGCAAGCTCGACCTGGTCAAGAGCGGGCTGCACACGTTGGTGGACCAGTTGCGCACCACGGACTCGGTGGCGCTGGTCGCCTACTCCGACGACGCGGAGGTGCTGCGGCAGATGACGCCGGTCCGGGACCGCTCGGCGCTGCACGGGGCGATCGACCGGTTGCGGGTGGCGGGCAGCACGAACCTGCAGGCGGGGCTGCGGCTCGGCTACGAGACGGCGCGCAAGAGCTTCCGGGAGGGTGCGACCAACCGGGTCATCCTGCTCTCCGACGGTCTTCCGAACGTCGGCACGACGAGCGCCGCGCCCCTGGTCCGCGAGGTGCAGGAGGCGGCGGCGAAGCAGATCACTATGATGGGCGTCGGCGTCGGCAGCGACTACGGCGACAAGTTCATGGAGGAGCTCGCCGACAAGGGCGACGGCTATGTCGTCTACGTCAGCAGCACCGCCGAGGCGAACAAGGTCTTCGTGGAGCAGCTCCCGGCCACGTTGTCGGTGCGGGCGCTGGACGCGAAGGCGCAGGTCGAGTTCGATCCGGCGGCGGTCGTGTCGTACCGGTTGATCGGCTACGAGAACCGCACCCTCTCGGCGTCGGCGTTCCGCAACGACCGGGTCGACGGTGGCGAGGTCGGCCCCGGTCATTCGGTGACGGCGCTGTACGCGCTGCATCTTCGCGAGGGCGCGGAGGGGCATCTGGCGGATGTACGGGTGCGCTGGCAGGACCCGCGGACGCGGGAGCCCAGCGAGCAGAACGTGTCGGTGACGGTGGCGTCCCTGGACCGTGTGTTCACGGAGGCGGGGCCGCGGCTGCAGGTCTGCTACACGGCGGCCTACTTCGCCGAGGTGCTGCGGTCCAGCCAGTACGCCGGGGAGGTCCGGCTCGCGGACCTGCTGCGGCTCGCCGAGGGCCTGTCCGAGGGGGACAAGCAGGTCGCGGAGCTCGCCGAGGTGATCCGGGCGGCGACGAAGCTCTACCGGTAGGGGGACAGCGAAGGGGCCGGTCCTGCCGGACGGGCCCCTTCGTGTTGCCGCGTGGTGTTACTTGGCGGCCGTGACCTTCAGCGTGAAGCTGGCGGCGACCTCGGGGTGCAACTTGATCTGCACCTTGTAGTCACCGACCGACTTCACGTGGCCGGGCAGCTCGAGGCGACGCTTGTCGAGGGCCGGACCGCCGGCCTTCTGGACGGCGTCGACGACCTCGGCCGGGGTGACCGAGCCGTAGAGGCGGCCGCCTTCGCCGGCGCGGACGGCCAGCTTGACGGTCAGGTTCTCCAGCTGGGCCTTGACCTCGTTGGCGTGGCCCAGGTCGCGGATCTCGCGAGCCCCACGGGCGCGCTTGATGGTCGCGATCTGCTTCTCGCCACCCTTGGTCCACGGGATCGCGTAGCCCTGCGGGAGCAGGTAGTTACGCCCGTAGCCGTCCTTGACCTCAACCACGTCGCCGGGGGTCCCGAGACCGGAGACCTCCTGCTTCAGGATGATCTTCATGTCAGCCTCCCCTTATCGCGCAGTCGCGGTGTAGGGGAGCAGCGCCATCTCGCGCGCGTTCTTGACGGCACGCGCGATCTGCCGCTGCTGCTGAGCGGTCACGCCGGTCACCCGCCGAGCGCGGATCTTGCCGCGGTCGGAGATGAACTTCCGCAGCAGCGCGGTGTCCTTGTAGTCGATGTAGGCGATGCCCTCCTTGTCGAGAGGGTTCACCTTCTTCTTCGGTTTGCGCAGGGCCGCAGCCTTCGCCATTGCTCTTGCTCCTGATGCCATTAGAACGGGGGCTCGTCGTCGAAGGATGAATTCGACCTGCCGCCACCACTGGAGGCGTTGGCCGGTGCCGCGCTGGCCCACGGGTCATCGCTGAACCCGCCGCCACCGCCGCCACTGTTGCCGCCGCCACCACCAGAGGCGCCGAAGCCGCCACTGCCACCGGAGCGCTGCATCTTCTGCACCTTGGCAGTCGCATTGCGCAGCGAGGGGCCGATCTCGTCGACCTCCAGCTCGATGACGGTGCGCTTCTCGCCCTCGCGAGTCTCGTAACTCCGCTGCTTGAGGCGGCCGGAAACGATCACGCGGGTTCCACGCTGCAGCGACTCGGCGACATTCTCAGCCGCCTGGCGCCACACCGTGCAGGACAGGAACAGCGATTCGCCGTCCTTCCACTCGTTGGTGTTCTTGTCCAGGAACCGGGGGGTGGATGCCACCCGGAACTTGGCCACAGCCGCACCAGACGGAGTGAAGCGCAACTCGGGGTCGTCGGTCAGGTTGCCGATGACCGTGATCGTGGTGTCTCCTGCTGCCATATCGAGTCAACTCCTCGCGCACTGGGGTATGGCCCACCTTGTCACAGGGGTATGACAATTCCCGGTGACGTGTGGCGGGCGAAGCAGGTCGATCTCGCCCGGGATCCGCTTAGCGGACCTCGGGCCGGATGACCTTGGTGCGCAGCACGGACTCGTTGAGCCGCAGCTGACGGTCCAGCTCTGCCACCGACTCCGGCGATGCCTGGAGGTCGATGACGGCGTAGATGCCCTCGGTCTTCTTGTTGATCTCGTACGAGAGGCGCCGGCGGCCCCACACGTCGAGCTTCTCCACCGAGCCACCCGACGTCCGGATCACGTTCAGATACGTGTCGAGCGACGGTGCGACGGTGCGCTCCTCGAGACTTCCATCGAGGATCACCATGATTTCGTAATGACGCAAGACGTTCTCACCTCCTACGGGCTAAGCGGCCGCGGTCCATCCGCGGCAGGAGGTCGTGCGTCGTCGGCCGTCCGATGGACGGCAGACCGAGCAAGAGTACACGGTGCGTGTACACAGAAAGACCGCGGGGCGCGTCATCCGCTTCTCTGGGTGGGACCTGGGGAGGAACGACCACACCGGTGCGTTGGATGACGGCGCCCCGCGGAGCTACCTAATTGTACCTTACGCGTAGCTAGCGCGTGATGACCGCTGCGCAATAATAGCCCGAATTGCGGCGATTCCAACACCGACCACGCAGACCGTCGCGACAAGTGCCAGCAGACCCGTCGGGGCGTTGGTGGCCGGGCCGGTCGCGGCGACGGGCTGCTCCACGTATACCCGCTCGTCCGTCGACGCACTCGGGTTCGCGCCGGCGGCCGGCGCGGGCGACGCGGTCGCGTCCGGGCCGAGCAGCGACGGGTCGACCGGCTCGGTGCCCTCACCGGTGGAGCTCGAGGCGTTCGTCGACGGCTTCCGGGTCGAGCGCGTGCCCGTGATGGCCTTGTTCGCCGCGTCGGCGGCGGCACCAGCCGGGCCTTCGGAGGAGGACGGCCGGCCGGCCTGACCGCCCTGGCCCGCGCCGGGGTTGGCGGCGGGCGCGGCGGGCGGCGCGGTGACCCCGACGGAGACCTCCTTGAACTGCTCGACCACGCCGACGCCGCAGGAGAAGGTCATGGCGACGTTGACCGGGCCCTTCTTGAAGACGACCGGCACCGCCTGGTTGGGCTGCACCGTCGAGACCGGCTTGCCGTCGACCTTGAGGGTCGCGCCCTGGCCGAGCCGGTTGACGAAGTTGATCCGCGACTCGGCGGGCACCGAGACGCTGCCGGCGCTGGGCTCCGACTTGCACACCAGCAGGCTCAACACGCTCCCGCCGCTGAACTCGACGGTCGGGGTGGAGGGTGCGGCGTGCACGGGGCTGGCGCCCACGGTCAGGGCCGCGGCGAACAGCGCGGCGGCGGCTGCCGCCACGCGGAGTGCCGGTCGGTGTCCAGACAAGGTAGCCATCCAGGGTTGAGGATTGATCAGATGCGGTTCCATCGAGGTCGCGCGATCACGGGCGACCTAGTTGCGTAACGACGCGGCCGACAGGACGGTGACGGAACCCTGCTATTCCGGACCCTTCGGTCGGGTTGCCACCGAGGCCGGGCCCCGGGGTCGCGCAAACTGTCGGTCCCACGTCGTAGGCTCTGCGGCATGCGAATCGGTGCTCACGTCGACCCCGCGGAGCCACTGGCGGAGGCCGCGGCGCGCGGCGCTGACCTGGTCCAGTTCTTCCTGACCGACCCGCAGGCCTGGATCGATCCCAAAGACCGCCCCGATGCCGAGGCACTCGTCGCCTCCGACGTCGACGTCTACATCCACGCGCCCTATCGGATCAACGTCGCGTCGTCCAACAACAGAATCCGCATCCCCAGCCGCAAGCTGCTCTTCCGCCACGCGTCGGCGGCGGCGAAGGTCGGGGCCAAGGGTCTGATCGTGCACGGCGGGCACGTCGAGAAGGCGGAAGGGCGCGACGCCGGGTTCGACAACTGGCGGAAGACGTTCGCGTTCGCGGCCGAGGAGGGCGGCTTCGCCACCCCGATCCTGATCGAGAACACCGCCGGCGGCGACAACGCCTGCGCCCGGCGCTTCGACGCGCTGGCCCGGCTGTGGGACGCGATCGGCGAGTATGAGGTCGGGTTCTGCCTGGACACCTGCCACGCCCACGCGGGCGGCGAGGACCTGCTCGACATCGTCGACCGGGTCAAGGCGATCACCGGCCGGATCGACCTCATCCACGCCAACAACTCCCGCGACGGCTTCGACTCCGGCCGCGACCGGCACGACAACCTCACGGCCGGCGAGATCGACCCCGAGCTGATCGTCTCGGTGATCCGGTCCGCCGGCGCGCCGGCGCTGGTCGAGACGCCCGGTGGCACCGAGGGGCAGACCGCCGACATCACCTACCTGCGGGAGCGGCTGGCGTGAGCAACGTGTCCGAGACCGAGAAGGACCCGGAAGCGGGACCCTCAGCCGCCGAGCCCGGTGACCCGGCGGCCTTGACCTCGGGGGAGCCCGCGCCGGGCAACGGCAAGCCAGCAGCGGCGGACACGCCGCCCGCGGCCGCCGGCGCCGCGACCGGCACCGCAGCGTCGGCAGCCGACGCGCCGGCGGAAGACGCCACAGCCGCAGCAGGCGATGCGGAGGCGGAAGACGCCACAGCCGCAGCAGGCGATGCGGGGACGGGAGGCGCGAAGGCCGCAGCGGGCGGCGCCAAGCGGGCGGCGCGGGGCGCCAGGGCGGCCACCGGCGAAGCGAAGACCGGCGGTGCGACCCAGGCGTCCGGCGACACGAAGCAATCGGCGGCCAGCGCGGAAGGCGGCGCCGCACAGGGCGACACGACCACCGCTGAAGCGCGCAACACCGAGGATGGCGCCGCGAAGGCCGAGGCCGACACAGCCGCTGGAGAAGCGGGCAGCGCAAAGGACGGCGCGGCGAAGGACGGGAGCGCCACGGCCACTGGCACCAAGGACGGTGCGGCGAAGGCCGGGGCCGATACGACCGCTGGAGAAGCGGGCAAGGCGGACGGCGCGGCCGCTCAGGGCGGTGAGCGGGTCAGTCTCGTCAAGGCGGACCCGTTCGGATCGTTCGCGCCCGTCCCCGACGAGGAGCCCGGCAAGGCCCGCAGGGTGGCGGCGCGCATCGGCAACGCGGTCGGGGAGTTCCTCGGGCACGAGTGGACGATGGCTGCCGTGGGCTCGGTGCTGCTCGCCGCCGTCATGACCTGGCCGACGCTGCGGGAGCCGGGCACGACGATCCCGCAGGACACCGCCGACCCGACGCTGCAGGCCTGGCAGATGTCCTGGGCCGGGCACATCCTCACCACCAACCCGGCGCAGCTGTGGAACGCCAACGCGTTCTTCCCCTCGAACTACAGCTACGCGTTCTCGGACACGCTGCTCGGCTACGCGCCCGCCGGCATGCTCGGCAGCGGGCCGGTGGCGGCGCTCGTCCGGTACAACATCATGTACGTCCTGATCTTCGCCCTGGCGTTCTTCGGGGCGTACGTGCTAGCCCGGCAGCTGGGTGCGCGGCCGACCGGTGCGGTGGTGGCCGGTGCCGCGTTCGCGTACGCGCCGTACCGGCTGGGGCAGGCGGGCCACCTGCACGTGCTGTCGATCGGCGGGATCGCGCTGGCGCTGGCCATGCTCGCCCGCGGCCACGGGTTCTCGCTGCGCGACGGCTACCAGCCGGACAAGCGGCGATGGGGCTGGGTCCTCGCGGGCTGGCTAGTCGCCTCATGGCAGATCAGCCTGGGCTTCGGCATCGGCATCCCGTTCGTGTACGCACTGCTGCTGGCGGTGCTCGCCACGGCGGTCTCCTGGGGCTACCGGCACGTGCGCAAGTGGGGCGTGACGCGCCCGTTCGGCTGGAAGCTGTTCTTCGCCAACCTCGGCGGCGGGGCGATCTTCGCGGCGGTCGGCGGGTTGATGGCGTACCCGTACCTGCAGGTGCTGAAGGATTACCCGTATGCGCGGCGCAGCGAGGAGCTCGTCGGGCTGTTCTCGCCGCCGCTGAAGGGGTTCTTCATCGCGCCGCCGGAGTCGTGGCTGTGGGGCGAGGCGTATGCCGACGCCCGCGGCACGCTGACCTGGGCGCCGGAGATGGCGCTGCTGCCGGGCTTCTTCCTGTACGGCCTGGCGTTCGCCGGACTGTTCGTCTCCACCTGGCGGCTCAAGCACCGCGTCTGGATGCTGGTCGGCGTCCTCGGCACGGTGGCGCTCGCGATGGGGACGCACGGCCCCGGCAAGGGCGAGTTCGGCTACCTGGCGCTGTACCGGGCGCTGCCGGGCTTCGACGGCATCCGCACGTCGGGGCGCCTGGTGGTGTGGACGACGCTGTTCCTGGGGCTGCTCGCGGCGGGAGCGGTGAGCGCGTTCGCGGAGCGGGCGGTGGAGCTGTTCGCCGACCGGACCCAGTCGGAGCCGGGTGACCGGGCCGGGTTCCTGCCGCGGCTGGCGACCCTGATCCCCGTCATGCTGGTGCTGTTCGAGGGCGCTCACAACACGCCGCACCCGGTGGTGCCCACCACACCGATCGCGATGAGCACGGTGCAGGGGCCGCTGATGGTGCTGCCCAGCCACGAGCTCTTCGACATGAACGTCATGCTGTGGAGCACCGACGGATTCCCGAAGATCGTCAACGGCGGCAGCGGCTTCACGCCGATGGACCAGCAGGAGCTGCGGCAGACGATGCAGCAGTTCCCCGACGAGCAGACGGTGGCGCTGCTGCGTGAGCGGCACATCCGCACGGTCGTCGTGGTGCGCAGCCAGGCCCTCGGCAGCGCGTACGAGCGCGCCATCGACGCACCGATCGACGGGCTCGGCCTGACCCGCACGGAGCAGGGCGACGTCGTGCTCTACAAGGTCGAGGACAGCTGACGCCCGGCGGCACAGGCCAAGGAACGGCGGCCGCGGCGACGGGGCAGGCCGGAGCCGGGCACGAGCCGCTCACGCACTAAGGCGCCCGGCACCCGAAAGCGCCGAAGCGCCGAAGCGCCGAAGCGCCGAAGAACGAGACACGAAAGGGCCGGCGGGAGAAGATCCCGCCGGCCCTTGCCGTTGTGCAGAAGTGCGAGGTGCAGCAGTGCGAAGTGGCTACGCCTCCGCCTTGACCAGGGGTGGGGGTTCGATCAGGGGGCGTTCGGCGGGTTCGGGGTTGAAGACGCCGCCGTCGGGGTCCTCGCCTTCGTAGGTGTCGCGGACGACGTCCATCTCCGGGTGCCTGATGTCGCGGATGACGTAGCCGACCAGGACCGCGAGGGTCACCAGGCGCAGGATCGAGGCGAGGACGAACACGCCCTCCGGGAAGACCTGACGACCCGAGGCGCCCATGAGCTCGCCGTAGAACGAGACGAAGTACAAGACCTCGGCAGCTTGCCAGGCGAGGAAGGCACCCCAGCGAGGCCGGGCGAGCACCGCGAGGGGGATGAGCCACAGGACGTACTGCTGCGACCACACCTTGCCGGTGAGCAGGAACGCGGCCACGATCAGGAACGCGAGCTGCGCGAGGCGGGGCGTGGTCGGGGCGGTGAGGCCCAGGACGAGGATGCCCACGCAGCAGATCAGGAAGAGGCCGAGGTAGAGCACGTTGAGGGTGGCGTGCTCAGGGTCGGAGTCGAGGTTCTGGAAGTAGGGGAACCCGTACTGGCCGGAGCCGCGCGGGAAGTGCGCGCCGATGTACCAGAGGGTGCCCCAGTCGATGCCCCGCTGGGAGTTGAAGTCCCAGAACTTGATCCAGGAATCCCAGTAGAGGGCCGCGATGGGCACGTTGACGGCGAGCCAGGTGCCGGCGCCGACGCCGAAGGTGGCGAGGGCCTCCTTCCACTTGCCGGTGCGCAGGCAGAGGACGAGGAGGGCGCCGAGGATCAGGACCGGATAGAACTTCGCGGCCGTCGCCAGGCCGAGGAAGAGACCGGCGAGCAGTGGTCTTCGGCGGGCCCAGCACGCCATGGAGATGGCGGCGAGGCCGACGCAGAAGAGGTCCCAGTTCACGGTCGCGGAGACGAACAGCGCGGGTGCCGCGGCGAACATCGCGGCGTCCCAGGGCCTTCGGCGCCGGACGGCGAGTGTGGCGGCGACCGCGGCGATACCGAAGGCGCTGAGCACGACCGCGTTGAGGTCGTAGAAGGTCTGGCCGGGGTTGTCGAGCGCCCCCTGCTGGCCGAGGGAGTGCACGGGCAGGCCGAGCACGCCCATGAATGCGCCGGTCAGGACCGGGTACTCGACCTGGTGGTCGGCGTAGGGGACCTGGCCCTCGTTGAGGCCCTCGGCGTAGTAGAGGGCCAGTACGTCGGTGTAGCAGAAGTACTTGTACTGCTTCATGTCCGCCCAGGCGCCGTCGCGGCAGGGGGATTTCTGCATCCAGGAGAAGCTGAGCATGGCGCAGATCAGCAGCAGGACCACCCGCGCGGGGGTCCAGAACCGGTTCGGTGTCCGCACGGCGTGACTACCCAGGGGCCCACCGATCGACTCGGAGAGGCCACCGACGAAGCGGTCGGAGGTGGCGGGCTCGTCATTCAGGCGGTGCTCGGGTCGCACAGTCGGCGGCATCGCATCACCGTACCGTCGCAACCTCCGGGGCGGGTGCACCACCCGCTGTGGTTTCCTCGCCGACCCGCCGGATCGGCATCGCGAACAGCAGGGCGACGGCGAGCAGGACGTACCAGTTCTCGATGAAGAATCCGAGGACGCCCTCGCCCCACGGGTCGACGGGCAGGCCCTGGTCGTACAGCGACACCATGCCCACACCGACGGTGACAGCGATCAATACGGCGAGCCATCGCCGGCCGGCGTCGAACAGAACGACGATGGCGGGCGCGAACCAGTAGATGTGGTGGATCCAGGTGATCGGGCTGGCCAGGCAGCCGACGAGGCCGGCGATAGTGAGCCCGACGAGCTCGTCGCCGGCGAGCGCGGCGCGGCGGGCCCGCCACAGGCCGACGCCGACGACCGCCAGCACCAGCAGCACCCACAGCCAGCCGGGCGCGTCATACCGGGCGAGCAGCCCGCGCAGCGACTGGTTGGGGATGTATGCCGCCTTGCCGATCCCCTCGCCCTTCCACAGCGTGTCGGTCCAGAAGTCCCACGAGGCGCGGGGCGCGACCGCGGCGGCCAGCAACGTGGCGGCGGCGGCGCTGACGATCGCCGTGATTCCCGCCCGGTACCGGCGGCTGACCAGCAGATACACGATGAAGATCGCCGGGGTGAGCTTGATGGCGGCGGCGAGCCCGATGAGCACACCCGCCCACCGGCTCCGCCGCGGCAGCAACACCAGCAGGTCGGCGAGGATGAGCACGATCAGCAGCACGTTGATCTGGCCGAAGCTGAACGTTTCACGGATCGGCTCGAGCGTGGTGAACACGACGGTCGACAGCACCAGCGCGAAGGGCAGCGACCAGCCGTGCCGGCGGGCCGCCGGGGCGACGAGCCAGTACGTGGTGATCAGCAGGCCGGCACAGGCGAGGATCGCGTACACGGTGACGGCGGCGTTCTTCGCCAGCAGCGCGAAGGGGACCAGCGCCATCGCGCCGAACGGCGGATAGGTGAAGCCGAGCTCGCCCTGCGTCATGTCGGGTTTGGTGAACGTGTAGAGGTCGTGCCCGTCGAGCCACCAGTCGACGGCCTGCCGGTAGATCTTGAGGTCGTAGAAGTGGTGCCGGATGCCATACCACCAGTGCGCGTAGGCCACCAGCGCCACGAGCAGCGCGAGCAGCCCCCACCGGACGGCCTTCAGCCTGCCCGCTTCCAACGGACACCCCCCAAACGACAGCGGCCACGGTCCCGGCGAACATACCGCCGCTACCGTGGCCGCACATCTTCGGCCTACCTTGATCAGCGTCTTCGTGTCGGCGTGGGGAAGATGCCGCCACCGATGCCGCCCGGGCCCGGGCTCTGCGTGTCACCGGGGTTGCCGCCGTTGCCGTTCCCATTGCCGTTGCCATTCCCGTTGCCGGGACCGCCCGGGAGGCTCGGTTCGGCCGGGAGGCTCGGCTGCGGCGAGATGCCGGTGCCGACGTCCTGGTTGCCGACGTGCTTCGGGCCCGGGAAGTTGATCTTCGGCTGCTTCATGATGGCCTCGGCCTTGTCCATGAAGTCCTGCCAGATCGGGCCGGGCAGGCTACCGCCGATGACGCCCCTGCCGCTGCTGTCGACGATCTTCTGCTCCTCGGCCTTGTTGCCGACCCACACCGCGGTCGCCAGGCCCGGCGACTTCTTGCCCGGGTCGTAGGCGGTGTAGCCGACGAACCACGCGTGCGCGTTGGAGGTGGTCTGGCCGAGCTGCCAGGTGCCGGTCTTGCCGGCGATCTGGCGGCCGTCCTTGAGCTTCAGGTTGTAGTGCTTCGGCACGCCCTGCAGGACGGTGTTGAGATCGTCGGCCATCTGGTCGGTGAAGCCCGGGATGCGCTTCGGGTTGATCACCTCGCCGTAGGTCTTCTTGCCGTCCTCCCACACCTCCTTCAGGAAGTGGGTCTTCGCCGCGACGCCGCGGGCGGCGAACGTGGCGATGCCGCCGGCGTGCTCCAGCACCGTCACCGGGTACTGACCGAAGGCGACCTCGGTGTTGAAGTACTTCGGGAACACGTCGGAGCCCTTGTTGGCCACGAGGTCGATCTTCTTGGACTTGTTGTCGACGTTGGCCCACATATCGGTGATGCCGGCCGCGCGGGCGGTGTCGATCACCTTCGCCGGGCCGACCTTCTCGGCGAGCGCGAAGAACGGCACGTTGAGCGACATGACGGTGACCTCTTCCAAGGTGCACCACTTGCCGTCGCCCGACTTGCACTTCGGCGACGAGACCGCGCCCTCACCGGCGTTCTTGACCGGGTTCTTCGCGGTCCGGCCGCTGGCCGGGAACTGCTGCGGCGAGTCGCCGTTCCAGTAGGAGTCGATCGTGTAGCCGGCCATCAGACCGGTGGCGAGGGTGTAGACCTTGAACGTCGAGCCCGGCGGGTGTCCGCCGCAGCAGCTGTCGTCGCCGTTGCTGAGCACCGGGTCGTTGTAGTAGCCGGCGAAGTCGCCGCCGTTGCCGCTGTCGCCGCCGTAGTAGGCCTTGACCGCGCCGGTGCCCGGCTCGACGGCCACGAGCGCGGCCTGCAGGTTGCCCGGGTACTTGTTGATCCGCGACTCGGGGTTGCGGCTCGCCTCCTGGACCGCGGCCTGCTGCAGCTTCTGGTCGACGGTCGTGACGATCTTCAGGCCACCGTTGCGGATCTTGTCGAAGTTCTTGCTGCCGTCGGGGTCGACATTCTCATACAGCGGGGCGTTGGTCTTCGGGTCCTTGAGCGCCGCGACCTCGTCGAGCACGTGGTGCACGATCAGGCCCTCGGGCTTGTCCATGCTGCCCTGCGTCTTGACCGCGTTGGCCCGTGCGACGGCCGGCGCGATGACCGTCGTCGGGTAGGCCATCTTCGTGTCCGCCTCTTCGGGCTTCACGAACTTGAGCGAGAGCATCTGCCCCTTGATGTAGTTGAACCGATCCGTCGCCTGCTGCTTGTCGATGTTCGGATCGAAGGGGCTGCCCTTGGCGTTGTTGCCCTCGGGGTTCTTGATGATGCCGGCCAGGACCATGCCCTCGGCCATGCTCAGTTCCTTCGCGGGCTTGTTGAAGTACGCGATGGATGCCGCCTGGATGCCGTACGCCCCTCGCCCGAAGTAGACGATGTTGAGGTACATCTCCAGGATCTTGTCCTTCTCGAACTCCTGGTTGAGCTTCAGCGCGATGACGGCCTCGCGCAGCTTCCGCGCGTAGGTGACGCCCTCGAGATCGGCCCAGTGGCGCGCGTACTGCTGGCTGATCGTCGAGGCGCCCTGCCGGTCGCCGCCGGTCACGTTGTTCCACGCCGCGCGGACGACGCCTTTGTAGTCGACGCCGTCGTTGGTGTAGAAGCTGTTGTCCTCGGCCGCGACGACGGCGTGCTGCACGTCGGGCGGGATCTCGGTGATCGGGATGACCGTGCGGTTCTTGTCGCCGATACGGCCCATCGGGGTGACGCCGTCGGCGTAGTAGATCGTGGTCGACTGCTCCATGGCCAGGTCCTCGGGCAGCCCGACCTGGTCGAAGTAGTAGGTGCCGCCGACCATGCCGATGCCGGCGATCATGATGAACGAGGCGATCGCGGCGATGACGATGTTGCGGCGGCGCCGGCGCTTGGCCTTGGCGCTGCTGCTCCGGCCCCGGCCAGGGCCGCTGCCGCCGGCACCACCGGGACCGTCGGGGCCACCCGGGCCGCCTGGACCGCCCGGCCCGCCGGGACCGTCGCCGAAGCCCTCGGCACCCATCGACACCGACGCGCGGCCGACGGTGGCCCGGCCGACCGTCGCACGGCCGGCGGAGGAGCCGGGCACCGACGCGGACCCGGACACGGAGGCGGAGCCAGACACCGAGGCGGCACCGGAGACGGACGCCGACCCGACCGACGCCGACCCGGACGCGCCGGACACCGGCACGGACGCGCGCCCGGTGCGCGGCTCGTCGCCGCCCGGGCGCCCTACGCTGGCGCGGCCGACCGTCGCACGGCCTGCGGC